>DMXI01000570.1 GCA_003483885.1 Microscillaceae bacterium
TATACTTTTTCTTCAATTTCGTGAAAATTGGCCAGATTGCGTCCCAATTGCCAACGATAAGGTACATAGCTGCGGCTTTTGAGATAAAAACGCAAAGGGGCAGTCGTTCGATCGGTGGTCATAAAACCAGGGATCACCAATACTGGATGCTCGTCTCCCTGAGGTAAAAGTTGTAATAGTGGCAAGGACATAAAGTAAGAACCTAATCCCATAGAGGCACGGCCTATTTCGGCCCAAAACAATACTTTGGCTGGGCGTTTTATATCTTCGTTGCCGGTAAATATTCTATATACTTCGTCAAACATGTGTTATTTCTGATCTATCGTGTTCTTTTTCAATTAATTCCTATTGAACTTGTTTAAGGTTTCTCCAAATGATTCAAAATAACACTTTTCGCAATATATATCGTTGCAAAAATGCTCATTTAGCGCTGCTAAACTCCACTTTCTGCGCCTCATCTATCACAAAAAATGAAAATTTTGCTTTCAAAGAAAAAACATTAAACAAGTTCATTGATAACTTTCAAGTTTACCAAATGTTTGGATAATAACAACGAATGTTTACAAATATTATTCTAAAAGTAATATTTTGAGCAAAAAACCAAAAAAACCCATATTTTTAGTTATAAAACTATTTTATTAGTTTTAATTCATATATTGCGGCTGTTCTAGTATTAAAACCTTAAAAATAGATGAAGAAAATCGCTATACTTATCTTGGTTATAAGTTGGGTATCAGTAGGATACACACAAACAACTCAACAACTGAGGGAGGCATACACTCAAATATTTAGCATTGAGCAACAGCAATACAAAGGCCGTGTTTATTATCAGAAGCAGGTAAACAAACTTCCTGAAAGCCATTTTTTGGCCAAATGGGTAAACACTAACCAACAGTACTTAAACTATTTACTGGCAAATTTTTCCCGATTGGATCAGTCAATGCTCAAACAAGCCACTACCCCAAAAGACCGCCAAAACCTATTCGTTCGCACTTTGCAACAAGATATTGGTTTTGCTAAAGTTATGGAGCAATTTGCCATAAGAGCCCTGCCAAACACTACCCAATCGCTTGATACCATCAACACCAACGATTTGATGAATATTGCGGTGAAATACTTCAACATTCGTAAAATCAATGCTCAAGGTCAATATGCACTCAAAGTATGTGGAGGCTTGAACGGCATACGTGCTACTGAAGCCAAACGAAACCCTCAATTAGAAGCTTTTTGCTTTTCAACCATTTTGAAGAATTTTGCCAATCCTAAAAGTGGATTAAGGGCCGAAGTAGTCAAAAATGCGAAACAATTGTATACACTCAATTTAGGTATTGACCCAAAAGATCGTCTATTGAGAGCTCAAGGCGCATTGTTTATGCTGATGTGCAATAGCTCAATTCTCAAAAAAATATTACTCCAGGAATATAAAACAAAACAAGCTACCCTACCTTTTGTGATCAAGGTTTCCAAATCATCATAACCTTTTCTAGAAAAACCAAAAGCCTACCTCAAGTGTTTGAGTAGGCTTTATTTGTGTCATTATTCTACGGACTTACTCCTCCCCTGGCGCACTTACCCAATAGCTTCTACCCTTGTAAATCTTTGTGCCTTTTTTGAGCTTGTTCCAGCGACGAAACTCACTGGCGTGAATAGCAAACTTTCGGCAAATTTTATACACCGAATCACCCGCTTCGGCCCGATACTTGGCCCGCACAACAGGAGACGCTACATAATAGCTTTGTCCTGCATTGACCTGTGCCGATTTTCCCAAACCATTCCACAAACGAAAATCGCTTTGGTTGATTTGGTAGCGTTGGCAAATACTAAAGAGCGTTTCTTTGGCGGTAACCTGATGGGTTGGGCGACTCTTGAGAGGGGACATTTCACTCCCAAGAAACTGGTAGGGAGAACGAGGACGGAAATATTTCCAGAAATCTTGGTAGGGTATATACTCGTGTGTGCCTTCGTCTCGTGACGCAAAAGGAGGACCATAAAAAAATATCAGTACCTTTCCTGTTTCAAAAGCAAAACCTTTTACATTAGAAGAATTCATAGACCCTTTGACCTTTTTTTTCAGGTAAGCCTTCCAGTATTTTTTGGGGCGGATTTCGGCAAACATTTGCTCAAAAGTTAAAGCCTTGTTTTGCTGAATGTCATGGTTAAAAAAATAACTGGTTCTTTCAGGGTAACCAGTACCCAAAGGCAAAGAAAAGTCAAGCTCTAAATGCATAGACAATAGGCCATTTTGGTTGTAGTAGACCTCAAAACCTGCATTTAAATCAGACCAGTAAGGCGAATAATCCTTAGTTTCTTCTCGATAAGTAGATCTTACATCTGCTAGAAAGTCCTCCAAATGCTTTTTTATAATCTGTTGAATTTTGATATTAAGCGATTTAACCGCTTGCAAGTGGGTTTTAGAAGAAAATACTGGGTAACTCATCCCTATTTTGTAATAAGGACAACTACCATCTTTGCACTTTGAGTTTTTCACAATAGCTTCCTGCCGAAATTCAAGAGGCGGAATACCTCTTTGAAAAGCAACCACCAAGCGCGTGCTACCAGTTAGTATGATGATGAGTAATAAAATCTTCAATTGCGTCATTATTCTACTAACTTACTCCTCCCCTGGCGCACTCACCCAATAGCTTCTACCCTTGTAAATTTTTGCGCCTTTTTTGAGCTTATTCCAGCGACGAAACTCACTGGCATGGATGGCAAACTTTCGGCAAATTTTATACACCGAATCACCCACCTCGGCTCGATACTTGGCCCGCACCACAGGAGGAGCCACATAATAACTTTGCCCAGCATTGACTTGCGCTGATTTTCCCAAACCATTCCACAAACGAAAATCGCTTTGGTTGATTTGGTAGCGCCGACAAATACTGAAAAGGGTTTCTTTGGTAGCCACCTGATGAGTTTGGCGATTATTTGGTGACTGAATTTTGCCCTGAAGAAACTGATAAGGAGCTTTGGGCTTGAAGTATTTCCAGAAATCACTCAACCACATAAAACGACCAAGCTGCCTATCTTTCATTTGAAGCATTATCTCATAATCATTTATTACAAAATCTACTACTTTTGAATTCACTGAAACCTTAAATACCTTTTGCAAGTATTTTTGCCAACCAACCTGATCAACCAAAATAAAGGTTTGCCCAAAAGTAAGTTTGGTCTGCTTATTTACATCGTAGGTAAAATAATAGGCATAGTCTCGATGATATACCTCGTTAGGATATTTTGCATAAAAATCTAGAGCAAAGGACAAGAAGCCGTTTTGGTTATAATACATTTCAAAACGCCCTCCCAGCCTATGTAAATAGTCATCATACTTCAGACTATCGATCCGTTTGATCAAACGCTGAGTGTAGTGGTTCACAATGGTTTTCACCTGTTTATTGAGCTTTGTCGCCAATTCAGGCTTGGGTTTGGTTAAAAAACGGGGATAATCAATATCTATTCTATAGCTGTCACCAAGGTTAGTGATACGTTGTCTCGATAGCTCTAAACTATCCTTTACATAAGGCATCGCCACTTGTGGCTGTTGAAAAGCAACCACTAAACGCGTGCTCCAAGTCAATGCAATGATCAATAATAAAGTTTTTAATGGTTGCATTATTTTTTATCGCTTAGGTTTTTGCTATCCAACGCATGTTGAATACGTCCTTTTCTCATCTTCTTTTGGCTTGCTGTATTCTTTGATGCATCAATACGTACCTTCACCTTTTTCAGTATTTTTTTGGCCGGAATCGCCTTTACCTGAGCCAAAGTGGTAAGCCCTTCGGCTTTGATAATGTCTAAAATAGCCAACTTAAACCACAATTTGGTATACTCTGGGGTATTCACCATCAGCGAGTAAAGCCCAGCTAGTCCTCTTTCCGACCGAAGAATTTCTTGTAACTTGAGTCCTCCTAACTTATCACCAAAGTCGCTTTCACTCACTTTTCCAGCTTTTTTGGCGGTTTTGTAGGCTTCAGTTTTCTTGTAAGCTGCAATGTCGGTATCCCCTACCTTGATCGTCGGCTTTTTGTCTTTGCCATTGTCTACCCTCAGTATTTCGATATCAAATGCTTTTGTCAAATCAGTAACATTTTTCAGATAAGACTTATCCGCCAAACGAGACCCGCCCGTAGGTTTGGCGTAGTGATCTACCGACAAATGAATTTGTTGTTCTTTTACTTTAGTATCTTCAGCCGCCCGCATAAATACCCCTAAATAATGGGGATGTTGCTGGATGTATTTTTCGGCTTCTGTACCTTTCAAGTTTTTTTTATCAGTTTTAAGCACTAATTTGGGATGAGGATTACTTTCAATTTGTTGGTTTTTCAAGACATAGGCTACATCTATACCATATTGCTGAAAACGTGCTTGAAAGGTGCTAGGCTCGTAGTGTTTGATGTAAGCCATCAACAAAGTAAAAGTGCCCTTTTCGTTCCCGGCAAATTGCACATACCCAAATGAAATGACCGCTTGATCGTAAGTATTCAAGGCATCAAAACCACCCTCATGCTTAGAGGCAAATTTAAGCGCTTTAGCTTGTTTGTCACTCAGGCTCCCTGCTTCTTTAAATTTGTTGAGGGGAAAATTTGCTGCTTGGTCTTTGCCATTTATCTGGACCCCTTCTTCGTAAGTATTGGCCCAATTGTACACAAAGTTCTGGGCTTTCATATTTTTCTGCTTGCCATCAGCTCCAGTGTATTGCCAGGTGTAGCGACGAAAGTCTCGTAATATGATATAAGTAGCATCTCCCTGCTTTACCTGTTTCTCAGTAAAACCGGCTCTAGAAGTGGTCTCCGTTAAAATGTATTTTGCCGTTTCTCCTTTCTTTGTATCATTACGCGTTTTGTTATTGAAAGAACTCACAGAATACCTTTCTTGAAATCTAGTTATTGCTTTAATAGTCCTAGCAATATGCTTCTTGATCAATTCCTTCTCTTCTTTAGTCAAATCTTTAGCGGCCTTGTCTTTCAATGCTTTCAATTTAGCATTGCCCCAGTCAGCCCCCAGCAAAGTCTTATCAATTTGCATCAAACGGTCTTGCAACGATGCCAAATGTTTGATGTTTACCTTGGTAGGATCTGTAGTATTGCCTACTATAGTGCCTTTTGCCCAAGAGGTAAAATCGGAGTTGGCCGCCGCGCTTTCGGTAAAGGTGAAGTCCTTTTTCAAGGCTTTGTTGCCCTCAGCAGATGCAGTAGACTCATTCTTTTTCTTGGGTTTTTCGTCTTTTTTGGTTGTTTCTTTTTTCGGAGTTTCAGTATTTTTTTCTTCGATTACCTCTCCGGAATTGGGCTTTTCTTCCTTCGTAATTTGCTTATCTGAGTAGCCCACTATATAAGTTGTGTCTTTATAGACAGTTTCTTCGGTCAGCTCGTTCCAACGCTTAAAGTCTGCCTGACTGATACCGTATTTTTTGCATATGCTATAAACAGTTTCTCCTCCTATGGCAGTGTGTTTTATTGGGGTTCCAGTAGGAGTAGTCTTTTTTGGGGTGGTTGAATAACCTACTATATAAGTTTTACCTTTATAGATAGCGTCTTCGGTCAATTCGTTCCAGCGCTTAAAGTCCGCTTTACTAATGCCATGTTTTTTGCAGATTTGGATCAGGTTGTCCCCCGATTGTGCGGTATAATTAACTGGGGTTCCAGTAGGCGTTGTGGAGGTGGTTTTAGTCGTTGTTGTGTTGGTGGTAGTCGAGTAGCCTACTATATAAGTTTTATCAGCATAGACAGTTTCCTTTTCCAACCCATTCCAGCGCTTAAAGTCGGCCTTGCTAATACTGTGTTTTTTGCAGATTTTAGTCAGGTTATCCCCCGATTTTGCGGTGTATTTAATTGGGGTTCCAGTAGGCGTTGTGGGGGTGGTTTTAGTCGTCGTTGTATTGGTGGTAGTTGAGTAGCCTACTATATAAGTTTTATCAGCATAGACAGTTTCCTTTTCCAATCCATTCCAGCGCTTAAAGTCGGCCTTGCTAATCCCATATTTTTTGCAAATTTGGGTCATATTATCCCCTGATTGTGCCGTGTAATTAATCGGGGTTCCAGTAGTCTTAGGGTCATCAGTGTCTTTGGCTGGATCGCTCACATAGTAAGATTTACCTTCGGCTATGCTATTGTCACTGAGACCATTCCAGCGCTTAAAATCATCCTGACTGATACCGTATTTTTTGCAAATGCTATAAACAGTTTCTCCCCTTTTGGCTTTATGCTTTTTGGGCGGATCTTCTTCAAGCGGCTTCCGCTGCAATACCTTTCCAAACTTAGCCTGTAGTACTGGCTGGGCTCCTTGTTTGGTTGTCTTTGCTGGAAGTTGCCCTTGTTTGGTAGGCTTGGGGGGTATGCCACTTTGTTTGGCCTGAATGGCGTTCTTACCTGTCTTGGACGAAAACGACTTAGAGGTTTTCGTCGATTTGTTTTGTTTAGCTATAGTTTGATTCTCAGCTTCTTTATTTTGTTGAACTTGTTCCATCACTTGTACTTACAAAAGGATTATAAAAAACGTCGTAATTTACGAAAGTCAAATTATTAATCTTGAAAATGGGTATTTTTTCTTGCTCTTGCTTATAAACTCAGTTAAAAAAGTACCAGCCTAATCTTAGATTGTGTCTTCACAAATCTGGGCAAAAAATTCTCGGTTAGAATCATAAAAACCCTAAATTACTACTACATTTAATTTTGCGATTATTTACCTAACTAGTCATGAAAAGTACCCACGCTCAACTATCGTCTTATTTATTTTATAAAGTCTTAGAGGACTTAGATACATACCTGAAGTTAGAGGACATTGTCATCAACAAAGAAGATCTCTCGGTGGCCTTTGGAATGAACCCCAACGAAGCTAAAACCTTAGCACTTCAGCTACTAGGTGGTTATAAAAAACTAGAAAATTTACCCTGGGAAATACAACGTTTTTTTATCATTTACCTGATACATACCATTCTAAAAAATGAAAAATCTTCTCAAGTAAATGATTTGCTGGACGGCGAATATGCCGAAATTACTCAAAAAACCCTTCAGGAAGCAGCCCTCAAGCAGGCTTCGTTAAGTACTATAAAACCTGACGCTTATCGTCAATTAGATAGCCAGACGCGGCAAAAAATAATAGATGATTTGACAAAAGTAGCCGATGAGTATGCAGCCCAAGTGCTCAAGCTTATGGTTCCGCTTTCGGGCGATATTGAGGACTGGGTAATTTCGGGAAGTTGCCGTTACCACGATCATAATGGGATGATTCTTTGGGAAGATTTCTTCTGGACGTTTATTCAACACGACCTGGTATGGATGCTCGATGTTTTGATGCAGTTTGGGGCAAATTTCAATTCGGTGTTTGCCCGCAGGGTACTAGTTTCGTCAGCTTGCTTGTACGAAAGTCCCATAATATTAGAAGCCATGCTTGAGAGGGGCTTAGACCTTACCAATCCTATTTACGAAAGCGTTGTATTGGACGCAGTGGGTTGGAACAAATCGGGTACTGCTATCCTCAAAATATTGCTCAAACACGGAGTAAATATCAACGTACATCATTCGCCAGGTACCAACTGGGGTAAGAGCCCATTACAATTAACACTTTGTGTACCACACGTCCAAGAGGCCAAGCTATTACTGAAAGCAGGAGCCGATGTAAACGCTCTGGATAGTGATGGACAAAATGCACCGTTTCAGCTAGTGGCCGGTGTATGGGGATACCCTGAAGAAAACGAGGATACTATAGAGTTGATGCAGATGATTTTGGCGCGTAAGCCTGACTTGGGAGTGGTAGGTAAAGACGGGAATTCGGTGATTTATCAATGTGCTGCTTTTGAGCTGGAAACGTTTCTAAGTATGCTCATGCAAGCTGGGGCTTCTATCGATCCCAGAAAAACCTCTAACCAATACACTCCTCTGTTACAAGCTTGCAAAAAAGGAAATATAAGAACGCTTCATACTTTATTAGATTATGATGCAGACATCAATGCAGTGGACAAACAAGGGTTATCAGGTTTGCATATTGCCATTGTGGCTGGAATAGGAAAAAATGGCTTCAAGGAAGAATTTTTAGAAACCATTGATGTACTGTTAAACGCTGGTATTGATCGCAATTTAGCAACGCTCAAAGCCAAAAAGATCAAGAAAAAACCTATTCCAGCGGGCACTACGGCGTTGATGTTGGCTAAAGAACTGGGGGTAACGGAAGTAGTGGAGTTATTGGAAAATTAAATGTGTCAGAAACCTTAAAGGCTTTGTATGATCTACTGTTAGTAAGATCATACAAAACCAGTTTCAAAAAAGGCATCCTTAAGATGGTTACTCTACAGGTCCACTGATCCAATAGCGTTTACCTGCATAAATTTTTGAGTTACGCCCTAAATTATTCCAACGACGAAAATCAGCCTTGGAGATTTTGTGCCTCAAGCAAATCTCACCGATGGTATCTCCTCGACGGACTTTGATAAACCTTCTTTTCACCTCTTTCTTAAGTTGTTTTTTTGGGGTTGGATTTTTCTTTTGAGGTTTATCTTTTGTTGATTCTTTTATTGCTGTCGGGGTAGACTCTTTGGGGGTAAATTTGGTAGGCTCATCCACTGGCAATACCCGATCTTTGGGAGGGCTTACCCAATAAGCTTTTCCGACTAGTAATTGATCATCTTTAGCCAAGTGATTCCAACGTAAAAACTCAGACAAGTGAATCTCAAAGTTTTTACAAAGCGAGGCAATATCAGCCCCTGATTTTGCAATGTAAGCGGGGCGGTCTACGGGTGCGCTCACCCAATATCGCTTTCCTATATAAATTTTAGCACTACGGCTCAACCCGTTCCAACGGCGAAAATCAGCCGATTTAATTTTATATTTAAGGCAAATCCCGCCAATGGTATTGCCTCGGCGAACTTTGATAAAACGTCTTTTCTGCTGAGGTTTAGTTGGCTTTTTTATGACTGGTTTTTCTATCTGTTTTTTTTCTACCTGAGGTTCTTCTATCACCAAGGCATTTTGCACGGGAGGGCTTATAAAATAGGCTTGCTCTACCAGTAGCTCATCGCCTTTTTCGAGGTTGTTCCAACGCAAAAACTCTGACAAATGAATGTCAAACTTTTTGCAAATGCTTAAAATACCGTCTTGTTCCTGGGCCAGATATTTCTCTCTAATGATGGGGGGTTCTACATAATACAGCTGATCCGCCAATACTTTGTTGCTGGTGGGTTCTATACCATTCCAGCGACGAAAGTCTTCCCGACTTATTTTATACCGACGACAAATCTGCGAAAGCGTTTGCTTGGAACGCACCACAAGCGATTTACGCCGAACTACTGGCACCACAGGTTCCACTTTGGGAGTTATCCCAGGCGAATTAACACTACCTTTTACCTCTGGAACATTTGTTACAACCTTTTGAGGGTTGTTTGTTGTGTTTTTTGGAGTGGTGTTTTTGGGAGTAATATTGTTATTAGGTGTGTTTTTCGGCGTAGTAATATTGGTGTAAGTTGGTTGGTTTACCACTGTTTGTTGGATTGTCCCCCCATTTAAAAACCGATAGGCTGCCTGGGGTTGCACATAATACCAAAGCTTCAAATCTTTGTAAGTTCCTTTGATCGTTTTGGTTTCTTCGCCATAGCGTAAGTCCAACACAATACTTTGAGGCTTCACATAAAAATCGTCTATTTCTACTTCAATTTTGGTTTCGGGAGCAAGTCCTACCATTGCCTTCAGCTTGTTTTGCCAAGCCTGAGAGTCAGATACTGCGAATACTTCCTGAAAGGTTGGCTTTTTGGCTTGCGATACATTGTAGCTAAAGTAGTACACCTTTTCATCCAGCATTTCCTTATTGGGATGTTGGGTATACAAGTGCATCTCAAAAGCCACAAAATTATAGCGATTGAAATGTACTTTAAATTCCCCTGAAAGAAAGTGCATGCCTTGGGCATTTTTCGTCTCTTCTATATTCTGAATCATTTCTTCAGCCTTGGTCGTAAAAAGCGCCATCAACTGTCCGTTTAAATCGGTGGCTGCTTTTGAACCGCCATAAAACTGCGGGTAAATGATTTCTATTTTATCCTGAATCTTTTTGCCTTTGGGCAGGGCTTTGGGAAGTTGTTTGAGAGTAGCCGAGCGATAAGGCAAAGCCGGGGTAATAGTTTGAAAGGCTTGAGCAGGCAGTACAGTCAACAAGCAAGCGCAAATACTCAAAAATTGTGAATTTGACTTAAAAACCTCAAGAATCTTGGGTTCAAAAAGTTTGAACCTCAAAAAGTCAGGCCAGAAGTGATTTATCATTTTGTATTGAAATTTTCTCATATTTGATCATTTGTAAATGAATGATTTCAAGAAGAGGAAAGGAAGCGTTTTTTGCCTTTTTGACGCAATTTTGGTTTAGTTAAACCTTCTAAAGTAGGCTTTTTTCATTTCACAAAAAAACATTTAAAGTAATTATTTCTAAAAACGGATTTTAACGTAATTGATCTAAATATTTTTCTGCCTGCAAAAAAAATACTCACGCTCCTATTTCAGTATTTATCCATTTATTTTTCTTAAAAACTGCTTACTTTTTTCATTTTTTTTCAACCTGCCTTTCGACAAAACGGATGCTTTGGTTATCAGGCATTTCAGTTCAAATCATCAAAAAAATCCGATTATTTCACGCTTTTTTCGGAATTACCACCCATCGAAAACCCTTTCGAAAAGTTGCTTCGATCAAGGTGTTTTTTGTAAGTTTAAATTCGTTTCACAAAAAAATCGGGAACTTTCGCCCTCGTTGGCTTGCTCCACTTTCTGGAGTAGTTTTTGACTCTTGGGTGTTCCTTCCAATGTAAATTTAAATTTGCGAAACAAAGACTCTCAATACTAACAAAACATTACCTTCATATTTGCAAAGTTGGGGAGCATTTGTGTACAATGTTCAAATGAGGGAAGTTGGTTATTGACAGCAAAAACAGAATCACTACACTCGTATATACCTTATAATCAACCAATTAGGCTTACACAAAGATGATGTATCCATTAACTGACTTATTACCAATGGGTTAGTTAAAACTCCCCTATTAACACCAAATAATATTCTTGAGGGAAAAAATTTAACCGAGAATAATTGATGTAAAGTTCACTTTTTTTTAATGAAATTTTCACATTGAGAACTGTCTAGTTTTCAATTAGTTCTGCTAAACCTACTTTGGCAAACCTTTTTTTTGCTTGTAAGTTTAGCAATATAG
>DMXI01000011.1 GCA_003483885.1 Microscillaceae bacterium
CAGTGTGGTACAAACAAGGTGTCATTCTCGCATTAATTCTCAACCCCCTCGTATTAATCATTACCAAAAACCCCCAAATAACCGGATGGTTGATCCTGGTGGAATTTATAGCCACGCTGGCTTTAGCACTCAAATGTTATCCCCTGATTCCAGGAGGATTGATTGCGCTGGAAGCAGCATTTATGAAAATGGTTACACCTCATGGGATTTATCATGAAGTCGAAGCCAATCTAGAGGTGATCTTACTATTGCTATTTATGGTAGCAGGGATTCACTTTATGAAAGACTTACTCTCCTGGGTATTTACCAAAATTATAGTCGGTATACGGTCTAAACACATCCTCTCGCTCACCTTTACCTTTGTAGGGGCTTTTTTATCGGCCTGGCTCGATGCATTGACCGTAACCGCAGTAATGATTGCGGTGGCCATTGCTTTCTACAACATTTACACCAGTGCTTCGCTTGACGAAAGAGTTCCGGGGGATTTGGATCGGGATAAAAAGAAATTTGTTGCCCGGCAAGATTTAGACAACTTTGGAGGTTTTTTGCGAAACTTATTGATGCACGGAGTGGTAGGTACAGCCCTTGGAGGGGTGGCTACCCAAGTAGGAGAACCTCAAAACTTGATCATTGCTTCTCGCATGGATTGGGATTTTGTGAAGTTTTACTTAAAAGTAGCCCATATTTCTATTCCAGTCTTACTTTCAGGGCTTGTGGTCACTGTTTTGGTAGAGCGTTTCAAAGTGGTAGGATATGGATACCGTTTACCTGACAACGTAAGAGCTATTCTGAAGCAAAATGCTGACAAAATGCGGGACGAAATGGATACTCGCAAACGTTGGGCACTATGGGTGCAAGCCATTGGCGCTATTTGGTTGGTAGTAGCGTTGGCGCTACACTTAGCCGAGGTTGGTTTGATTGGGCTATCAGTTGTAATTTTCTTGACTGCTATGCTGGGTAAAACCGATGAAAACACCATTGGTCACGCCTTTGAAGAAGCTACTCCTTTTACCTCATTACTGGTTATATTTTTTGTAATAGTGGGAATGATTGAGGAAACTCATCTTTTTGAACCCATCATCAAATTAGCCTTAGAAGCTGAAGGATCTAACCAAACCTATATTTTCTTCTTTGCCTCCGGTATTTTATCCGCCATTAGTGATAATGTCTTTGTGGGAACCATCTATATCAAAGAAGCTACTCATGCCTTCTTTACACCTGAGCTATTAGGCATGTCAGCCGCTAAAATCAAAGAAATGAGTGATGCAGCTAAATTAGCAGCACTAAAAGTAAACTCTCCTGAAGCCTTTACTCAGTTAGAAAATGTAGCCGCTGCTATCAACGTCGGAACCAACATTCCATCTATTGCCACACCTAATGGTCAGGCTGCCTTCTTGTTTTTATTGACCAATGCCATCGCAGCCAGAATAAACCTCTCTTATATACGTATGGTAAAAATGGCTCTGCCGTATTTTATCGTGATTACCTCTGTAGCTGCAGCATTCCTATTACTCAAATGGCTGCCTGTTTAACTAGAAAATAAACACTGTATATAAAGCAAAAGCCCCGAAAATTCGGGGCTTTTTTCATATCAATGATGTTATGTTGTATTCATCTACTTCCACTTTTAGTCTAAATCCCATTCGTTTAGCTTGCTCAATGCATGGTGGGCCGTTAAATCAAACTGGCAAGGCACTATAGAAGCATAATTTTGAGCCAAAGCCCATTCATCGGTATCTTCTCCCTTATCTTCATTTACAAAGTCGCCTATCAACCAAAAATACTTGCGTCCATAAGGGTCTTCCCGCTGATCGAAATCTTCTTGCCAGTGAGCGTTGGCTTGCCGACAAACCCTGATTCCTTTGAGTGGTTGGTCAGAAATAGCCGGAAAGTTTACGTTCAAAGCTACACCTTGAGGAATACCTGAAGCTAAAGCCTCAGTAGCGATTTTTTTAACCAAAGGTAATATGTGAGAAAAATCAGCATCATGCTTAAAATCACACAACGAAAACCCAATGGCCGGTAAACCCTCGATAGCGGCTTCAATGGCGGCCGACATAGTACCTGAATACAATACACTTACCGAAGTATTGGCCCCATGGTTAATTCCACTGACGACTAAATCTGGTTTTACATCTTTGAGTACATAGTGCTTGGCCAGCTTAATACAGTCTGCCGGAGTCCCTGAGCACTCGTAAGCTTCTACCCCATCAAATATATCTACTTTGTCTAAACGAAGTGAATTACCTACTGTAATGGCGTGCCCCATCCCCGACTGAGGGCTATCTGGAGCTACAACAACCACCTTACCTATTTCTTTCATGACCTCAACTAAAAAGCCAATACCTGGCGCAGTGATACCGTCATCGTTTGAAACTAAGATTAATGGTTTTTCTGGAGTATCGTTACTATTTGTCATTACTATTAGTTATAGAATTATAATAATCTACAGTTCTAATCAGGCCTTCCCTGGTAGAAACATTTACTCTATTCAACTTAATAAAATCCTTTAAGGCTCTTTCTCGATTTCCCAAGGCTCTTAAAATACTTTTTTTGGTTGGTTTTACTTCTTTGATTCTTCCTTTCTGATCCATCAAAAAGAAGATATCTTGTTCAACCCATCCGTACCCTCCTCGTATACGATTAGATCGTACCACCACCGATTGTTGCCTTGATAATATTGTAATAGGCTTACCACTGTATATCAATTCAAAAAACGAGGGTACTTTATAAGAGCTTCCTCGTCTACGGGCATAAGGGATACTAAAAAACTGCCTTCGATAACGACGCACTGGATCCAAAAATAAGAAAGATATCACCCCACTAGGGGTATAAGTCTTAATAATGTTATCCATTTTTATTTGTATCGAGGAATTCTTTAGGCTGTACTTGATCTCTCCTCTGAGGGTATCTCTATTTTTTTTGACAACCCATCCTCTTTTCCAGGTTGTCTCGGCATAGCTTTGGGCATTTGCAGAAAAAGAATACATCAATAAGCCAGTCAACAAACAGGAAGTGGTGATTAAGCGAAGTAACATCATAGATTAATTGTCTTTTTTCAAATTGTACAAATAAATTTTATATGATGAAGTCATCTCGACCTCTATGATTTCAAATGAATTATAGACAACCAGTGAAAGTTAAATTTCCACCCAAATACCCCTCCTGCCTGTTATACCAAGCACTTTTACATTACAAGTTAACAAACACCTGCTATGTATGAGATTCTTTTGCTGGGGAGGTATCTTTTGTATCCTGCAAGATCTGGTGCCCCATTTTATCTCTTTTAGTCTTCAAATATTTTTCGTTATGCTTGTTGGGTGTAATCTCTATGGGTACATTATCTACTACTTCCAAACCATAACCAATGAGTCCAGTACGTTTGCGAGGGTTATTAGAGATTAAACGCATTTTAGTAATTCCCAGATCGCGTAAAATCTGCGCACCTACTCCATAATCACGGGCATCCATCTTAAACCCAAGCTTTACATTGGCCTCTACAGTATCCAGTCCTTGTTCTTGTAGTTTGTAGGCCTTCAGCTTATTCAGTAAACCGATGCCTCGCCCTTCCTGGTTCATATATAATACGACGCCTTTGCCTTCATCTTCCACCATTTTCATTGCATGTCTTAGTTGTGGACCACAATCGCAACGACAAGAGCCAAAAATATCCCCAGTTATACAAGAAGAATGCACTCGCACCAAGATTGGTTCATCTTTGTCCCACTGTCCTTTAATTAACGCTAGATGTAGCTCCTCCGTATTGGTTTGTCGAAAAGCAATCAAATCAAAGCTTCCCCATTCAGTAGGCATTTCTACCCCTATTTCACGGCGAATCAAAGAATCATGCTTCATTCGATATGCAATCAAGTCTTCAATTGAGACCAACTTTAACCCGTGCTTATCAGCTACTTTACGTAAATCGGGCAGGCGCGCCATAGAACCATCCTCATTTAAAATCTCAATCAAAGCTCCCGCTGGTTGAAAACCAGCCAAACGAGCAAAGTCTACAGTAGCCTCCGTGTGTCCTGCTCTACGCAAAACGCCTCCTGATTTAGCTTTTAAAGGATTGATGTGTCCAGGTCTTCCCAAATCTTCTGGTTTGGTATTAGGGTCTGCCAAAGCATTAATCGTTTTGGCGCGGTCGTGCGCTGAAATACCAGTAGTACAGCCATGGCCTAATAAATCTACAGTGACTGTAAAAGCCGTTTTTAATGGATCAGTGTTTTTGCCCACCATCAAATCCAAATTCAACTCATCGCACCGTTCTTCGGTAAGTGCGGCACACAAGTAACCTCCACCTTCCTGGCGCATAAAATTAACAACCTCAGGAGTTACCATTTCTGCTGCACAAATAAAATCCCCTTCGTTTTCGCGGGATTCATCATCTACTACAATTATCACCTCACCACGTTTAATAGCCGCAATAGCTTCTTCAATGGTGTCTAGTTTTATATCATCGTTTGTATTCATATCAGAGTGTTTATGCTTTATCCTACACTTCAAAAGAAAATAGTGTTATAAACTCACTAAAGTTTTTACAAAAAAAAGCAAATTTCAGGATAAGTATACATTATTAACCCACATACAAGGGCAAATTGTTTCATATCCAAATTTACTTAACAACTAGCGGATGAAAAAGTATGTATCCAGATGATTTCCTATCTCTTATGCTCAATTAAATGATCAAGTACAGATATTCTTTATAATGACAAAAGCCCAACATTGGTACAGTTAAAATTACCAATACTGGGCTCTATACATCGCCTTTGATAAATCTCAGAAGAACTCCACTAAGCCCCTACTTGCAACTCATTATGGATTTGACATCCCAACTGGGTTCCATCCAAATAACCGACCTTTCGGCCTTTATCATCTTTGATGATTACGGTAGCACATTGGCTGTGTACAAACTCGGGGGTAGTAATAAACAACGCATCACCATCAGGGCGGGTCAATGAAAAGTTTAAAGTATAAGGTCCATCTCCTAATGGCATCAGCTCTGATACCATCATAGTAGGTCCTAATAATTGCCAATTAATTACATTCATACTTTCGCCTGATTTAGCTTGAACAAAAGCGCTAATAATAGAAGAAGTCGCATTTTTAGACTCCAATTTAGACGCATTCGGTGTGAAAATAGCAACCTGCATTATAATTGTATATTAAAAGAGTTTTTAAATAATCAAGAACTCTCAAAACTTTGCAAAATGTAAGATTGCTTGAGATTATTTACATGGCAGGAACATAATAAGCTCATTATCAATACAATGAGTTATTTACTAACTCCCTTTACGGGATAGTTTCTTACGAAGAATCAGTAAAACTTAATGCTCACTTAAGTGATTGTAATATAAAATCAAATATACCTTACTTGTTTTTCAAAAGTAATAAGTCCTTGTGTATGGTTAGGGTGGTTGATAAATCTAATGGATTCATGTTCTTGAATCATCGGATATATCTATACAAATATGGTAAAAAACTTACACTGTTCCAACGGTATATTGAGGTAAAACACTTTATTTTTCGGAAAAGCTCCGTACAAAATCGAGTAACTTCGTAAAATTCAACTTAAAGTTAAATTTATAGAATAAAGCAACCCCAAGCTTTATTAAAGTGTACTGAATACTGTATATTCATAGTAAATTTATCTAATGCTTCCTTTTGGATATAGGCTAATCAAAAAAATAATGAAAACATTTCCTTTCTTTTTACTTTTCATTCTATTGGGCTTTACTACCCATTTTGGATATTCTCAAGGCTGTAGTGATGCTGGTTTTTGTACCATGGGCGCTATGAAACCTGACCAACAATACAGTAAACGTATTCCGCTTAAGCTCCGAACTTTTGGAGTTAGTTATTATCAAGGTAAATCTACCCTTACGCCTGTCATTCGTTCAGTTACATTTGATTTAGATTTTAAACTAGGCAACAAAGGGGCTTTTCAGGTAAAGGTACCTTATATGTGGGTAGAGGGTAGTTTGGGAAACACTGCGGGGGTAAGTGATATTTCGCTCAGCTATACCCGAAATGTATACCGCAATTATAACTTTGACATTAATGTAACAGTTGGTGCCAAAATACCTACCAATAATAGTAACCTGGAAGATGGTGACCGAGGCCGCGATTTGCCTATGTATTATCAAACGAGTCTGGGAAGCTACGATATAGTACTTGGGGCCTCTCTTATTAGCAAAAACTGGTTATTTGCCGTAGGTTACCAACAAGCCCTTAATCGTAATCAAAACCGATTTGCCTGGGGCGAATGGGGCGATTACCCTTTTCCGAGCTATATTCGGGAATATGATATGGGGATGAACCTCCAACGAGGTACTGATGTAATGCTTAGGGTAGAGCGTAACTTTCGTTTTTCTCGCTTTAATTTCAACATCGGTGTACTGCCAATTTATCGCATTACCAAAGATGAGGTGATGAATCCAATGACTGGACAAAGGGTAAAGCTAGACAACACTACAGGTTTGGCGCTATCTGCTTTGGCTGGAGTAGGTTATTCTTTCAATGTAAGTTCTTCGCTTAAGCTGATGTATGGGTATAAGTTTACTGATAGAGAAGTAAATCCTGATGGCCTTACCCGAGACAATGTATTGACGGTGAGTTATTTATTAAACTTTTAACAATACTTTGTAAGAGAAAATATTTTATCTCAATAACACGACACTTAAAACATTTACTTCAACGCTTTTCCCTTTTAAAAAACACCCAAAGCCAGGAACACATATCCCTGGCTTTAGATTGGAATTCAAGTCAGCTTTTATGCTTATGACAAGTTTGTTTCCAATAATTCTTTTTCCTTTGCTTTATCGGTAAGGTCAATAGAAATTGGACTATCAGGAATTGCAATCATTTTGCCGTCCATTTGATCAAAATCTATTTTATTCAAATCTACTGAATATACTTGAGGGGAACCATAAAAGCGAGCATAGTAAATTTTACGCTCCAAATCTTTGACCACTGCCCATTGAGTCACATCATAGGCTACTTTACCGTTTTTACTAGATTTAGAAGTTCCTTGAGGTATGTCTACTGTATTCAAAATATGGAAAGCTGATATAACTGCTTCATCAAGCGTTTCTACCGGGGTGATAAAGTTCTTCATCATAGCTGCTCTTACAAATCGACTGGGAGGGGTTGAATCTCCAGGAATTCCCGAAAAACCAGTTCCATGACCAGTTTGTAAATATTGAACCCTTTCAAATTCAGCAGACTCAAAATCTTCAGAGTTAATATTTACATAATTACGCAAATTAGTCACGTGCCATTCAAAAGGAGGATCATTGGTCAATACTCCCACTGGATTATCGTGTACATGAGGCTCACCGTCAATATATTCAATCACAATACTATTCCCTTGTGCGTCTTGTACAGGAAAATGAACAGGCATGAGCTGGTCTTTACCTAGAGTGAGTCCTTTTACTTGAACTTCTCCTGAAAGCACTGCTTTTTTTACTTCTTCACAGGTAGCAAACTGGCTCAACACCCAATTACAAAAAAGTTCTACTGGTAATTCCTTCTTTTTATCAGTAATATTTTGATACTGAGAACCAGGCAACCACAATGACCCTGTAGAGAGCCCTTGGGTATTTATACCATCAGTAGCCAAGTATTTACCAAAAGGAAGGCGGCTGGCATTCATACAAACAAAGGCATATTTTCCAGTCCAACTATACTCGGCACCAAATTCATTCAGGATTCCTTTATAGTCATGCCCTGCTTTTCGAAAGAAGAATTGAGAACCCAAATCAGTTCCAAACTCCATGCTGCGGCCATTTACTACTTGATTCTTAGTAGTTGTAAGGGTGAAATTCGTGCACATTTGATAAAAGTTTAAGATTTGTAAGCATTTATATCAAATATACTTCTTGATGATTAACCTTTTCCCCGTATTAATACCCTTTTTATTCAGCAGGTACTTTGTGCAAAACCTCCTAAAGCACAAAAAGTCAGCGGTAAATACCGCTGACTTTTTATACTTTTACTA
>DMXI01000518.1 GCA_003483885.1 Microscillaceae bacterium
GTCGAGATGACTTCTATGTTTAGATTTTGTCTTCGAGAGTAAAAATGGTGGATTTTTTGTGCTGATGAAACATATTTTTAAAGGAATAGCCAAAGCTATTGCTGCAAAAATTGCTAAAATCAGTGCGTAAAAGGCACTTTTTTAGCCCAGATTATAACTTAGCCGAAGGCGATCTCTGTTTCACCTTTGGAAATCAGTTATAGAAATTAATTTTTAAACATACTCTAAAACCTAAATACTTTCTCAAACATAAAAAAACATTACCGTGCATCACACCCTCACCGATGGGGCCAAAATGTACTATGAAGTACAGGGCCAGGAAAACGCAGCTAAAACTTTAGTATTTATAGGTGGCTTATCGCAATCTACTATAGCCTGGGGAGGTTACTTACCTGTTTTAAAAGCCAACTACCGCCTTGTAGTGCTTGATTTGATTTTTCAGGGAAAATCTGATGCCCCAGCTACCCATCGTTCTTTTGATCAACACGCTGCGGATGTTAAAAGCTTGCTGGATCACCTAGGGCTTACCAAGGTATATTTGATTGGGATTTCTTACGGAGGAGCAGTCAATATGCGTTTTATGGTCAATTACCCCGAAATGTTAGCCAAAAGTGTGATTATGGCTTCTTTTGCCCACAAGCCTCCTATGTTCAATGCCATTGGCTTGGCTTGGACCAATGCGCTCAAGGCTGGAGGATATGAACTGATGTTGGATGTGATGTTGCCTGCGGTACTGGGTAAAAGTTATTTCGAAAATCCACTTATTCCGATTGAGGTAATTAAGACTGGGCGAAAAGATTTGCATTTGCCCAATCATAATTTATTTATGTTGATGATGGCCACTGCCGAAAAGCGATGATTATCGGGAAGCACTCAAACAAATACAGTTGCCGGTAATGGTTATGGTAGGAGAGGAGGACATACTTTGTACACCAGAAATCAACCAAGCCATTGCGGATGCCATCCCCAACAGTGATTTCAGGTTGATTGAAAAAGTAGGGCATACACTTAACCTGGAAGCCATTCCGCAGTCTTTAGCTTTGATTCAGGAATTTATAGAAAGCTAAGCGATTACCCTCATAAGGATTGAACAAGACTCGATTTTTATAATTATCTATAAAAGTCGAGTCTTGTTTTTTAGATAAATCACAAGAAGTAAGCGAAGGCAAGCATTCCTATGAGTTTATTGATTGAGCCTTTAGAGTATTCATCATTCACAAGGTTCCTTCTTTTTTTCTTTGCTCAATTTGTTCCAGCAACTCGTTGTACCAATCCTCACCGTAGCGACGTACCAAAGGAGTTTTCAAAAATTTATACAAAGGCACCCCCAGTGTTGTGCCGTGATCACAAGCAGGTGAGCAAATTTGCCAACGGTGGTAATTGAGTGCTTCTTCAATGTCTAGCTTAGTAATACGAATTGGGTATAAATGACACGAAATGGGTTTGGGGAAATCTATCTCACCATTTTGGTGGGCTGTTTCAATGCCACATTTCAAAAAGCCTTTATCATCATAAAATGCAAATACACATTCGCGATCGTTGATAGTCGTGGTAGAATAGTCTCCTTCGTGATCTTTGATATATAAGCCATCCTTTTCAATGACTTTAATAGCTTCGGGAGTAAGGTAAGGTTTTACTTTATCATATACTTGATGGAGAATGGGCAGTTCTTCTTCCTCTAAAGGTGCTCCCAAATGACCTTCTACACAACAAGCACCTTTGCATTTTTCCAGATCGCATACAAAAAAGTTTTCGGCTACATCGTCGCTGATATATACGTTTTTTACAATTAACATAATATAAGAGTTACATTGGTATTCAATCGATGACTCTAACAGTGATAGTTTTGAATCTATCCAAAACCTTATGGTCATCCTAAGTGTTTAGATTTGCTACTTCCTGCAAAATAAAGGATAATCTATCAAAGCATAGATGGATGGCTGATTTTTGTTTTAAAACGATTTGTGTAAATTTTGACAAAATTTAGAGGGTTTTAGTGAATAAAGCTTATATTTTGATTCAAAAAGAAGGCATATCAGTAAAGTAGTTTTGAGCAAGACTATAAAACTTGGCTAATACAAAGGTTTAGTACAGGATAAATTAAGTTTCTTTGTACTTTAATAGTCGGTTTTAAAGTCCTAAAATATCCGTTTCTTGTATAATGCTCCTTTGATCTTGTCAATGTAAAAACCAAAGATTAGGAGGAATATAAAACTTGGCTTATACAAATACTTTGTGTGAGTAAAACCACTCCATCATTGGTAAATTACTTTTTGAGAATGCTCTAGCTATTGGAACTATATTGAGTGACAGAATTGAACGAGATGAAAACATATCGAATTTTGGTAGCCGATGACCAGCCCGGAAACCTGGATACGATCATTAAATATCTGGAGGACTCCTCTAGTATGTACAGTATTTTAAATGCAACCAATGGACGAATTGCTTGCAAGGTAGCTGAAAAAAAACTGCCAGATTTGATTATTATGGACTGGGAAATGCCCGTGATGTCAGGTATTGAGGCTATTCGCTACCTCAAGGCTCAAGAAACCACCAAAGACATTCCCATCATTATGGCTACTGGAGTCATGTTATCGCCTGCCCACCTGAAGGTGGCTCTGGATGCAGGAGCCATTGATTATATCCGCAAACCTATTGAGCGTACCGAACTGCTGTCTCGCATCAATTCCATCCTGAAGTTGGCCGATTCTTACAAAAAAATCAAGCAACAAAACGAAGACATCCAGTATACCAATAAAAAGCTGTTGGCGCTTAACCAAGAGAAAAACCAGTTGATTCACGTGGTGGCCCATGACCTTAAAGTTCCTTTGAGTCATATTTCAAGCTTAATTAGCATTATTGATCCTGGATCGGAGAATTTGACCGAACAACAATCCAAGTTTTTAGAAATCATTGGGCTATCAGCCGATCGCCTCATCAAACTGATTAATAATATTTTGGACATCGACGCGATTGAGTCTAACAAAGCTACCTTGAACCTGGAAGCTTCTAACCTGGGAGAGATTTTACAAGAGGTATCCGACGAATTTATCTTTTTAGCTGCGCAAAAAAATATTGAGATCATCAACGACATTCATCCTGGAATTGCTCTGGTAGATAGAATTCATATTGCTCAAATTTTTGAGAATCTCTTGTCAAACTCGGTGAAGTTTTCTCCCAAAAACAGTAAAATCTATGTGCGTTGTCATATCATAGGCGAAAAGGTAAGGGTAGAAGTACAAGATCAGGGGCAAGGTATTTTGCCAGAAGAAATGTCCCAATTATTTATCAAATACCAAAAGCTTTCGGCCAAACCTACTGGGGGCGAAAAATCTACCGGATTGGGGTTATCTATCGTAAAACAATACGTAGAAGCAATGAAAGGACACGTTTGGTGTGAAAGTGAGCCTGGACAAGGTGCCACCTTTATAGTAGAATTTGCCCAGACTTAAGTTTTTTCTTTTTTATTGTTTCGCCTTCGGCTTATTGTTCTATTGTTTCATTGTTAAATGGTTCCGCCTTCGGCTGATGGTTTCGCGATGCGCTGATTGATTGTTAGCTCCTTCGACTTCGCTCAGGACAACGTTTTCTAATGGTTAGTGGTCAATGGTTAATTTTTTTATTGTTCCGCTGCGCTTATTGTTCTATTGCTCCATTGTTAATTCCTTCGACTTTGCTCAGGACAGCGGAAACAACTATTGATTTTGCAAATACGAGAATATACTATTGGTTATTAGCTCTTAGCCATTAGCTGCGCTTCGCAATGACCAAAGGCCAAAAGCTAACAACCAATGGCTACCAAACGCTACAAACTACCCACTCCTAACTATGAACTAATCTCTGCTTCGCACCATTTTTCACTTTTAGTTTTTCACTTAAAATACCACCCTAGCCCTCCTAAACAGGAGGGAACTCGCTTGACTCGATAAATCTTCGCTTTGCACTCTTGTTCCTTTCTACGCATCGCGCCAACTTTTCATTTTTCA
>DMXI01000292.1 GCA_003483885.1 Microscillaceae bacterium
ATCCAGTCTATAAAGGTAATGGTTACACAGATAAGGGTGTAAGTCAAGACCACTGGGGAATTATATTGTATTTTCATGTAGATAGGTTAAGGTTTTAGCTTGAGCAACCAACAGTTAATCACAAGCTTCAAGTATGGTTATATTTTGTCTATAACGAAAATTTTGTCTTGAAGCTTACATTTAAGAGCTATCAAAAATATATACTTTTTGTTTGGATTGAAATTTTTAGAGGAAAAGGTTTACATAATCAGAAGAATTTAGGGAGTTATTATCCGCAAAACGTTTTCTTTCAAGAGGATTTTTCTATATTTTAGAAATGAATCAAAACGATTACAGGTTAAAAAGTAACTATGAAATGAATGTCTATGCAAATCCCTCCTATCGAAGAACTTAGTCCAAAACAATTTAATGAATTGAGCGAAATTCTGACTGTTTTCTCCAAAGATGACTTCCGGCTGGTTTTTCGCCGAACTTTTGGTGTCTCTCTGGAAACAGGGGTAGGCACTGAAAGAAAAAGCAAAGATATACTGATACTGGATATTTTGGAATGGGCCGAAAAAGGAGGAAGGATAAGCCAACTATTGGAAGGAATGATCAAGCACAGTCCTTCTAATCCTTCACTGAGGGGTTTTGTCCAAGAGATAAACCCAACACCTCATATACCCCCACCACCGAGTTACCCTTGTTTTAAAGAGAGTGTCTCTATAGATAAAATAGCACCTGTCCATATTATGGACACCAGAAAAAAGTTTCACCAGGACTTTTATTACCAACGACCTTTTGATGAACACATCTTTGAGCTGGCTATGGATGACAAAAACCTGTTGCTTATTGGCAATTCACTGGCAGGCAAAACCAGGGCGATTTATGAGCTTATCAAAAAACTGGCGATTACCCGACCTCAGACCCAAATCCTGTTCCCGTTAAATGTATCTGTCAAAAAAAATCAGCCTTTATCCATTCCCAAAATCACAGGGCATCGTCATATTGCCTTTATAGAAGATATAGACGATTATTATAAAAGCAATAATGAAAGGAGGCAAAACTATGACTTCGTCATCAAAGAGTTGGTTCGTAACGATGTACAGATGTTTGCAACTTGTCGCACTGGTCCTGAATACCAATCCTATAAAAAAGAAGCGCATAGCAAGGTCAAGGAATTGTTTGAAGTCGTAAAAGTAGATAAAATCAATCAAGCTGATCTCAATCAATTTCAAGAAAGATTGGACTTGGATATAGAGCGGCCTCGTAAATTTGACGGAAACATTGGATCACTGTTTATGAAGATCCAAAAAATGAAAGATAGATACGAAACGCTTGCCCATCATGCTAAAAATGTAGATGATGATGTCACCAATGTAACCAAAATAGCCCACGAGATTTTAAAGGCCCTGAAGGCTTTTTATTACTCCTCCAATTATTTCCAAAAAAATGAATATAGTCGCGAATTGGTACAGGATTATACACTTAGACGACTGCTGGGAAAATTTGCTTCTGACAAAAAAGTATTGAACGAGTTTCAGCTCAAACTTAATAGAGCAACTCAACCTCCTCCAGAACTCCATAAATTTAAGGCAAACTTTGACTATGCGTTGGAATACCTCCGCAGTGATGACGATCATTTAAATTTTATCGAATTGGGTAAAACGATCAAAACTGAGGAAGTATACCTCGAAACTTTAGTAAGCGACTATCCGCCAGCACGTATTATGAAGCACATTAGTGATTTGTATGATGCCGATGGTGAACAACAAAAGTTTGGTTTTTTTGTAAAAGTGCTCAACTTCAACAAGATGATTGCAGATGAATCTTCTTACAAAGAAAGGCTGAATTTGTTTAAGCGAATGAAACAACAGCAGATCAAGCCCGATGCCGATACCTTTGCTTTGTTGATCGCAAAAAGCTCAGAAGAACAGGCATTTCGCTGGTTTGACAAATTCAAAAATAGAAAGCTAGAGGCTAATGAAAGTATTCTCACGAATATGGTCATGAAATGCTCTGATTTTGAAAACGCTTTTGCTTTCCTTGAAAAGTTTTTGGCGTATCAAGCCAGCAAGGATGACCAGGAAACCAACCTGGAAGAATACCTTTCTTTTTTTCATCAGTTTGCCAAACAAATTACCACTAAAGAACAAATCACCAAATGCCTTCGTGTCTTGAAACTTAATACTGGGCAAGTCTTTACGCTTGTTTTTAATGAAATAATGCTGCTTAGTAAAATCAAACTAAGCCATCAACAAGTATTAACTTATCTACAGCAATACGCTGTTGTGCCTGACAATAATACTTGGGTTTTGCTTATTCAAAGGGGGAGTTCTTTTGAGCAACAGGCATTGTTTTCAAGCCCTTATTTTACCGATATTAAGGTTGAGATTTCGGTTTTATTGAATTATATCAAACACGCCGATTCATTTGAAACAGCCTTACAATATTTAGACTACCCCATTTTTAGTGATTTGATTGAGCACCAAGTCACTTTCAATGAATTAATTAACCAAGCTAATTCTTTGGAGAGAGCACTTGAATTATTTGATCATCACAAATTGAAAAATATTACCCCTAATACGGGCACTCTCAATGATTTAATCAGGCAGGCAAATTCCCTGGATCAAGCACTTGAATTGTTCAATCACCATCAATTGCAAGGCATTTTACCCAACACTGGTACGGTAAATCAGCTTATTAATCGATCCAATTCCTTGGAAAAAGCGCTTCAATTATTCCAACAACACCAATTCAAAAAAATTAAGGTCAACACTGGTACTTTAAATGAATTGATTAGGCAAGCAGATTCTCTGGATCAAGCGCTTAAGTTATTGAAACATCCACAATTGAAAAATATTATCCCTGACACTGGCACTCTCAACGATTTAATCAATCGTGCCCATTCGCTAGAGGAGGCACTTGAATTATTGAATCATCCACAATTGCAAGATATCCCTCCTGATTCCACCACTCTGAATGAGTTGATTAGGCAAGCGCATTCACTAGAGAAAGGACTTGCGTTACTCAAGGCTTACCGATTGCAAAACGTTTATCCTAAGGTTGGAACACTCAATGATTTAATTAAAAAGACTAATTCTTTAGAAAAGGCGCTTGACCTGCTAGATCATCACCACTTGAAGAGCATTAAGGCTGATAATGGGACATTAAATGAATTAATTGAAAAAAGTAAAAACTTAGAGGTAGCGCTTTTATTATTCAAAAAGGATAAGTTACAGCACATCAAGCTAAATCAGAAAAACCTGAATGTACTGGTCAAGTTTTGTAAAAATACGCAAGATGTAAAAACGGTGATTCAACTGCTCATTCATAATAATTATCCAGTAACATTTTATTTTCTTGAACACATTACTTTTCCTTTGTCAAAATATAAAGATTTAAATGACATTGACCTATTCTGGCAGAGCTACAAACAATTTTCCGGATTTGACTTTTTAGACAAACAGTTTGCATCACTCTCATCGATTCTCGATCACCTGGATAAATACGAACGCAAAATCTATAAACTACATATCAATCACTTACTATATATTGCTATTGGTCAACGATTTATTTTAAACAAGCCCCAAAAGGAAAAGCTATGGCAAGCCTACAAGAGCAAACGAAACTCAAAAACATTGATACACCCAGAGGATACTTTGTATGAAGATATTTTAGAAATGTGGAATAATTACGAATTTCCTGATCATTCATAACCTTTACGCATATGCATCTCCAACTCACTCCTGAGCAATCTAATGACTTCCATGAAGCACTTCTCCATGCTTTTCGTAATTATGATGACCTGCGACTCATGCTACGTCATCAACTCAATAAAAGACTTGAGGAAATAACGGCTCCCAAAGCATTAAATTTAGTAGTACTGGAAATACTAGAGTCAGCCGAATCAGAGGGTTGGTTGTATGATTTGCTACAAGCAGCCCGAAATCAAAAACCAGGAAACCCCAGACTTAAGAGCTTTGAAGCTTCTTTGACCATACCAATAAAGCCTGAAGCCTCTCAAGCTGAGAACCCCATCGAGAGTGCACTTCAAGGCCTCGAGTCTGGTGATTTTGTTAATTTTTTTGAAGAAATGGAAAAGGTTACACCCAGTGATCAACGTACAACGCTTAGCCAGTTAAGAGGCCAATACATTGCGGGTAATCTACCCTATAATTTTCCTCAAAGGTTGCGACTTTTTGCTTTAGATATACAAAAGCTTTTGAAGTGATTAGGTAATCTGGTTATCATTTTATACCTATCAGGAAAACCCAAATAAGCGCCTATACAGTCCTTAGTTAGTCAAGGAAGTTCTACTTTGAGACCAAACCTGCCTGTGCGTAAAAAACGACCTCCAAACTTAATGAGATCACCCTCACCTCACAATATTTTACTTATCAACAAAACACCAAATTTATCCCTACAAAACCTCCCTTTAAGCAATACTTCATTTGCTTATTTCACAACAAATCAAATATTGTCAAATCATTTGAAAATCACTGGATAAATCACAGATTATCAACACTTTACAATTAATTTTCAAAAAACAGGTTTAGACTGTCCGTTCCTCAAGCCAAATCTTGTATGTAATAACCAGAAGTGATCTTCGCTTTTTATTTTAATCAATAATCAAACTTATTTTTCTAATGACAAATAATACAAAAGTGATCTTTGAAACAACAAAAGATCAAACTCAGTTTTATTCCAAATCTTGCTTATCTATTTTGGCACTCCTGCTTTTGGGAAGCTTTGTCGCAAATGCGCAAGTTACCTGGACAGGAGGAACTAGTGGTGACTGGAACATAGCTAGTAACTGGAGTTCTGGAATGGTTCCAGGTGCCTCAGATAAAGTAATTATTTCCAATGCAACTATAAATCTCAATGGAGATCGAACTGTAGCAGGGATAAGCATCGTTGGAGGAGGAATCAATCCTGGAAGTGTTAGTACTAGTAAATTGATTACCAACAGTAATACCGAAACCAGTTTCTTTGGAGGAAGCGCTATTATTGATGTTGCGGTTGAGATTTCTAACGCAACGATGCGCTTAAATGGGGCAACTTTCGAAAAGGTAGCGATCTTCGAAATAAAAGGAATTGCCCCAAACAATATCTCCTCCTGTACCGGAAACAACACCTTTAAGCAGCAGACAACCATAAAAGCTACTCAAGCCAATAACTATTTCATATTAGGAGCAGGCAATCCTGACACTTTCGTTGGAAACCTTATTCTAGATAGTGACAATGGAGGTAGCATTCAAGTTGGTTACAGCAGTGCGAGCAACCAGTTCAATCAAAACATTTCTATGAGCAGTGAGGCGGGTGGCTATATTGCCATTTGCAATGGTGGAGGAAGTGGAACCCTAGCACCAAGCGCCAGTTTGGTAAACAATGGCCTAAACGGAGGAACATTGGTGATTGGTGGATTGGATATTTCAACGCCTGTAACCTTCACCATTCCAGACGTGATTTTCCAGACCTGGAGTGGCAATTACTTTAACACGGTGGATGTTTCTGCCAAAGGGGTTTGGTTAAGTGGATCAGACTTCCATGAGGTAACACACTTCACCAAAACAGGAGCAACTGTAGATCAAGGCCAAGGAGGTAATACCTTCCACAAAAAGGTTACCCTAACCAATACCGCAAATGGTGGATTCTGGGGATTTAGTTATAGTGGAAGTAAAGATGATGTATTTAAAGATGAAGTGTACATCGAAGGCATTGGAAGTAGTCCATATTATATTTCCACTTTTGGATCAAATAATATATTTGAAAAAAATGTATACATTACAAATACTGGAGGAGCTTACATCAACTTTGGATCTTCTAATGCTGGTAATGTTTCTTTTTTAACTGGTGCTACGATTCTTCCCACCCTGGATGCCTCCTCAAACTCTCTTTTCAATACTGGGGCTCTATATTTATACCGAACCAGTATGCCTGATCCTTTAAATTTAAATATCCCAGATGTGATTTTGGCCATCAATACCAGTCATTTCCAAGGTGCAGTGAATGCCACAAGTAGGATGTTGACTTTGAATACCAGCGTGTATGATCAAGCGGCCACATTTGATATTGTGGGTATTCCTAACTCAAACTTATATGGTAAGGGTGGAAATACCTTTCACGGTCCTACTTCAGTGCGTTTCAATAGTACAGGTGGTTCGGTAATGATGGGACAAACTACTAAGGATGTATTCAAAAGTACTCTAAATATTGAGGTTACCCAGGGGGGGATATTTTACCTTGCCCATAGCTCCAGTGAGGCCAACGAATACGAAGGAGATGTTACTTTCAGTGTACTGGGCACTGGCACCATTAGAGTAGCTGAATACGGACAAGATTTTTCTATAGACAATAATCTAACATTGAACAGTGTAAACCCTGGTAGAATTGTCATTGGAAGCAATTCTAACGGAAAACTAACCTTGGATGGGACTACCGATCAAACCATTACCCATACTGGAACCAATGATTATCAACCTGCGCATGTATTCCAATTAGATGTAAATAAGTCAGGTGGAAGGATTTTGCTGGGTACTAATCTGGAAATCAAAAAAACGATGGCTTTTACCCAGGGGATGGTAAAAACTACTGGTGCCAACGGTTTGCTTATTTTTGATGAAGATGCTACTTATACTGGGGTAGATAACACTAAATATGTATCAGGAAAAGTACAGAAAAAAGGCAGTGTAAGTTTTGTGTTTCCAGTAGGAAGCGATACGCAATACCGCCCACTCTCTACTAATGTAACCGCTGGTTCGGCTCCAGTAACAGTTTATTTTGTGGAAGGTCAAGAACCTACCGGAATTGCTCCTCCTAAGTGTACCGAAATTGCCACCTGTGAGCACTGGGTAGTCAATAGTGACAACTCTGTAATTACCTTTAATGTAGCCGTGAATATTACTGGTTCTTGTGTAAATCCTTTGCCAAGCAACCCAATGATCGCTTGGTTTGATAAAACTCAATGGAATTTATTGGATGCAACCATTCAACCAGTAGACATGCTTACCGCAACTCCTACTGTGACTACGGTACCTAATAGCACCCAGAGTGGTGATCATTATGTAACCATTGGTAGCAAAATCACATTACCTGGTGGTAATGTAATGACTGGTAGCTCTTCGGTTTGTCAAAATACCAGCCAAATCTATTCGGTGCCTTCAGCACCCAATACTACGTACTCGTGGAAATTGCCTATTGGTTGGTCTATTACTTCTTCAAATCCAAATTCTAATCAAATCACCGTAACCGTAGCATCTAATGCTCCAGTAGGAACGCAAACCATTGCCGTGTATCCATCACAGGTGGCCAATTGTGAGTTCTGTGAACTTGACCCAATCATTTTAGAGGTAACCGTAAATGCTCAACCCAATGTGGGTAGCGTGGTAGGTCCAACTACCGCCAAAGCTGGCCAATCGAGCATCACTTACTCAGTGACTAACACCACTGGAGCAGATGAGTTTGTATGGACATTGCCTACTGGAGTAGCGGAAAATGGTAGCGGCTCTACAGGAACCATTACTACTACGGTGCCTTTTATCACGGTAGATTTTGTGGCTGGTTTTGCTGGTGGCAACATCAATGTATACGGAACCAGTACCACTTGCGGCAATGGTCCAACGGTAAGTATGTTTGTGAGCTTATGCACCACTTGTCGTACTTCCAATAATGCATTGCCTGATAACTTGAAAAATAACCACTTGACGGTTTTCCCGAATCCAATTATGGGGTCTGATAAGATCAAAATTCAGATTGAAGGGCAAACTCAGGTTTCAGTAGTAAATGTGGTGATTGTGGATGAAAAAGGTGCCAAAGTAAAATCATTCGTTCAAGAGCTACAAAATGGCATTGTGGAAATTCCAGGGCAATTTTTAGCTCCAGGTAAATACTTGCTTCGCATTCAGGTAGGGGCCGAGACAGTTGGGAAGAAGCTTTTGAAGTACTAATTTCAAATTAAAGTCATATCAATATCACTATTGTAAAACAAGAAAGGGGCTAATGCCCCTTTTTTATTTTATATCATTGTTTGATTAATGCTTGCCACAGTGACATTTAGGCGTTTGGAAACTTTGGGTTGACTCGTGCCACTCGAAATTGTCATTGTAATTGTTCAATTCCCAGTAAAACTTAGAACGAGCTTTCTTGCGGCTCCCAATTTCATTCATCGTCTCGGTATCATACAAGCGGCCATTGACCATGGTGTAGCGCACCGATTCAGTGTTGCGAATATTATCTAATGGATTCTTATCCAATACAATCAAATCAGCAAGCTTGCCTTTTTCTAAAGTACCTACTTCTTTATCCAAGCCCAAGGTTTTGGCAGGATTCAATGTAGCACAACGTAGTGCTTGTATATTGCTCATTCCTCCCTGATGCAACAACCAAAGCTCCCAATGTACTCCCAACCCCTGTAGTTGCCCATGGGCACCTAGATTTACTACTACTCCAGCATCTTCTAGTTTTTTACAAGACTTGGCTACTAACATATGGCCATTTTCATATTCCTCATCAGGCACCATGGTACGGCGACGAGAACGGGCATCAATAATTCCACGTGGCGTATATTTGAGTAGTTTTTTCTTTTCCCACACATTGGTCTTCTGATAGAAGTAATATTCACCACTGTTGGCACCATAGCATACAATTAAAGTTGGCGTATAAGCAGTTCCTGCGTTTTTCCAGAGTTGTACCACATCATCATACAAGCGAGCTACCGGCAAGTTATGCTCCACCGTGGTGTGCCCATCGATAATCATAGACAAGTTGTGCATGTAATGCGAGCCACCTTCTGGACAAACCATCATTTTGAGTTTGCGCGCCGCTTTAATCACTTGTTGGCGTTGGTTTCGACGAGGTTGGTTATAGCTTTTGACTGAAAAAGCACCATAAGCCCGAGTACGCTTCAAAGCCGATTCGGCATCATTATAATTATTAATCAATGCCTTGAAATCTCCATCGGCCCCATATAAAATGGTTCCGGTAGAGTAAATACGAGGCCCTACCATTTGTCCACCTTTTACCATTTCTGATTGGGTAAATACCATTTCAGAATTAGAAGAGGGGTCATGGGTAGTAGTAACCCCATAAGCCAGGTTGGCATAATATGACCATTGTTTTTGAGGACTCAACCCAGCCCGGAAAGTACCCATATGGGCGTGGGCATCTATAAAACCAGGCATAATGGTTTTGCCACTGGCATCAATTACCTCAGCGCCCGCAGGAATTTTTACCGCGTCTGCCTTTCCAATTGCTTTGATTTTATTCTTTTCTACGACGATGGTTCCATTCTCAATCACCTCGTTACCTTTCATAGTAATGATTCGAGCATTTTTAAGAGCTACTACTCCAGTGGGAAGGTCCGTTTTTAGCTCCAGATTTATATCAATCCCTACACTATCCACAGGAGCTGTTTTTTTAGCCGCATTAGGCAAAAAGGTAAATTTATCGGTAATGGCCCGACCAAAATATTGATCTCCCAAGGTCCAGAATACTTTTTTGCTATCTTTTGACCAATGCAAGTTGATCCCCGCATGTTTAGAGAGCTGGGCTACTGGCATTGCTTTGGTTTTGGCATTCAAACGCATCGTTTTACCACTTTTGGGAAAATGAGCCACATACACTTTATGCAATTCTCCAAAGGCAATCCACTCATTGTCAGGGCTAATTGTAAACTGATTGGCATATTTAGATTGGAAATGCACCAACTGCTCTTGCCCACTCAAATTAACACTTTTAAAGGTTTTGCTCAAAGAGCCAAACAATATTCCTCCAGTGTTATAAAAAATCCGATCGCCTCGCTTATTAAAAGTCGGATACTCTCCTTCCCGCGTGATGAAATTCATTTTACCACCTTGGGCGCTCATCCAATACAATCCAGGGCGCTTGGTAAAATTAAATCCCTGAGCGTTATTACCAACTTCACGGCGGAAAGTAATTTTGGAGCCATCAGGAGAAAACTTAGGCGTGCGATAAATCCCTTTTTCTTTGGTTAATAGTGTGTTTTGTCCGCCACGGAGATTCATCTTACGGATGGCACCCGAGTTTTCATCGTTCCAGGTTACGTATACGATTTCTTGGCCATTGGGCGAAAAGGCAGGTTCAGATTCAAAATCGGTAGATTTGGTCAAGCGCTGGGGTTTGCCATTGGGCAATGATTTTTTCCATAAATAACCTACCGCATTGAAGACCAAGGTCTTTTGGTCGGGAGAAGTGACTGCATGGCGGATTACTTGGGCCTTGAACTTATCAGGGGATACTTTTTGCTGAAACCTTACGGCCTCAGTAATGGTATGCTTGGCAGTTACCTCAAAAGGGATGGCAGTAGCTTTAGCCGTTTTGATGTTTACTTTCCAAATTTTACCTTGGCCATAGATGATCACGTGTTGGTTATCTGGTAGCCAGTTAAAATTAGTATACAACCCAAACAACGACCAAGCTTCTTGCTGATCTTTGCTGAGACCATCAAATACGGGACGTTGCTCACCTGTCTCCAGGTTGTGCACATAGAGTACTGTTTTGGTGCGTACCCGGCGTACAAAAGCCATCATTTTGCCATCTCTGGATATCTGAGGGCGCATGGCACTTCCAGGTCCTCCCATCACTACTTCTACTTTTCCTTTTTCCCGGTCAAAGCGGCGAATCACAATAATTTGCCCATTGGGATCTTTGTTGTATTGAAAAAAACTCCCTCCAGTCATATCCTGGGTGAAGTATACATACTTGCCGTCAGGTGAAACCCAAGGCTCGTTCATATCTTTTTGCTGGTTACGACGCTTCACCAGCATAATACCCTTGCCCCCCGAAATATGATACATCCACAACTCTCCTGCACCAGCCGAACGAGTGCCTGTAAAGTGCTTTCTAGTGATGAGGTATTGACCATCGGGTGTCCAAACCGAATTGTTTAACAAACGAAAGGTTTCTTTGGTGACTTGACGGGCATTTTTACCGTCTTTGTCCATCACCCAGATGTTATCGCCTCCCCCAGCATCGCTGGTAAAGCAGATTTGCTTGCCATCGGGACTAAAGCGAGGCTGTACCTCAAATGGATAACCACCTCGTAACAAAGTAGCTTTACCTCCCGCCACGGGCATTTTGTAGATATCACCCAGCATATCAAACACGATTTCTTTGCCATCAGGGCTTACGTCCAGGTTCATCCAGGTGCCTTCTTTTACGGTAAAAGTGACCGTTTTAGAGGGTTCTCCTGGTTTAGCTACATCCCATTTCTTTTTGCTCCCGCTCTTGTTGGGCGCTTTTTTCTGGGCCATTGCTCCTGCCGAAATCAGGCAAATCAACAGTCCCAAAAAAGCTTTATTGAGTAATTGTTTCTTCATATATAAAATTATTCTCATAATTAATTATGATACAATATCTGAAAATAATCTAATTAATGAGAATACTCTTTGAAACTAAAAACCTGTTGTTATGTAAAAACTCTAGTATTTTGCTAGAGTAAAATGATAATAACACTCATAGAATGTTTAGGTAGCAAAACGCATTTATTCTTAAAACTAAAAAAGCTAAGTCAATGAATAACAGTATAAATGCAAGAATCCATCAACTGGAATTACTTGCCGGATCAGGAGAAATAGAAAAGCTCAGAAAGGTATTAGGAACCAACTTTAGCCAAGAAGAGATTGATATTGCCTTGGTAAGTGCCATTGCTTACTCCAAAATAGAGACAGCCAAGTTTCTAATTTCATTAGGAGCAGATATCTCATATCATGACTACGAAGGCGTATATTACGCAGTACATAATGATGAATTGGAGGGGTTAAAATTTTCTATTTCACTTGGGGTAGATATTAATGTAAATAATGGAATGTTATTGAATACCAGTATTGAGACCGTAATCAATAGTAAAAACAACGAAATCCTACAGTACCTTTTAGATAATGGTGCTGATCTCAAATTGCTCTCTCGACGGTCACAAGAGTTAGTTCAGGATTATGGAAGTACAGATTTAAAGAAAATAATTTTTGAGAAAGGCTGATGTGTCAGTCTAGCTTTAGATGTACCAAAAATGGACTTTCATAGCTATTATTAAAGCCATGATGAAATTTCAACACATAATGTTTCGGTGATTGCTTCTCGGTTTCAATACTATATAACCCCGAAAAAACCTGGGGAGGCACTGAAAACTCCTCTTGCTTGTATTCAAAAATGCCTCTTTTTGTGAAAATGGTTGGTGGCTTAGTTCCTCCCAGTGCTCCCCTAAAAGTTCGCTCTATTCTAATCGTTTGATCTTCATAAAAAATATCATCGCTATCTGCCAAAATATTTCCATAAATATTAAAAAGGACAACAAACCCCAAAAAAGGAATCAACAATAACAATCCACTTCTTAAAGGCAGGAAAAATAGGAAACGATGGTAATTACGTTCCAACCAATAGGGCACCCATTGGTTTCCGAAACCACCCACCAACATCGAAGAAAATAAATAGCTCCAAATCAGTAATTCGCGCGTATAAAATCCTCGAAAATATATTTTATAAGAAGAAAGGATAAGTGAGACAAGCAGTAGCATAGCTACACTCCAGTGAAAACCTCTCAAAACTTGGACAGTTTTTTCAGCAAACAAGCGCTTAAAAATTCCGTTCAGCCACCAGCCTGTGTATATACTACCTATGATTATTAGAATGGGAATTAACATCGCTTACTATTTTTCTTTTATATTTTAATAACAGCTAGGTCACCCAATATTTCCTAGTAAAACTTTTACCTTTCAGACTACATACCCAAACCTCTCCTCTACCGTTCATACTACTACACTACCTAAACTCAAAAACTTCCCTCTTATGAAAAGAACTATGTTGTTTAACCTGTTGGCACTGGTGTGCCTATTTGGAATTCATCCAGCCTTTGCTCAGAAAAAAGAACCTCCAATCAAGACCAAACTAAAGCCCACCGTAAATATGGCAGTCGTGCAATTGCATATCCAACAAAAAGGTGGCAAACCGCTGGCTAATCACCCAATAATGGTGGTAGAAGGTGGGGCTCGTAATACCAAATCTTATGGCAAAACTGATGAAAAAGGCGTGGTGGAATTTTTGGTACGTAATCGCCGCAATTACCGCTTGGATTTTATGGGAGCGGCTCGTCCCAAAATGTTGTTTGTGCCTAATAAACCGCACCATCGTTTTAGGGTAAATGTTTTATTGAACGATGCCAATCCTGCCAATTTATTCATTCATATGACAGATTGTAAAACGGGCAAAGCCTTAAAAAACTACCCGGTAAAGATTCAGGGCACTCAAAAGGGAATCGTTTATCAAGGGAATACGGACAAACAAGGAGTAGCTTCTTTTAGAATTAAACTAGGAGCGCGTTATACCGTGGTGGTTGACAGTGCAGCCTATCCTATTCACCCCAAAACGATGGTACACGGAACGGTTATGTCAGATGTATTTAGCCTCAAAGACCTCAACTTTAACCAACAGTTCCGCTATCATTATCAAAACCGCTGCCCACCTCCACCCCCATCAACTTATACAAGTCGTTCTTCTAATGCTTCGGGCATAGACAAAGTCTTTAAAAGAAATAAAGACTGGAAAAATGCTTTGGTTGTACTATCGGGTGGCTGGTTTAGCGATCATTTTAAAATGTACAAGGAATTTTTGAAAGGTCATAACAAGCAAAACCAAACCCAAATGATAGTGTGCTCTCATTGCAAGATTTGCGAACCTTATGATCAACGAGATTTTAAACCCATTATCCCCAAAAGTACCAATCCTAAGGTAAAATTAGTAGGCATTGTACAAGGAGACTTACTGTCTATCTTCCAAGGCTTTAAGCAAAACCCCAAGGCTAAAGAAGTGGTATTGCTTACCGCTCGAAATCATATTTCACCCCAGGAAAAAAAGTTTTTCAGTAAAATAAAAGTACCGGTTCGAATTGTATTGGTCAATGTTCAACAAATTCATCCCGGTTACTTAGCCCTGGCCAAAGCCACTGGCGGCTCTATTCATACTATCAAAGCCGACATTAGTGAGTTTAGCAAATTGGTTCCTGGGCAAACCAAGATAATCAATGGCGTGAAATACAAGCTGGTTAATAAAACCAATTTTAAGGTTGTAAAGTAAGCTAGTTGAAGCCAAACCAACGACCACAGTCCAATGCTGTTTCCTTAACACTTCCGAGTCCATATGGCGAGTCGAAGAAGTTCCCTCCTGATGATCAGGAGCCGACAACATTCGGGGAATGTTGGGCGAGCTTGCGGGACACTGGTAAGCTATGTGAGTAACAAAATACCTTATGGAAACAGCATTGGACCACAGTCATTTACTGATTGTGGCCGTGGATTCAACTATACAGATACCTCGGCTTTTGCAATTTGAGTGATGTACTCTAGTAACTCTTCCAAATCCTGAATAGTAGTTGCTGGATTAGCCAAAGTTACTCGCAAATAAGTGTCTCCACTTAGCAAGGTTTGCACCAGATAAAACTTCCCTTCTTCTAAAATGGCCTGTCTTATCCGACGATTCACGGCATTGAGATCCTCCGAGCTATCTATGTAGCGGAAGCATACAATATTACATTCGGGAACCATTGGTAATTCAAATTGGGGGTGTTGAGCAACCATTTCACCAAACTGTTCTCCCAAACCAAAAATGGTATCAATCATTTCTTCTAACAACTCATCTCCGTAGTGATTCCATACCGTAAAAATCTTAAAACCCATGGGAAACTTTGTGGTCTCAAAAGTACGTTTAGCCAGATTAAACCACTCCTTGTCTTCGTCGTTGCTCCATAAATAATGTGCATTTTGGGCAAAGGTATTGTAAGAATCATTCACATCTTTAAATATCACTCCAGTAGCCAGCGCAGGTACCAGCAAGGTTTTGTGAAAATCCATAATGACCGAATCGGCTCGGTTGATCCCTTTCACTTTTGCATTAAACTTATTAGAAAAAACCGCAGAAGCCCCATGTGCTCCATCTACATGGAACCATAAATCGTGTTTTTGACAAAAATCGGCCAACGCTTCCAAATCGTCATAAGCACCTGTGGCAGTACTGCAGGCACTTCCCACCGCAGCGATCACTTCTTTGCCTTCGGCTTTGGCTTGTTGATAATAAGTTTCCAACAAATCAGTTCGCAAACGAAAGTTTTCATCTACAGGTACTTTAATCACTCCAGCATCTCCCCACCCCATAATTCTTACCGCTCTTTCTACACAATAATGGGCTTGCTCAGATACCAGCAAAGCCATCGGTTGATGATTGCCTGTTTTCCAAACATCTTGAGAAGCCTTTTTGCGTCGAGCCGCCAATAAAGCCGTCAAATTTGCTAAGGTGCCACCAGAAGTCAAGAAACCACCTGCTTGAGCATCAAATCCCATTTTTTTAGCCAGCCTTTGTGCAACCAAATGCTCCATTACCACTGAAGGTTGCCCCATTTCATAAACACCCATCCCATTATTTAACAGGTCGCTCATGAGCGCTGCCAAAGAAGATATAGGGGCTGGCACCGTAATCTGATGCCCCATATATTTCGCATGGTGCAAGTGAATAGAATCCTCCAGATATTCTTTGAAATAGTTCCCCCAGTCTTGGTCTCCCACAAAGTTTTGCCATTTATTGAGTTGTTCGTCAGGAGATTGGGTTTTACTCACCAATACATCGGAAGGGTTTTGTTGCAATTGGGTTAAGTAATCAGCCAGCATATCTATAAGTTCGTGACCCGTTGCCCGAAAGCTTTCTGGATTAAATGCATCTTTTATCATAAATCAATATTTTAGTCTTTGAAGTCATTTCGGCTTCTTTAAAATCGCCTTAGATGTGAACAAAAAGATTACTCACTTTAATATATCTGCAATGCCCTGGAATAAGTTCAATGGATACTCTGCCCAACGATTGCATAGGTATAAAAACCATTCTTTGCCATATACCACATAGATTCTACAATAATAGCCTTGGTCTTTGTATGATTTGAGTTCTTCATTTCTAATTCCATATAATCGCTCCAATACATAGTTTGTAGGTTGATATTGGTTAATGAGTTGCGTGGTAGCTTGATGAATTTTTTCGTGATGAGAGGCAATAGAACAAGGATGGTTTTTGCTCAACAAAGCTTCTGTATATTGTAGATAGGTATCGTCCAACTTTTCGCCACGAGGCATTGCCAAAGCGGTAGGCACCTCAAAAGCCCCTTTGACCAGACGAATACTCCCTGGTAACTTTATCAGACGCTGAAAATCTTCCCTGGTACGATAAAGGTAGGCCTGGATGGTAATTCCTAAATTTGGGCAGTTGTTGAGCGCTTCTTGATAAATATCCAAAACCAAGTCGGTTCGCTCCACCCCTTCCATACTTATGATTACTTCTTGGTTACTTTTCTGCGCTTCTATGCATATTTTTTGCAAGTTTTCTAAAACCAACTCTTTGGAAACCAACATTCCAATGTGCGATAAGTCTAAGGATATAGAAGAGTTTAACCCATATTGTAAGATGGCTTGAGCAAAAGCTATAAACTCTTGAGTAGCTTCATTGGCTTTTTGTGCGTTTCGAATGCTTTCGCCCATATAATCCGTAGTAACGGTAAATCCTTCCTCATTCAAAAGTCGAATAGCATCTACTGCTTCAGACAAGGTTTCTCCCCCAAGGTATCGATTTGCTGCTTTTTTGAGGATGTTAAATAACAGAGGGTTACTTAATACATAGCTTTTGGCATCTTCGTTTAAAGCAATTTTTTTGAAAGATTCAGAGCCAATTTCAAGCAATTGTTTTTCCATATAGTGTTCATTGATTGCATACTTATTTCACGTCAAAATTACGTATTTCAGACTTAAACTCTGCATAAAACAATTTGACACGAAAAAATTCCTATATTTATCAACTAACAAAGACTTTTAACCTAAACTACTTTTATTAATCACCCATTCAAGGAAAGATTCCTATGCAACACTTAGACGCGATAGATCAGGAAATATTATTTTATCTGCAACAAGATGCTAAAATGAACATTAAGGAATTGGCAGATCAACTGCACATGACCAAAACTCCCGTGTATGAACGTATTAAACGATTGGAAAAAGACGGTTACATTACTGGATATGCTACCCTCCTGGACAAGAAAAAGCTTGATTTATCCTTTATTGTATTCTGTCAAGTAACCCTCTCTAGTCAAAAAATAGAGTACATGAATCAATTTAGTGAGGCTATTGAACAAATGCCTGAGGTAGTGGAATGTTATATTTTGGGGGGAGTTTTTGATTATTTACTCAAAATTCTAATGCCCGATTTAGATAGTTATTATGCTTTTGCTTCTACCAAAATTGCCACTTTACCTAATGTCAGTAAAATACATAGTTTGTTTGTGCTAAACGAGGTGAAATATTCTACGGCATTGCCAATTCAGAAAAATGGATAAGAATTGTTTTTTATAAAGATAGGGGAATTGAAAAAACCTTGACTTAGTACAAGTCCATAAAAAAAATCCTTGACCCTAATA
>DMXI01000078.1 GCA_003483885.1 Microscillaceae bacterium
ATGATATTTTGCTGATGGGGGTACGGTTGGTTTAACCACAAACGAAACCCTAACCAAAGAAAGGGTAACACGTTTGTTGAATTAGGAATTACTGTTTACAACCATGGATAGTATGAGAATAAAAATACTTTTATTGATTTTGATAACGAGTGGTCTTGCAACTGCGCAAGTACAAGATAGCTTTGTGATCACTGAAAAAAAAGTAAACTTTCCTATCAATAGAGTGGCCCCCTGGGATTTTAAACCGAAGTATGCGTTCAATCAAGCGGTTGTATTCCAGAATCGCACTTTTGATAGTGTGCTGTACTGCAGGGGTTTTAGGTTTGTAAAACCAGCGAATCTTTCGGGTAGCATTTTTCAAGATACGACCTTCTTTTCACACAATATTTTTGAGCAAAGCGTAAACTTTTCAGGGGTACACTTTGGGGATTCTACTGTCTTTAACTACAATGTTTTTAATGATAAGGCTAATTTCTCGCAAGCATTATTTTCAAAAGCTTTTCTGTTGTATGATATGGAGTTCAAAGGTTCCGTCAGTTTCTCAGGAGTAAGGTTTGCCAAAGGTGCTTATTTTGCAGGGGTTACACTTCATCAAGCAGATTTTACCAATGCAGTTTTTCTAGATAAAATCTATTTTGACAAAGTACATTTTAAGAAAAAGGTTCACCTGCATAATATTCAGCTCCCTGCGGAAATTTACATGTTTGATGTTGACCTAAAGAACTCTTTTCTTGATTTTACCCAGGCTAAGGTGCCCGCGAAGCCTTGCCATCTATATTTGAAAAACAACCAGTATCTCCATAAGATCAAGTTTGATTACCAATATTTTCAATTGGATTTTGGAGAACGCAAATACTTTAGCTTCCGAGAAATAGAGCAGCTTTATGTTGAGTTATTAAAGCATCAAAAAAAATGGGGATTTAAAAAGGGGTATCAGAAACTATTGAAAGAGTATAATGCATTTAAAAGTAATGAGTTAAAGGCTAAGGTAGATAGTCATGTATATGAACCTCCTCCGGTGGTTGAAGAAGAAACAATTGTAGAAACCACTCAAACACCTGCACCGCCCAAAGGTAATAATACTACCAAGGCTTTTGTATTAGTGATCGTTGTTTTACTAGTTTTAGCCTTTGTACACTTACGCAGACAAGAGAGAAAACGAAAAGCAGCCTTGTATCATCCAGTGACTGTCCCATTAGTGACTGCATTGCGTCCTTTGGAACCTCAAAAGCCTCTAGTGCCTTTGGCTGTCATTGAACAAAGTATTCGCATATCCGCTGATTTGTGGGGAGATTATTTGCTGATGGCTGATCAAGAGGCGAAAGACGATACAGCGTTTTGGGATCAATATGAACGTTTGTTGGCAAAAGTGAGGGATTAAAGAGATTTAAGAATCCGAAACTTTCTTACCTTACTCTATATGAAGAAATAAGCATATCTCACCCAAAACCCTATAACTGACAAGCACGTATTTTTTATAGGTAATTGTGCAAAATCTGATTGTTACCTAAACTATTCTCCAACTTAGCGAAATATAAATAACTGATCAAAACTAACTAACTACATGAAAAAAACTCCCTTTTCTGTTCATTGTATTCTCTTGTTTTTCTTAAGCTGTTTTACAGCCCAATCTCAAGGTGTTGCAGATTTGAGCAATCAAAAAATAAATTACGGGCGTGATTTTATCTTTACCACTACATCATCTAATAAAGATAAAGTATTACGTCCAGTGTGGAATTTTAAACATACCGAGTTTACCACTAATATAGAGGTCAATTGGTTAAAATTTGGCAACCAAGTTATTTTTGAAGACGCTATACTTAATGATGGATGTAAATTTGGGATGGTAGATTTTCAGGGTAAGGTGAGCTTCGTTAGGGCAGTTTTTGAAAACAAAGCATCTTTTTATGGTTGTACTTTTCAAAAGAAAGTAGACTTCTCAGGAGCGGTTTTAAAACAGGAGATCAACCTCGCGAGTACCAAGTTTGTAAAAGGTATTGATTTTACTGGTGCTAAGTTGCCAAGAATTATCAATTTTAGTAATGTTGATTTGAGTCAATGTAAAGACACGATAGACTTTACCACAGCGTATAAAGATACACATCAATCTAAACGAATCAACTTGACAAACACTGATATTTATAAAATCAAATTAGATTATAATAACTTTTCATTAGACCTTGGGTATGCTACAGAAGAAGAAAAAATGGAGACATATCAGCGTTTATTATTTATGCAGGATAGACTTGGGTTTGTAGAAGGATACAAGAAGTTGACCCAGGAATATAATGACTTTATAAACTGGAATAAAGATAAAACATCCGTGTCTGATACATCAGAAGATTATCAAACTTTGGACGACTCTGGAAATATCTTCATTGTTATTGTTGTTGGTTTGATGTTAGGTGTGGCACTTACCTTAACTTTTTTATCAAACAGTAAAACAAAAGTCCCCATTCCCCAGAAAACCTCCGTTTCTAAATTGGGAAAATCATCTATCAAGCGTTATGTTCGATCTGAAACTCAATTTCCCTTGAATTATTTCAAAAATGAATTAATCTCTACCGAAGAAATAAAACAAAGAGAACAAGAAGGAGCTACATTGTGGGCGACTTATAAATTAGCCAAAGGTAGTACTGATGAGTTTTGGGATCAATATGAACGTTTATTGGCAAAAGTGAGGGATACAGAAGGTTAGTAAACCGTCATATCAAAAAAGATGTTATCATTTCTAAAACCATCACCAATTTACATTTCATGATACGTGTAAAGATTTTGTTGCTATTATTTTATCTGGGTATTGTGTGGAGTGTGGATGCTCAAGATACGTTGGATTTAAGGTACCAGCGTTACAATAAGTCGATAAACTTGGCAAAAGCATTGAGCGATTTACAGGCAAATACGGTAAACAAAGAAATGGCTTTGGTATTACAACCTGTATCGTTGGCAAACTCGGTTTTTGAGAAAAATTTTTCCTCGGCCAATAGTACTTTTTACCAATCGGTTGATTTTCGGAATGTACGCTTTTTGGGTAAAACAGAACAGAGTTTCAATGAGTTTTGGCAACAAGTAGATTTCTCAAACGCTGCTTTTGACAGTACTTTTGCAATGTCTTTTACAAAGTTTAGAGGTAATGTGAGTTTCCAAGAGAGTAGCTTCAATGGCTCAAAAAACCTGTTTTCGAACAAATAACCGTATGTTTAAACTCGGCACCATAAAACTCGGCATCTTCATAAAATGAGAGGTTCGAAAACAGGTTTTTTGAGCCATTGAAGCTACTCTCTT
>DMXI01000427.1 GCA_003483885.1 Microscillaceae bacterium
TTAAAAAGGGAGATGTACTCACTTTGATGGATCACAAGAGGCTCTTGGCCATCAAAAACCGCTTCTTACCTCGCGCTCATCTTACGGTAGACAGCATAGCCTATGTAGATACTTTGGTAACGGTGTATAATTTTACGGTAGCCCAATACCATAACTACTATGTAGGCAATGTGGGGATTTTGGTGCATAATACGAATACTTGTAGGGAGCCGTTTAAAATTTATTCAGAGGAAAAAAGAAAGCATCAAAGATTGATTACTCGTATAGTATCTATTGCAAACGGATTGAAAGATGTAAAAATAGACAATGTGGTTACCCCCGAATTGATTAGTATTCGTAATAACGTAGGCGATAAATTACCAATTCAAGGTACTTTTTCGAAGGGGAAAATATCAAGACAACAAGCTAAACAATATAATCGGGACGTTTTTAATGTTTTATTTAAGACTTATTTTGACCCTAAAAGCTATGATAATTATTATAACGTTCTTTATCCTTCGTTAGCTGTTTTTCGCGATCATCTAATGTATGAGTCTAAGATTCATAGATATCCAAAAAGTTTTGAATGTAAGATAGTAGAATTGATACCCAGCCATTTACAGAAACATGAGGTAATTCAGTATGCTGGTTATCGTATTACTTCATTCGATTTCTTTAGTTTTAGAGTTGAAGACGCAAATAATTCAAATTATGATCAATATTATAACTTCATAAAGAAAGAACTAAACAAAATAAACAATAAAAAGAAATATTACGATAATACTATACCATTTACAAAAGAGTTTGTAAAGTGGGAGATTAAAGCTCTTATTAGCAGAGTTAAAGTTTTTTTACATAAAAAATTAAGTAAAAATATAAATGATGGCTTTAGAGCGTACTTATCTTTAAATGATGATATTTTAAAAAACTGGAGTACGCAGGGGATAAAACAGGAATATTATCCTTGGGATGAAAAAAATCAAACACATAAACAATGGCTTACGGAAATTCTTAAGCGAGTTATTGTAAAAAATAAAGTCAAAGGTGTCAAAACGGTTTTATTTAATCAACTATCTGAGGAAGTATTAGCAATGTTTAGTCACTTACTTTTTGTTCATAAAATGGAAGGTAATGATTATAGTACTTTTGAAAGTTATTTAGAGAAAATAATTGTAAATACTTGGCAACTAGAATGGAATGACATACTTAATTGGAAAAAACATCCCGTTAAATCTGCTAAGGCATTTCGTAAACTTGTATATTACAAAGTATTTGATAGGTACAATGATGTGTATCGGCGCATAATAGAGGATGAAAAGTCTGAAAAGTTCAGGAACTTTGTTGTAGCTACTTTTAATATTTGGAACAAATGGACATTAGGTTTACACAAACCGAAAGGTTTTTTTACAGATCATGATAATACTGTTCCTGTAAGAAATGAGAGGGGAGAAATTGTAAAAGATGAAAACGGAAAGCCTCTTAAGGAAGTTTATACTGATGTTGCTTTAAAGAGAATAAAAGTATCCTGGCAATTAGCACATTTTCCCCAAAATGCTGAAATAACAGGAAAAGGGTTACTTGGTATAATGCATTTATTTTCCAAAGGAATGTATGAATTATACTTGTGGATATTTTAAACTACGAATAGAATGTAATTGAAAATGGAAGAGAAAAGTAATTGGTTTCAACAGTTTGAACAAGAATTAGAAAAAGCCTTAAAGAATCCTCTAATTGCTGATAAGTTACAATCATATTTTCTTACAAGAGCATTACTTACTGCTAAAAAATTGGAAAAATGTTCAAAAACCTGTGAAACTTGTGAAAAAATGAAGTTGAAATATCTTGATTATATCATTCATTTACAAGCATTAGTTGATTTTGTACTCCTTCATCCAAATTACAAGCACAAGATAAATTCTCTGATGAGAAAAAATTTATACCCTGTACACAAACATTTAAAAAAAGTTCATCACTATAAAGGTGTCTGGGATAATCGGATAAATTACATAGCCTTGACTTCTGTATTAGCCATTATTCTTTTTATTGTAGGCCAATTTGTTGAAGGCTTTAGTTGGCATTTCTTGCTTTCATTAGCCTTGATTGGTCTAGGATGGTTTGTAGGTTACACCTTAGATAAAAGAAATGAAAAGAAAGGTTGGGTGATATGAACGAAAATGATAAATGGTTAAATATTAATGTTGCCAGAATAAAGAAGCTAGAATCAGTTAAAAAAAAACAATGGATTGGATATGCTTTTTTTCAGACAACTCTTATAAATGCTATGAAAGCGTTGATACAAGAGGCACGAAAAGATAATAAAGCAAATATTTACAAAAATAATTTTGACCAATTCATTGATATTATTGAGGAGAAAGACTCTGAGTATGTCAGCAAAGCTGAAATAAATCACCTCAGCAAGCAAATTATGAGACCAGTATTTGATTATCTCTATGAGGAAAGAGGATATGCGTTTAGGCATGGACATAAACATCATTTTACCTTAAGAGGTTTTGTTATTGCTTTAGTATTGTTTTTAATAGGGGCTATCGATATTTTTCGTTTTCCTTGGTATTGGAATTATTCCTTGGGGCTTATTACTTTGGCTTTTACATTAGGTAGCTTGCTTGATGTATTTAATAAGAAGAAAATATAGCCGAGCAATAAAATATGGAAGCAGAAAGTGATTGGCTCAAAAAAATTAAAGCTGAACTCAAAGAAACCAGTATTTAAAATCTGCTGAAAAGAAACAGTTACCCCCAAAAAAGGACTAGTGTTAGATGGTTTATAGTACAGGAGCCCTTCCTCAGATGGATTTATTGCGGAAGGGTTGTTTGTAAACTTAATAATGTCTGAAAATAAGCCAGTGTTAATAATTCATTAAGCAGTTTTATGTGATTACCAATATACCTTGTCACCGAAAACCTTCTCTAGCTTAATCACTTCTTCGGGTTTCACAGGGTTACTACCCAAGTAGATGCGTTCCAATTGTCCCAAAGCAAACAAGCCTTCAGGAAATTGATTTATCTGATTATCTGAAATAGATAATGTCTTTAAGTTCTGCAATTGATTGATTTCATCAGGTATACTTTTAATGTGGTTGTCATTCAAAACTAGTTCTTGTAAACTTTTCAAATTGAAAATTTCCAAGGGAATTTCAGAAAGTTCAAGCTTCATGTTTTGTAGAGCAAGGTACTCAAGTTTATGGAGTAAAGAGAAAGACTTGGGGAGTTCGTTCAGTTGGTTCCCTCCAAGCTGAAGTGACTTTAGGTTTTGAAGGTTTCCGAACTCTTTTGGTAAACTTAGAAGCTTATTTTTAAACAAGTTAAGTGTATGTAATTGGCCAAGCGCTCCAATTTCTGGAGGAAGTGCTTTAATTTTGTTGCTTCGTAAATGCAGTTCTTCCACATTTTTTAATTTTGAGATATTATGGGGCAGCTTACTCATAAACCCAAAACTGGCATCGATGTAGGTCAAGCCTTCCCATATTCCTTCATATTCTGGCAGCTCGTATTCCAGTGAATAAAGTGGAAAGCGATTGAGTAAATCATCTTTGAGAGAGACTGGGATTCCTTTTTGGGTGAAAATTTCAAAGGCTTGTCTTATTTCCTGTTCGTATTCAGGAGTGTAGATACCATCTTCTGGGGGAGCGAGTAATTGTTCTACCCGTTGAAGCTCTTCTTCAGTATAGGTTTTGGTGGATAAGTCCATAATTCTTACAAAGAAATAATAAACAGTTAATAATGTTTTCCCATAACTACCAGGTTACTTTGTTACCAAATTTCTGATCTAATTTTACTACTTCCTCTGGTTTTATAGGATTATCTCCCAAATATATTTTCTCTAATGTATTTAATCGTAAAACCTCTTCAGGTAACGTTTGTAGTTGATTTTCAAGCAATGCAATGGTTTTGAGATTTTTCAAGTTAGTTATTTTCTCAGATACCTGCTCAATCTTGTTTTCGTTTAACTCTAGGTATTGAAGGTTTTCGAGTTCAAAAATTTCGGGGTATATTTCGTATACATCTACTTTCATCCCTTGAAGACTGAGATACTCAAGGCTTTGCAGCTTAGCAAACGAAGGGGGAAGGGTTTGGAGGTAATTATCACTGAGCTGAAGTGATTTTAAACTTTGAAGGTTTCCAAATTCTTCTGGTAAGTTTAGGAGCTTGTTTTTGGTTAAATCTAAGGTATGTAATTGGCTAAGTTGCCCAATTTCTGGAGGAAGCGCTTTAATTTTGTTGCTTCGTAAATGCAGTTCTTCCACATTTTTTAATTTTGAGATATTATGGGGCAGCTTACTCATAAATCCAAAACTGGCTGCAATGTAGGTCAAGCCTTCCCATATTCCCTCATATTCTGGTAATTCATATTCCAGTGAATAGAGCGGGAAACGATTGAGTAGGTCATCTTTGAGAGAGACTGGGACTCCTTTTTGGGTGAAAATTTCAAAGGCTTGTCTTATTTCCTGTTCGTATTCAGGAGTGTAGATACCATCTTCTGGGGGAGCGAGTAATTGTTCTACTTGTTGAAGCTCTTCTTCAGTATAGGTTTTGGTGGATAAGTCCATTGTTTTTATTTTCAAGATAAACACAAAAAATGCTCAATTTCAATAAATTGTATTCCTAAATGACAGACAATGCCAAAATACTGCAACTACTACAAAATGATGACCCCGCAAACTTTCAATTAGCCATACAACTATGTGTAGGTATTAAAGGCCAGTATGGGGTAGAAGTAGCACAAGAACTTCGAAGGTATCCCTACCTATGCCTTAAAAATAATCTAGAGTTAGCATATTGGCAAAAGCAATCCAGCCTTTATGGCAACGGTTGGCCTGATTTACCCCCCAGCATAGGAGTTTTGAAAAAACTTCAAACCTTACAATTAGAAAAGTGTACCTTGTACCAGGTTCCTGCCGAGATTGGCCAACTTCAGAGCTTAAATGAGCTTAATTTATACAATAATGCCATTCAACAAATTCCTGCCGAAATACAATCACTAGAAAATCTAACCTATCTCAACATAGCATCCAATCATTTGTCTGAATTCCCTTCGGAAATTGGACAATTATCTCAACTTACTCAATTAATCGCCTATTACAATCTACTAACGAGTTTTCCTACTAGTATATGTAAGCTTACCCAACTACAAACCCTTGACTTGAGTGAGAACAAATTATATGCACTACCTCCCCAAATTGAATTGCTTGAAAAAATTGTACGCCTAAAATTAGTGAATACCCAGCTTGAGAGTTTGCCGAAAGAAATTGGCAAATTAAGCTGTTTGGAAAACCTCAACCTAGCCACCAATCAATTATCTTATTTACCCGATGAGTTTACTCATTTGGAAAACTTGAGAGAATTAGAACTAAAAAATAATCAGTTACAAGCTTTGCCAAAGCATTTCGGTCAATTGAAAAACTTACGATGGCTTAACCTCTCTTACAATCTAAAGTTACAGTCGTTACCAGATTCTATAGTGCATTTGGAGAATTTAAATGAATTGAAAGTAATAAATACACCCTTTGGTGATTTCCCCAAAGGATTAGGTGATTTGCAAAACTTGAACTTTCTACACATTGAGCGTTGCCAACTCAACAACTTACCCTCTGATATTCAAAATTTACAAAAGCTAGAAGTCTTAAAAATTATTAATAATTCATTAGAAAACATTCCAAAAGAACTAGGGGAGCTAGCATCATTGAAGATACTTGACTTGCGTGATAATTGTTTGCAATCAATCCCCAAAGAACTGGGTAATTTACAAAGTTTGGAACATCTACTACTTGATGGTAATGCAATTAAAAAACTACCTATAGAGCTATGGCAATTAAAAAAGCTAAAAAAAATGCAGCTTTCAGCAGAACATATGTCACCTTCTGAAATAGCAAAGTTTAGGTTGTTGTTACCTGAATGTGAAATTATGGAGATCGTTAACTATGTGGATTAGAGCGATACTTCAATTTAGCAATCATTTTTCAACTTATCAAATAAGGAATGAGACGTTTTCTCAAATTATTTTTCACCTTTATTCCCTGGTATTGTTTCATAGGCATATCTCTTTCCTACCACAAAAGGTTACTTAGGCCCGGACACACAAAAATGGTTTATTGAGGTAGGGAAGCTATTAATGGAAACAGATGTTGCTAAATGGATTTTAGGAGCAGTTGCCAGCATAGAACCTGCTCGTCAATTTGCAATTACACAGTATGAAAAAAGAAAACAGAAAAAGCTTGATAAAGCAAAAGAAGTGAAAAAACTAAAAAAAGGTAATTAAAATACTTTTGTTTTTTCTTGACTAGGGTAGGTTTTATTGATGAACCAGTTCTTTATATGACTTAGTTGTGAAATCTATCTCCAAAAACATCGATTAGCTTATCTATTTCATCAGTGTCTAAAGGGTTGTTTTCTAAATTGAGGTATTTTAAATTTTGTAATTGATAAAACTCATTTGGTAAATGTGTAATTTGGTTATCTGACAAATCTAAATCTCTAATTTTAGTTAAAAATTTTATTTGAGGTTGAATTGACTTGATATTATTTCTGCCTAATCTTATAGTTTCTAGGCTTCTTAATTCGTATACCTGCGGGAATATTCTAGTCATATCCATGTTTTGTAAACTTAGATGTTTTAAGTTTTGTAATTTTGTGAAGTTATTAGGTAAATGTTCGATAGGATTATTAGAAATTAATAATTCGCTAAGTTTCATTAAATTACTAATTTCTTCGGGCAAGAAATTAATATTATTTTTTATAAGATCTAGTTGTTTTAACTCTACCAATTGCCCAATTTCTGGTGGTATTATTGAAATTTGGTTAAGCCTTAAACTTAGGTCTTGTAAATTTTTTAGTTTATTTATATTCGCAGGCACTTTTGAAATGTATCTTGCATAACAATTTAATTCAATAAGTTTACCCCAAAGTGTGTCATATTCAGGTAATTGGTATTCTAAACAATACATTGCAAAATCTTGAAACAAATATTTGGTCAATGACTTAGGAACCTCCTTATTTTTGAAAGTATTGAAGGCTTGCCTAATGTTTTTTTCATACTTGGGAGTGTAAAAGCCATTTTCGGGTTCTTTTAATAGTTTTTTGA
>DMXI01000403.1 GCA_003483885.1 Microscillaceae bacterium
TTAGTTATTTAGTACTGTGGAATAAAAGTTTATTTGCATTTCTGCAACTATTCTAAAATTTCCACTTCTTGTATGGTCTTACCGATAGGGAGACCATACAATAGAATAGTTGCAGAAATGCAAATAAACTTTTGTTCCACAGTATTAAGTCAAATACTCAGGCTCATAATCAACGTTTTGCTTTTTTGAGAGGGCCTGAGTATCCTCTTTTTCAGAGGTTTTTTGTTCACTTCTTTGCTTCAAATATTCATAAATGGTGGTATTCATCAGTATCAGTAACAAGCCATAAAAAGCATCTTCTACGGGAATGGTAAACATTCTGATTGAAAGATTTTCGGTGTTGTTGTACCATACCACTTGCTCTTCGATGAATGACCCAGTAAGAATGCCATTTACGATAAAAAATGGTACCAGCCAAATGGCCATCGCCAGGTAAAACCGCCCTAAATAATTGGTTTTGAGGACTAATACATGAACCAATAAAAATCCGGCAGTAAGAATAAAAGTCAGGGTAGTATACCATTTCCAGGGATTTGTAACTGTAACGAGCATAAGTCCCACAACAATTGTCCAAGTGATGGCATTGGCGTATTTGCCTAAAATGTCTTGTTTCACATAATATTTGATTACTTCATATACAAACAGGCAGCAATAAGGGATGGTAATAAAGAAAAGCCATTCCCCCAATGGTAAGTTGATGATCTTGATGCCTGACAAATAACGTTCATTAAACCCCCATACGCCCCACGAAGTAAAAACAACATCCCAGGCAATGAAAAAAGCTCCTACCAAGCCAATGGCAGGGAAGAGGTAGCGCCACTTTTTGTAAAAGTTGACTCTAGGATCAAAGCTTTTGATAAAGGGCACCAAAATCGCCAAAAAATTGATGAGTAGATACAAGTAAGGCATGTGGGGGGAGTTGATAATATGAAATATAAAAAGATGGATGGAAACAAAAAGAAGGTTCAGTAACTACTAAACCCTCTGGTATTTTTAATGAATGTTTTAAGCTTTTTCTAAACCATTTTTCTTGGCCAACTCTTCTTTAGCTTGTTTCAAAAACTTCAAAGGAAACAGCAACATGCCAAAGCATTCACCTTCTTCTTTGTCTAAGTGACGGTGGTGGGCACGGTGGGCACGTCTTACTGCTAAGAAATAAGGGTGATTGGCCTTTTTCAGAATTTTGAATCGCTGATGGATAAAAATATCGTGTACCACAAAATAAGCAAATCCATAGACGGCAATACCAGCGCCAATCCATACCCGGAAATCGTTGCCGTTCATCATGCCAAACATGATACAAAGCCAGCTGGGAATGGCAAAAATGAGGAAAAAAGCATCGTTTTTCTCAAAGAAACCTGGTTCTTTTTGATGGTGGTCTTTGTGCAACATCCATAACAAGCCATGCATGAGATACTTATGAGCAAACCACGCGGCAAATTCCATAAATAAGAAGGTCGCTATTACAATTAGTACATTGAAGAGTATCATTGTCGTTAGTAAATGTTTAATATTCCAAAAAAGGCTGCTTGTACTAATAGAAGTACAATGGCCATTTGATTATCTTTTTTAAACTGGGCCTTATGAAAATATAACAATAGCCCAAATGCTACAACAAACCACATAAGGTAATTTTGCAAAGGAATGATGCCGTTGTGCCAGTCCCAAAAGTCGTATTTCATGGCCACTGGTTCTATCAAATAATCCAGGGTAACCATAATCGTAGCACTGATAGCTGCTTTTACCACAATGGGTAACTTTAGGTGATGAATCACAGAACCTGAACTGTATACTAAAATAAACCAGTTGACCCCAATGATTACGGGAGTGTCTAAGATTTTCCATCCTAAGGTAGCACCGTATTGGTAGCTTCCAAACAAGACTCCGGTTTGTACCCCAATAAGCTCTACTACCAACCCAGTAAGAAAACACGTGGCGCAGAATAACCAAAAGCGTGGTTGAAAATCCTGATGCCCACTGAGTAAAATAAAGGCTGATAACAATAAATTGAGCGGAGTGAGTGCCACAAAATAATTGGCAAACATGGAGTGGAATCCAATCACCCCTGACACGTGCACTACTACCAGAAAAATTGCTAATCTTTTTAATTTCAAACTCATAAGCTATTTTTTACTCGCAGAAAATTCCGTTTTTATTGTTCCCTGGCGTTCCTTAATAATATTGCCCACAATTTTTGCCGACAACAAACACAAAGGAATGCCTCCACCAGGGTGCACACTGCCTCCGCAGAAATATAAGTTCTTGATTTTGCGCGAAAAATTGGGGTGACGCAAAAATGCTGCATAACGATTGTTAGAACTGGAACCATACAACGAACCCTGAAAAGAGGAGGTCTTTTGCTCGATACTTCTAGGGTCTAATATGGCTTCAGTAGCAATGAGCGGGCGAATATTTTTACCCAATACACGTGATACTTTTTGAATAACATTTTCTCGGGTTTCATCAATCCAGGCATCCCAGTCTTGCCCTTGGTTGCCAGGTACGTTGACCATCACAAACCAATTCTCACCTCCTGTTGGTGCATCTCCTTCGGTTCGTTTAGAGGTAATGTTGATATACACCGTAGGATCACTGTATACCTTTTTGAGGTCAAAAATGTGAGCAAATTCTGATTTATAATCTTTAGCAAATAAGATATTGTGTACATCCAGTTCAGGGAATTCGGCATTGATACCCCAATAAAAGATCAAAGCGGAACTTGAGCGCTCCTGTTGTAAGGTTTTTTCGGGTGCCTTTTGACTCTTGAGTAAATGCCTATAGGTAGGTACCACATCCATATTGCTAATGACCAAGTCATAGTCCAGCGTTTGGCCTTGTACCCGAATGCCTTTGGCCTGCTTGGGTTTATCTTGTACAATGATTTTTTCTACTTTTTGCCCATAGTGAAATTTTACACCCAATTCAATGGCTAATTTTACCAGACTAAGGGTAATGCTATGCATGCCACCTTCGGGGAGATAGGCGCCCATGTTGTGTTCCAAATGAGGAATGATATTGAGAATACCAGGGGCTTTGTAAGGACTGGATCCGTTGTAGGTAGCATACCGATTGAACAGCTGTACCAAATGAGGGTTTTTGAGTTTACGCTCATTTACCTCGTGCATGGTGCTGAAAATATGCATTTTGAACATATTGACAATACTAACCAGGGTATCAATATTCAGGAAGTTTTTGAATTGATGAAGCGATTGCTCCATAAATAGTTTGTGGGTGTGTTCAAAAATTTCGGCACTGTTATGTAGATGTTTTTCTACCTGAGCAGCAGGCACCTCCAGTTTTTTTTCTATTTCCTGTGCAAAAGCTTGATGATCAGCAAAAGCGTTTAAGCGAGTGCCATCTTCATAGAAATAATTGCAAACAATGGGTAAACGCTCATAATTGAAATAATGACGAGGCTCTTTACCTGAAATTGTAAAGAGTTCGTCTACCAAAAATGGCATTGTAAACAAAGATGGGCCGGCATCGAACCGAAACCCTTCTTGTTCAAATTGAGTAAGCTTGCCTCCTGGATAATCGTTGGCTTCAAAAACGTCTACTTCATACCCTAGGTTTGCCAAACGAATACTGGTAGCAATGCCCGCAATGCCTGCACCAACTATAACTGCCTTCACGTATTATCGAGAGCTTAGGGTTAAAAATTCGTTTTTATGTTGATTTAAAATAATCTTAAACCACTCTGTATAGTCTTGGGGCTGGGCCTTCATTTGTTGCTCTATTTCGTCTAAACTCATAAAACGCCAGTCGCAGGCTTCTTCCAGGTTGATTTGTGGCTGACCACTGTAGTGCCCAATGAATACATGGTCTAGCTCGTATTCGGTGAGTTCATTGTCTAGCCTGGCCTGATAGGTGAAGTTAAAAGTATAAGAAAGGTCACAGTCAAAACCCATTTCTTCTATCAAACGGCGATGTACTGCTTCTTGCAATACCTCGTCAGGACGGGGATGACTACAGCAGGTATTGGTCCATAAGCCCCCTGAGTGGTACTTGTGTCGGGCGCGTTGCTGAAGCATTAATTCATTGCGGTCGTTGAATACAAAAATAGAAAATGCCCGGTGGAGCAACCCCTTCTGGTGTGCCTCCAGCTTGTTCATGGTTCCTATTTCGTTGTCTTGGGTGTCTACTAAAATCACTTTTTCTTCAGTCATATTCATTCTTTTATTGTAGCTTATCTAAATATTCTTTTGCCAAGTCTTTGTCGGCCCTGGTTGCGGTATCTGATTCTAATAGTGCCGTAGCAATGGCTTCTATTAAACCGTTATCATCGTTGATTTGAGGCAAAGCTTCGGTGATTATTTTTTTATCCTCTTGAATTTGCCCTTTATAATTAAAAAAAGCTGGGCTGTTGCTTTGTATCGTAAATCTTAAAAAGCGAAGTTCGATACTATGTTCATCTTTGATAATGGCCCGATCCAAAATTTGCATGGCTTCACGAAAGCGTGCATATTTTAGATGTGGAAAAAAGCTGTGTTTGGCCCGGATGGCCTGAGCGGCTCCTTTATAGCCCAACAATACCGGATACTGCTCTACTTCTTTAACGTCAAGCTTACTGTACAACTCGTCGCATTTTCGGCTATTTTTTGAAGCATTTTTATATAAAAGCCGAACTTCATTGATCTCAATATCCTGCATTGGTGCTCGTTCAGTTGTTGGGTTTGCTTATTTACCACAAAGGTTGAGTAACGTGTATACTCAGCAATTTATATCAAATTCAGGCTATGACGTACATAAGAACTAAAAAATAGCATGTATTTACGGCGATTCGATATGCGAATGCGTTCGTCCATAATTTTGCGAGGAGGGATGCCCTGAATTTTTCTAAACAATGAGTAATAGTATACATAGGCCATATATACGCCAAAACGAGCGTCTTTCGGCAAACGTTTGATGCCATCGTAGCCATCGCGGAAATCTTGCTCGATGTCTTCTTCTATTTGGCGCTTGTTGATTTCGCCAAACTGGCTAATGTCCACTCCTGGAAAATAAGTGCGACCCAACTCTTTGTAATCTTGATTGAGATCCCTTAAAAAGTTGATTTTTTGGAAGGCCGATCCCAAACGCATTGCTCCATATTTTAAGGATTCATACATTTCTTTGTCTTTGTCACAAAATACGCGCAAGCACATCAAACCTACTACTTCGGCTGAACCTAAAATATACTCTTCGTACCCCTCCTGATCATAGTTAATCCCAGTAATATCCATCTCCATACTTTTCAAAAAAGTGTCTATCACTTCCCTTTCAATGTGGAAATCATTCACTGTTTGTTGGAAACTATTCAAAATTGGGTTAAGACTTATTTTTTCTTCAATGGCCTTGTAAGTGTCCGCCTTGAAGCGATCCAACAAATCTTGCTTGTCGTAATCATGAAATGTATCCACTATTTCGTCGGCAAAGCGCACAAACCCATAAATGGCATACACCGGCTTGCGAAATTTTTTGGCTAAGAAGCTGATCCCCAGTGAAAACGAGGTACTGTAGTTATTCGTAACCAGTTTACTGCACTTAAAAGAAACTTTGTCGTAAAGAGATTTCATGTAATCAAAAGTTTGATGAGTTTAATTAAAAGCTTTAACTATTTCTTTAGCGACCACTTGCCCCGAAATAAGCGAAGGTGGCACGCCTGGACCAGGAACCGTGAGCTGCCCGGTAAAATATAAATTACTTACCTTGTTGCTTTTGAGCGATGGTTTTAGGATCGCCGTTTGGCGTAACGTATTTGCCAAGCCATAAGCATTGCCCTTGAAAGAATTATAATCTCGGACAAAATCGTTGTGAGCGTAACTTTTCTTGTAGACTACATGTTCTCTGATGCTTTGGCCAGTAAGACTCTCCAGGCGTTCCATAACCAATTGGTAATATTTTTCTCGAGTAGCTTCATCATCTTTCAATGCGGGGGCTACTGGTACCAAAATGAACATGTTTTCTTTGCCTTCAGGTGCCACACTGGGGTCGGTCATCGATGGACAACATACGTAAAACAAAGGGTTACTTGGCCATTGGGGTTGCTCGTATATCTCGATGGCGTGCTGCTCAAACTCTCTGTCAAAGAACAAGTTGTGATGGTGGAGGTTTTGCAGTTTTTTGTCAAGGCCCAAGTAAAAAATAAGACTTGAGGGAGCCATGGCGCGCTTGTCCCAATAACTAGCAGAATACTTACGATATTTTTCTTCAAGTAGATGTTGTTCTACGTGATGATAGTCGGCTCCACCGATAAAAACATCTGCATTTTGCTGTTTGTTGTTGATTATCAGGCTAGTAGCTTTGCCGTTTTGCACCTCAATTTTTTCTACATTTGCGTTCGTTTCAAACTGAACGCCTAATGATTCGGCCAGGGTTACCATACCATCTACAATTTTGTGCATGCCTCCCATGGGATACCAGGTTCCCAGTTGGATATCAGCATAATTCATAAGACTGTAGAGAGCAGGGGTGTTTCTGGGAGTAGCCCCCAAAAACAAAATGGGAAACTCCAGCAACTGAATCAGTTTGGGGTTTTTGAAATACTTGCGGATGTGACTGTAGATGGAGTTGAACACCTGTAGGCGAAATACGCCCGTAAGCAATCGCATATCTACAAACTCCCGCAATGAGCGCCCTGGCTTGTACACCAAGTCGTTGATACCTACTTCGTATTTGTAGGCAGCTTCTTTCAAGAACTTGGTCAGCTTAGCACTGCTGCCTGGTTCTAATTCCTCAAATAATTGATTTAACTCATCTAAATTGGCAGGAATCTCCACGACATCGTCTTTGCCAAAAAATACGGCATAAGAGGGGTCCAATCTTTTGAGATCGTAATAGTCGCTGGCAGATTTGCCAAATTTTCCAAAGAACGACTCAAATACATCAGGCATCCAATACCAACTAGGGCCCATGTCAAATACAAAACCTTCTGCCGAAAACTTGCGGGCCCGGCCTCCCAAACTTTCATTTTTCTCAAAAACGGTTACATCGTAGCCTTGTTGAGCCAAACATGAAGCTGTAGCCAATCCAGCAAATCCTCCCCCAATAATATGCGCTTTTACTTTTGCCATTTGATTTAGATATTTGTTATAAGTCGTTATTTTTGTTTAACTTTTGTTGTTTTAATTTACATAAAACATTTAACAAAACAGAGGTATTTGAACTTTGTTTTACTTTTTTAGTCTAAACATTCAACAAAACTCACAACCTTTGTATATTGTTTTTACTTTTTTGAAAAAATACTTTACAACCAAGCTTAGAAAAGCTCCCGTGAGAAGCTAAAGTTTTATTAACTTTGTTGTCCATAAAAATCACCATTGCTCTTTTTGCGAATGCTTAGTTTAACCGAAGAAGATTACCTAAAAGCTATTTATCAACTCTCTGAAAATCAGGAAGAAAAGGGAGGGATTAGTACCAATGAAATTGCCAAAAAAATAAATATCAGTGCTGCTTCAGTAAGCGACATGATCAAGAAATTGTCGCAAAAAGAAATGGTTCATCATATGAAGTATAAAGGGGTTACATTGACCGAACAAGGGCGCCAAATTGCGATTAATTTGGTGCGGAAGCATCGGTTGTGGGAAACCTTTTTGGTACGTAAACTTAACTTTACCTGGGACGAGGTACATGCCATTGCCGAACAGCTCGAGCATATTCAGTCTCCTATGCTGATCCAGCGTCTGGATGAGTTTTTGGAGTTTCCGGCCTATGACCCTCATGGAGACCCTATCCCCAATGCTAAAGGAGAAATTCTCCAACGAAAAAAAATCAACTTACAAGAAGCTCCTCTCAAGCAACCATTCAAAGTACTGGCAGTAGAGGAGGGGGATCCGCTATTTCTCAAGCATCTCAACAAACTCAATATCAACATTGGTACGGTCATTACCATATTGGATAAGGTAGAATACGACGAATCACTCGAGATTCGGGTCGATGAATCCACTACACCTTTGATGATTTCTCAGAAAGTAGCTCAGTATATTTTTGTAGCTGAAGGGCAACGTTAAACCTGTAAATATTAGCTAATATGGAACTTGTTCATTCTTTTCCTGCATTGAATGTTGAAAGCTTGCAAGCACTTGAGAAAACGCTCAGTGATAGATTTGACTATCCTGCTTTGCCAGAAGATTATAAACAGTTTTTATTGAAAAATAATGGTGGTTATGTAGAGCCTGGATACGGCAATGGTAGTGAGGAGCCAACTCAAGAAGTAGTGTTTGAAACGCCTTTGCATTGGGCCAAAGATAATAACAGGCCAGTAACTCCCTCACTTATTGCTTTTTTTGTGGTATGGCTTCCCGAATTGATGAATGAAGATGAAGTGACTAATTGGGATATCTATGAATTGCTAGCTTCTAATGAACATTCTAAGTTTGATTTTGATGTGCTTCCCGACCGCATGATTTCTATTGCCAAATGTAGTCATCCCGAAGCGGCCGATATGTTGTGTTTGGGCTTAGACGATCGTGATTTTGGGGTAGTATATTATACCTATGACAAGTGGTATTATCCTGGTAAGTTTCACGGAGATTATTACGATAAAGCCACTCAACATATCTTAGACAAATATCAGTTGGAGAGCGAACAAGACATAGACGAAGATACTGAACAAGGCAAAAAAGCTATTTTTGAACTCGAAAGGGTTCCTTTTGTAAAAGTAGCAGACTCATTTGGTGATTTTTTGAATAAGTGTCGTATTCAAGCATTTTGAGATAAGCCTATTGTTTAAATAAAATAATAATAGCCCCAATCTCAGTCAGCACAAGAATAATACGGCGATAGTGTTGATCCTTGATGTTGCGTACCAGCTACACTCCGATAAAGGCAAGGCATGTCGATAATTATTTTTTAGTAGAAGGCATTTCTTTCTTGATCCTTTTTAACAATGTATCAATCAGGGTGGTTTGAATACGTTGATTGAGATAGCCATAGGTGGTGATTTGATCTTTAACCAGGTTAACGAGTGTCGGGTCTTTTAATTTTTGTTTTACGAGTTTAGCATCTGCCAAGTAGGTAGTGTCACTCGGAAACTCTTTTTGTAAATATTGGTGTAGGTCTTCGTTGACAAACTTTTTATGGCCTTCAGATATCTCTTGATAGAGGGCATAATATACCTCGTAGTAGTTTACAATATTGTAGCGAAGCACATCGTTTGGGATAAGCCCTAATTTTCCGCTATACTTAAGGTTGATGTACTCAGCATTCATTTTGTAATGCCTGAATGCGTGGTTGAGATGAAAGTAGAGAGAGTCCAGATGATCTTTTTTATCGTAATAGATGATATCCTTGAGGTATTTGCGACTATGACTTAGTTGTTTTTTGAATTGATTGAGCACAAATTTTTCGGTTCGTAAATCTGTAGCAATTCGTTTAAGCGATTGTTGACTATCTTCCTCTTTTTTTCGCTGCTCATTCCAATTATTTAATAAAATAGCAATAAAAATACCTGCTACCACAATAACAATCTCAGCCAAATAATAGAAGAGAGATCTTGTCAATTTTTTTTTGTTTAAAATGCCCATACTTTTCTAATTCTTTTCCAAAAATTAATAACTAGTTGACAATGATCTTAGTTATTTTCACAAGATTGATCTTATTGTTTAAATAAAATAATAATGGCTCCAATGCCAGTTAAAATGAGTATCAAGCGACGATAATATTGATCTTTGATGGCACGAATAAGCCTTATGCCCACCACAAAGCCCAATAATACAAATGGCATGAGTAGTATATTAAGCTTGAGCGTATCCCAGGTAATGGTATGCCAGGCAAAAATATGGAAGGGAAGTTTAAACAGATTGATGATAAAAAATAGCCAGGCTGCGGTACCAATAAAGTGGTTTTTGGGAAGCCGCATGGCCAGGAAAAACAAATTGGTAAAAGTGCCTGCAAGATTCCCAATCATGGTTGTAAAACCCGCCATCAAACCCATCAAAATCGCAAACCACCAACGATCAGGGACTTTTTTGTCTTTTTTACGACTCCACCAATACATCATCAATACCGTAGCCAGAATGATGACCGCCATCATTTGTTTGAAAAGCTTTTCGGGCAAATCTTTACCTACCCAGGTACCAATGACTACCCCCACCATCATAGCTGGCAATAATTTTTTGAGATAACGCCATTGGGTGTGTCGGTTGTAATAAATAACGGCACAAGTATCGCCTATCAAAAGCCAAGGAAGCAGGATACCAGTAGAGGGTTTACTCCCAAAAACTAAGGCTAAGAGGGTTACGATGATAATTGAGATACCCTTAAGGCCGGATTTGGAAATACCCAAGGTAAAAATGGCCAGTCCTGCCAACAACCAGGAAAACCAGTCAATTTGAAAATGGGATGGTAGATCGAAGAGCGTAAGCAGCATGTTTTGAGGGTTGATGCACAAAAGCTGGCAAGTAAGCAAAAGATAGGTTAATCTAACAACTTAAATTGTTGAATTTTCAGGTTTCTCAAGCGTTTAACTTTGTTGAGTTTGACTTTACGCTGGTGCAAGGATAGTATACGACATCCTCCTGGTTAATTTTTACGTACTTGATTAAGAAGTTTAGTGATCAAATTTATAATAATAAGTAAACATGGATATTTATACTTGGGTGATGTTAGGCTTGTGCATAATTTTGGGAGGCCTTTTGGTATCATATAATGGTAAAAAGCACCAAATCAAAAAACTATCATCACTTTGTCAAGGCTTGGATATTGGTTTTCAAGAAAGAAAGTATGTATGGCAGGCTGTAGCACTCAAAGGCCAAATGCAAGACTTACCGGTGAAAATATATTTTGCGTATCAACAAACTAGCCGCACTTACAAATGTGTGACCCGTGTAAAACTCACCAAGCGAGTTTGGGATTTGAGGATTCATAGAGCCACCAAAATTAGTCTACAACGCTCTGATTTTCAAACATCTGATGATATAGTAAATAAACATTTCCTGCTGAAATCCAGACAGACTAAAAAGGCTCGTCGTTTCCTGAAAGATCCACAGGTGATGACGACCCTCAAGCAACTGGTTTCTAATTTTAGGTTAGGTGATAAGATAATATTTCGTGGAAAATATATTTACTACTACACAGATACCAATGTTTCCGCGCAAAAAAAAGCTCGATTTTCGAACACAATCCAAATACTATTGAGTTGGAGTCAACAGCTTAATAAAGGAATTTAGGTAAGTATATATAATTAGACTGTTTTGTTGGTAAGCTGCTGATTATAAATATATTATACCTTCAAAAATGTTTTTAGATTCGTAATTGATGTTAAAAAAGCCAAATAGCTAAAGGTTAGCAACTAACGCCTATCAAGTGCTACTAACAACTAAAGATAGGATAGCTGATAGGCAAGAGCCAAAAACTAAAAATCAGTGGTTGTCAGTTACTGTAAACTAAAAAACTCCTCTACATAGGTGGCTGAATACCCAATTCTTGGAATGCAGGTAATATATGCGGAGTATAGGCAATCATTTTGGTGCCATCCTTCAAAGCGTATTCGGCTGCTTTTTCCATAATCGATAACATTTGCTCAAAACTCCATCCAGGCAGAAAACGAGCCATGTACCCAGCCGTATCAGCCCGGGCATAGCGGTAGCCTTGAGGAGGGGCTTCTGCCCAATATTTAGGGGCACTTTTCCAACTTGGAATAATTTTCTTTTTGCGCTCCCAGGCTTCTTTCTTCTTGCGTTCCCGCTCGATGTGTTCTTGTCGCATCAGACTCTCTATTCCCAGAGTTTTTTCCATTTCGGTAATGGCTGGGTTAAGAAAACTACCTGCAGTAAGCTCTGTTTCACCTTGTTCGTCGGCTTTTTCTATAGACATTTTTACTACCCATTGGGCTATTTCGGCACTTACGCCATAAAATTCGGCCAAGCCCTTGGCAGTAGACTTGCTGGCATATTTGTATCCTTCAGGCAAAAGCTGGTTCCAATAAGCCTCGGCTTCTTTTTTACCCATTACTTTCCCCAAACTAGTAGGAGGCTCTTTGAGTGCAGCCAAAATCTCTTTTTGGGTCATTTCTTTCTTGACCTCTTTCTTTTTCTTGGTTGCTTTCCCTGTTTTACTTTTTGTGGATTTGGTTTTTACGTCGGTTTGTTCTCCTTCTTTTTGCTTTGAGGCTGCTTGTAGCTTACTTAAATCTACTAATTGAATGGTTTTACCCGATCTTTCTTCAGGAGTCAGTTCATCAATGTTCACCGAATCATCTGCTTCGATGGTATTGGCTTTGTTTTTGGCTTGTTCGGCCTCGAGCAATTCATAAATTTTGGCTTGAATTTTATTCCAGTCCAGGTTACGACCTGCACATAAATCCCGCAGTACCACTTCTATTCCTTCTTTGAAAGGTATGTGGTTGTAAGCGCCTCCTTCCCAACGACGCTTTACCTTTTTGATGAGATCTTTGATATCACTTTCGGATAGTGTGACCGATTGGCTCAGAATTCTGGGTAAATAAGTAGGGATATACCGCCAACGACTTGGCAAAGAGCGTTCCCAGAGCAACTCTTGTTGGAAAATCTGTTCATCTATTTGAGCCAGGCTCATCAAATCCTGAGGACGGGTATACACTTTTCCAATTTTGATTAACTCCGATTTAAGGGGTTGCTCTATGTAAGCTTCAAAATCCAAAACCGTCTGACTGTCAGCATGTGCCATAACCGTAGCCCGCTTCATGATGTTGTTGATTTGGGCACCAGTAAGCGCAAATTTTTCGGCCATTACCCTTGGAAAGTTATCCGCAGGAAATTCGTATTTGGCTGGACAGTAGTTCTTCCACAGTTTGGTACGTTCGTCGGCATCGGGTGGAGGTACGTGAATTTGTACATTGATACGACGGTGAAAAGCCGGGTCAATATTTTGCTGAAAGTTGGTGGCTAAAATAATCAGGCCAGGAAACTTTTCTACTCTTTGGAGTAAGTTTGATACATCAAGGTTGGCGTATCGGTCTTTGCTGTCATTTACTTCAGAACGCTTACCCAAAATGGCATCAGCCTCATCTATAAACAAAATGCTTGGTTTTCCTTTCAGCCATTCGATGGCTCGTTGTAATTCGTCAAATACTTTGTTGATGTTTTGAGAAGTTTCACCAATGTATTTAGAAACTACTTCGCTCATTTTGAGCTGGTAAGTCACCAATCCGGTATGTTTGCCAATGGTAGTAGCAATGAGGGTTTTACCAGTACCTGGTTCTCCGTGTAATAAGGCAATAAATCCTTTGCGAAAGCCACTACTGGATGCTTTATCCGCAAAATAGTCTTGGCCTACTTTGGCAATGGCAATGAGTTCTTTGAGTTCGTGTCGGGTTTGGGATTTGAGCACTAAATCCTCATAAGCCAACGAAGTATCGAGTTTTTCCAGAGGCAAATCCTGGTTATCTTCGGGTAGGGGCATAGCACCACCCAAAAAGTATTGCCAAATGCTAGGTTTGAGGGAAATCAGGAGGTTTTTCCATTCATCGCTGGCTTCGTTATACCCCGTAATGCGGGATTGTAAGCTTACCATCTCTATGCCCCAATTGGTGATTTGGGTTTGTTGGGAACGAAAATAACGCTGATAAATGGTATGTTTTTTAAGATCAACTCCCCCTAAGATATAAAACAATGTTTGCATAGTAGGAATAAATCGTCGCCCATTGCTTTGGACTTGCCCTCCTACAAAGATGTTGACCAAGGGGTGTTTGAGCATTTCAAGAAATGATAAAAACAAGGCATCATTCAAGCTTAAGGCCATCACGGTAGCAAATAACAAACGCTCTGATTCTTTCTCTATCAAATGATTGGACTCTAGCCATTGGTAATAGTTACTCTCCTGAGGTAATTCGGGAATTTGAATAGGATTGGATTTAAAATCTCTAAGCGTCATAAAATCACGAAAGTCATTTTTGCCTTCCTGGTTTTTGTAACGACACCACACAATCTGTAACCACCAATTGAGTTCGAGGTAAATGGCTTTGAGATGGGGATCAGAAACATTGACGGTATCCATGACCATGGACCCAAAATAGCGTTTGATCAAGGCTTGGCGCTGCTTTTGGGGAGCATCGCTTAAGTCTTTAGCAAGGCTATTTTCATTCACTTGAGCCTGTTTTTTCTTAGATTTCTGACTATTAGCGTTTTTCTTTTTTTGATTATCAGAAGCTTCCTGAAAATCTGCCATAGAGTGGTAGTTTAGTTTTAACTTGCAAGTAGCGAAAAATCAGGCAAACTTTGTACAAGTTTTGTGCGAAAAACTACAATTCGCCCATTTTTACGATTTAGAAGCTAAAATATTGAAAAATAACGCCTTTTATCTGATGGTTATGAGTTGCTTATAACCAGAAGTAATCCCTATTTAAACAGGTAAAAATAGGTAAGTATGATTCAATCATATATCCATACTTACCTACAAAATAGTTGGTTATTTTCCACCCGCCTTCAAATTCCGCAGCAGATATTGCGTAAGTGTAGTATACAAATGCCTTGAGGTGTTTTTCCCTTCATAAATTCCGTGAGAACGATTGGGATAGGGCATTACCTGAAAAACTTTGTTATGCTTAATCAACTCATTGATCAACGCTTCGGCATTTTGGTAGTGGACATTGTCGTCACCTGTGCCATGTACCAGTAGCAAATTGCCTTTGAGGTTTTTGGCATAAGTAATGGGTGAACCTTCCAAAAAATCTTCTTTGTTTTCGGTCACGAGTCCCATATAGCGTTCCTGGTAGATATTATCATAATACAATTGATTAGAAACTGGAGCTACTGACATACCTGTCTTGTAAATTTCGGGGTAGCGAAAAAGCAGGTTTAAAGTCATAGAGCCTCCGCCACTCCAACCCCAAACGCCAATACGATCTGGGTCCACAAACTTCCATTTCATGATTTCTTTGGCACCCATGGCTTGATCTCGAGAATTGACAACCCCAATTTTGCGATAAATGCTTTTACGCCATTGTCGGCCTTTGGGAGAAGGGGTACCTCTATTATCAATTGTAATGACTAAGTATCCTTGTTGAGCCAATGAATGAAACCACCAATTACGCCAAGACCATACATCTTTGGCGGTTTGTCCCCAAGGTTCTCCATATACATAAAATAATACAGGGTATTTTTTAGAAGCATCAAAGTTGGGTGGTTTAATCATCATCCCCTCCATTTGCACATTGTCCTGGGTTTTAATTTTGAAAAACTCAATGGGTTTGATTTTGAGTTTGGTCATCAACTGCTTTACTTTTTGGTTGGTAACCAAGGTTTTAATAACCTTATGATTGGGTAAACTGATCAATTCGGTCATTGGAGGTTGGTTGGCGGTAGAGTAGGTATGTAAGGCATACTTACCACCAGGTGCAATGTTGTATTGGTGGGTTCCAGCTTGGTTTTGGGGAGTCAACCTCACTGCTTTTCCTTTTTTATAGATAGGTGCTCGATACAGGTAACGCTGAGTAGGATTTTCGGGTGAAGCAATAAAATAGCAATATCCTCCTTTGGGGTCAATTTCCAGTACATTGACAGCATCGAAGTTGCCTTGGGTGATAAGGCGTTGTTTTTTGCCGTCTTTAGAAATACTATAGACATGACGCCAGCCGTCTTTTTCGGTAACCCAAGTAAAATCTTGTCCCTTTTTGAGCCATTTCCAATCATCCTGACTGACTACATCTATCCAGGCTTTTTCTTTTTCTTCGTAAATTTTTGCGGCTTTTCCAGTAGTTGTATTGCAGCGCCAAACCTTCAAATGATTTTGTTTACGATTGACTTGTTGTACCAAAAGCGTATTGGTATTTTTCTCATACATCATTCTGGGTAAATAATGCTGGCGATTGTTTCCTGGGATATCCAGCCACTTCTTTTGCTGGCTTTTGAGATCAATTATCCCAATGCGACAAGCCGAAGGAGTTTCACCTACTTTGGGATACTGTACTGGTATCAGATGAGAATAGGTAGAATCAGTATTATTGATCATATAAAAGTTGCGAATATTACGAGCGTCTACCTGCCAAAAGGCAATTTGACTACCATCAGGGCTCCACCGAAAACCATCCCGAGCATCAAACTCTTCTTCATAAGCCCAGTCGAAAGTGCCATTGATCAGCCGATCAGTTCCACTAGTGGTCAATTGAGTAGTTTTTTGAGAAGCTAAGTCTTCTACATATACATTATGCTTACTCACATAAGCCACTTGTTGGCTATTGGGCGAAAACTTGGCAAACATCAACGAAGATGTTGGAAGATTTTTACCTAGTTGTATGAGTTTTTTACTCTTGAGAGAAAGCACCCAATAATCACCGCGAGTATGATAGCGCCAAACACGTTGAGTATTGGTGAAGATCAATAGCTGAGCTTTGTTTGGCGACCAGGTGTAGTTGCTGATATACAAGGGTTTAGATTGCCCTGCTGGAATCAATTGTTGAGCTGAAACGAGTACTGTTCTTTTACCCGAACGGGTGTCGTATTGTACAATTTCGCGGGCATTGGGATAGCGACCAGAACGCTCTAGACTAGTATAAGCTTCGCCATTATTTATCCAGCGAGGTTGACGAAAATAATCTAAGTCAAAGTCGTTGGTAAGAAATAACCGATCCACAGTGATTTTTTCCGTAGCACTTAATGGAGTAGATGAATCTTGAGCTATCAAGTAGCTATAAAGGCTACTTACAAGCAAAACAAGTAATAGTTTTTTCATAGAAAATTGAGATTATGTGACACAAAGTTTTTCAATCAATTTAGCAGATATTTATCTATGCACAAAAAGGGGCAGGTAATATACCGGCCCCTTTCATCATCATTTTACACATTCTATTTTACTGAGTATCCCACCAAAGCTTTACACCAAATATACCGTCTACCACACCTGTGGTGGCCTTCGACACGTTATCAGCATTTACTGCGGCTTCGCTAGAAGGAAAGAATAGACGCACTGGAAGCCCTTTTCCTGGAAAAGCAGATTTGGGTACTTCGCTCAAAGTTGGTGTATCAGTACGGCGTTGTTCGGCATAAGCCTCGTTGCCTTGCATAAACAGAGAAACCCATTTCTGTTCTGCAATCAAAGTGGCCCGAGCTTCGGTAGTAGTGGCGTTATCAAAGTTTACATTTGATTCGGTTAAATAAGTGCCCAACGTACCATTATATTTGAGAACGTTTTGGGCAATGGCATCCTCATAAGCTTGCTTGGCAGTCCAGCTACCTGTGTTCCAGCCATTGTTGGCAGCCTCGGCAATAATGAATAACACTTCTGAATAAGTTTGGAGATATAAAGGTCCACCTGCATCTCCTACGAAAACATCACCAATCAATGATACCTTCGATTGAGTCAATAAATCTCCGCCATTGGTTTGTCCTACATAAGCAGGGCTTCCTGCATCTACGCTCTCTTTAGTAGGTTTGGCAAAGATAGAAAGGCGAGGGTCGTTGTGTGAAGTCAGAAAGTCAATCATCACTTTGCTTACCCCTTCGTTGATATTGGCATTGTAGCTTTCTACTAGTGGATTACGCTGACCAGAAGCATCAACATAAGACATTTGAGCATCGTCACCATTACTGGTAAAAATTGGAAACTTTGTAGGATTGCTCAAAATCTCGCTAATTCCAGTTTGTGCAGTAGCAGCATCTGCTTTTGAGATACGAATGTATAGCCTCAATAACAGAGAGTTACAAAACTTTTGCCACTGGTCTATATTCCCGCCATAGATAAAATCTCCCTGAGAAATAGGGTCAGTCGTGTTATCAAATAAGTCATTCGCTGCCTTAAGCTCAGCAATCAAACCTTGGTAAATTTGTTGCTGATTGTCATAGCTTGGATTAAGCACGCCTGTTTGCCCTGTGCTATTGTCAAACCCTTTAAGTGCCTGAGAGTAAGGAATATCTCCCCACAAATCGGTGGCAGTTTGAAAGGCATATACTCGTAAAACAGTGGCAATAGCCTGTAAATTGGGGCGATTATCGGTTTTGGCATCCTCAATAAGCACTTCTGCATTTACCAAAACCCTGGAATATAACTCACTCCAAATGGCCGCCACACTAGCATCACGAGGGGTATAAATGTCCGCTTCTGGGAAAATGAAATTGGCTACGTGCTGAGTCCAACGAGAAGAAATGTCAAACCCAGCAGTATTTTGAGTAATGCTTACCAATCGTACAATTACATTGCCCAGTACATTTTCGGCTGGAGCTTTGGTAAGGTTATTTGGGTTGTCGTTGATTTCATCAAACTGATTGGTACAACCTACCATCAACAGCATACAAAGCAACCCTAGATAAAATGTTTTTTTGAATATTTTCATTGTAATATTGTGTCTAAAGAATCTCCGTAAAACTTGATTAAAATTTAGCATTTAAGCGAACCCCCATTGTACGGGCCGAAGGCGTAGAAATGTACTCAAAACCAATGTTGTTGACACCACTGGCACTAAAGCCGGTTTCGGGGTCTACATTAGGGATATTGGAGTGAATCAACCACAGGTTACGTCCATAAAATGAAATGCGTAATTTCTGCAAACTCAAACGTCTGATCCATTTGGTTGGGAATGTGTAGCCCAAGCTCAACGATCTTAGTTTAATAAAACTCGCATCATAAACATACTCATCATGGCGCCCATACAAGTTGCCATAATAATCTTGAGGTAGGATTTTCACTGTGTTTACTGCCCCAGATTCGGTGACACTGTTGGGTACCACAAAACCATCTTCACGGTTGTGACCAGTGGCTTCAAACTGCCCGGCAGCGTGTCCATAATAGTTGGTACCCGAGAAGATATCACCACCGTGACGAATATCAATCAAGAAATTAAGATCGAAGCCTTTGTAACGGAAAGTATTAGAAATACCTCCAGTCCATTCGGGAGTAGCATTTCCTAATACCTGTAAGTCAGAAGTAGGCGTAAGCAATGGTCTTCCGTTGGCATCTACGATTATTCGCCCTTGGTCATCCCGTTGCTGAGCACGCCCTAAAATGGCCCCAAAAGGTTGCCCAGGTCTTGCTTCGGTAATAATTCCAAAAAAGCTTCCAAGCTGGAAAGTCTCAATTTGACCACTTGGGTCTAGAGCCACTACTGAGTTGCGGTTGCGCGCATAGTTTACCTGAATGTCCCATTGAAACCCATCCTCGGCTTTGGCTTTGAAAGGAGTAGCACTCAATTGTACTTCTACCCCGTTGTTGTCTATTTGTCCAGCATTGATCACCGCTGAACCATAACCAGAAGCACGCGATACTGGCAGGCTAATGATTTGATTTTCAGTTTTGGATTGATAATAAGTGACATTGACACCGACTCTGCGCTCAAAAAACTGAAGTTCTGTGCCAATTTCAGTAGTAGTCGTTAGCTCATTTTTTAGGTTAGAGTTTGGAATTACATTTGAGATGCGGAAAAGGTTTACATCCCGAAATGTATTTGACTCAGCCACATAAGTTGGTTGTAATTGATAAGGTTGTCCGCCCGCACCTGCTGTCGCATAATTCACTAAAAATTTCCCAAAAGTAAACCATTGAGGCATTGTAGTTACCCTTGACAACAGATCAGTGAAAACGACCGATCCTCTCACAGAGTGATACAAAAATGATTGGTTGGTTTCGGGTAGGGTAGAGTTCCAGTCATTACGAAGAGAGAAACCAACACTAATGGCACGGTCGAAAAGCAACGTAGCATCCGCAAAAACACTTTGGATCTCACGGGTGGTATTGTAGGTATTTACCGGAGTTTCGCCTTTGGCGTTGTCAAACGAGTAATTATCGGCAGTAATCAAGGCCAACGCAGTGCTTGATGTCCACTCAGTACGGCGGTTCATACGATTGGCTCCTACCAGAAAATCTACACTGAAACGGTTGTTAAGGTTTTTGCTTCCCAAAATTGCCAATTCCTGATTGATCTCATTTACATTGTAATTTTGTTGAAAAATGCGCCCTTCACGTCGAGCATCAAATGTGCCTTTTGCAACTCTTTGTTTGCGCCCTTCCCGATAAAAATCATTCATTACTCGCCCTCTTACTTTTAGCCAATCAGTCAAGGCATAAGTAAGGGTAGCAGAGCCATTTACCCGGTCTCTACTTAGAGAATTGGTGTTTTTGAATAAGGTCCAGTAAGGGTTATCTGAGTAGTACCCCAACCAGTTTTTTTGTGAACCATCAGGGTTGGCGTAGTTATCTTTCAGGTGATTTACAAAGTCTATCTGGCGTCCCCCCCAAATAAATTGATTGGTAGGATTAGAGTATCCTCCACTACCACTACCATAGCCAATTACTGGGCGATTGCCTGAGTTGGTGGCAGTATAAGTGGCAGTCAATGTTCCACTCAATCGTTTAGACAATTTGAATCCCGCATTGGTCGTTACTATGTCGCGTTCCAAATCGGTGTTAGGCATCATGCCTTTGTGATTAAACTTGGTATACCCTACACGAATGTGGTTTTTGAGCCCACCAGAAGTAATGGCCACATTATGAGTAGTGGCTACTCCGGTTTCGAAGAAATCACGGAAATTGTTTGGGGCAGCTACCCAGGGTTGTTGCTGGCCATGAAACTGGTCAATCAATTGTCCTTCAAACTTAGGACCCCAGCTTTGGTCTACACCATCGGCGATGCCTCCACCTGCTCCATCTACCCAAGAAAACTGACCTCCCCAACCTTGGCCATAAGAATTTTGGAATTTAGGAGTAACAAAAGGACGTTCAAAACCAATATTGAAGTTATAATCCAAACCCAATCCTTTCTTGCCTTTTCCGTTTTTGGTGGTAATTAAAATCACCCCATTACCCCCTCGAGAGCCATACAAAGCAGTAGCTGCGGGGCCTTTCAATACTGAAATACTGGCTACATCGTCAGGGTTTATATCAGCTGCGGCGTTTCCGTAGTCAATACCATTGCCCCAGCCTTGTACATTGTTAGAGGAGTTATCGTAAGGTACTCCATCAATTACAAACAAAGGTTGGTTGTTTCCTGCCAGTGAAGTATAACCTCGCAAAATAATCCTTGCCGAGGAACCCACTCCGCCAGAAGAACCTGTGATTTGGGCTCCAGCAATTTGCCCTGACAGCGAGTTTACCACATTATTATCTCTTGAATCGGTTATGCCAGCAGGCTTTACAGTTTGCACCGCGTAACTCAGCGTTGCCTTTTCTTTGCTTACGCCAAGCGCAGTGACCACAATTTCGTCCAACGTCTTGGTGTCTGCTTTGAGGGTAATGTTAAAAGAGGTTTGGCTTCCCACTTCTATTTCCTGAGCAGTATATCCAATGGCTGAAATGACCAATACTGCATTGGCATTGTTCAAGGTTAAACTAAAACTTCCATCGGTATTGGTAGCAGTTCCGTTACTAGTATTCTTTTCCATGATAGTCACCCCAGGGATTCCCTGACCGTCTTTGTCGATGATTTTCCCAGAAATACTTCGGGTTTGCGCTTGTATATGTAATATAGCGCTGACTATGAAAATGGTTGTTAGTAGGTACTTTTTCATGATGTAATGAGTAATTTACTTTGTCATGTAGTTAAAAATTTATAATCAGATTAATTGATTTGTATTGTCATTTGTAGACAACCCAAATAAAACTGTATTTCTTTGCAAAAAAGTACAATACAAAAGTAGAGGGCTAGCAAGGCCTTTTCCATCAAAATTTTATCAGAAGGTTGTATTATTTTAACAGGTATGGAATTTTATTAGGTGTTGGAATGGATAATTTGGGTAAATGTTGGTCTAAAAAGTGATATGTAGAATATAATTTTGTTGTTCTAAACCTACCAGACTTGATGCTATAATTCGACGTAGTTTTTTGTGTTTTTTTTTAACAAAAGGCAACCCTTTTCTTACCTCCCTAGTCTCCCCTTACAACTTAGGAAATATTGCAATAGAAGTACTAACATAGGGGAGCTGTTGTGGCTCCATTTGGTAAAACCCCACAAACCACCACCATGAATAATTTTAAGTTTCTGTTGTTACTCATTATATGGGTGGCATTGGCCTTTTGGTGTCAAACCAAGGCACAAAGTATCAATCAAAACAAGAAAAAGGTGACCTTGAGTGGTTATCTGAAGGATGCAAACAATGGAGAAGGACTCATAGGCGCTTCGGTATTTGTAAAAGAACAAAAAAACGGAGCGGTGACCAACACCTATGGGTTTTACTCTTTAAGCCTGCCACCAGGAAAATACACGCTTTCGTTTTCTTATATTGGCTATGTTACTCAAACTCAAGTGGTTGACTTGCAGGCGAATAAAACCATCAACTTAGAGTTGAATGAGGAGGTAAGCCAAACCGATGAGGTAGTCATTACTGCCGAAAAGCTGGATAAAAATGTGCAAAGCATGCAAATGAGTGTGCAAAAGCTAAGTGCCAAACAAATCAAAGCCATTCCGACTTTTGGGGGCGAATCAGATATTATCAAAGTGCTGCAAATGACGCCTGGGATTCAGAGTGTGGGAGAGGGGACTACTGGATTGTTTGTAAGAGGTGGTTCAGCCGATCAAAACTTGATTTTGCTGGATCAGGCCCCAGTATACAATGCCAACCATTTTCTAGGGTTCTTTTCAGTGTTCAATTCCGACGCCATCAAAGATGTAGAAGTGTACAAAGGAGGTATGCCTGCTCGATATGGTGGAAGATTGGCCTCGGTGGTAGACATCAAGATGAATGAAGGGAACAACAAGAGTTTTTCCGGTTCGGGCGGTATTGGTTTGATATCCAGTAGGTTAACCCTGGAAGGGCCACTGGCTAAAGACAAAGCTTCTTTTATTGTATCGGGGCGCCGCACCTATGCGGACTTGTTTTTACGCCTCTCGAACGATGACGAAATCAGAGACAATCGCTTGTATTTTTATGATCTCAATGCCAAAACCAATGTAACCTTGGGTAAGAACGATCGCCTGTTTTTATCGGGTTATTTTGGCAAAGATGTGCTCAATGTGGGCAATAACTTTGGGTTTTCTTGGGGGAATGCTACCTCTACGCTGCGATGGAACCATATTTTTAATTCCAAGTTATTTTTGAGTACTACCTTGTTGTATAGCCAGTTTAATTATGGGCTATTTGTAGAAGAAGGAGTGCAGAACCTAGAGTGGTCTTCCAGCCTGCAAAATGTAAGTGGCAAGTTTGATTTTTCATACTTTTTGAGTCCCCAACTACAAATAGACTTTGGCTATCATAACATTTACCATACTTTTTCACCTGGTAAACTGGAGCCGAGGGGCGAAAACTCGATCTTTAAAGGGTTGGAAGTACCCCAAAAGTATGCCCTGGAGCAAGCTGGCTATATTAGTATTGATCATCAATTGAGTCCTTCTTTTTCATTACAATATGGAGTGCGTTATTCAGCCTTTACCAATATGGGCAAGGATCGAATTTTTACTTACGAAACCAACAGCCAGGGAAGGCCAACCGTTGTAGACACGACTCATTATGCCAGTGGAGAGTTTTATAATACTTACCATGGTATAGAACCTCGTTTGGGGGCTCGTTTGCTACTAAGCAAAACCAGTTCATTAAAAGCCTCTTATAATCGTACTCGTCAATACATTCACCTGGCGTCCAATAGTTCTGCTGGGTTTCCATCTGATGTTTGGGTGCCTAGCGATCCACACATTAAGCCACAAATCGGGGATCAGGTAGCACTGGGGTATTTCAGAAACTTTAAAAATAATATGTATGAGTTTTCGGTAGAAGCTTATTACAAGTGGATGGAAAACCAAATTGATTTTAAAGACAATGCGGATTTATTGCTGAATGAAGCCATATCTCAGGAATTACGGATTGGGACTGCCTGGGCTGCTGGAGTAGAGTTCATGCTACGTAAAAACAAGGGCAAAACCACGGGATGGATTAGTTATACTTTGTCGAAAACGGAACGCCAAATAGAGGGCATCAACAATGGACAGCCCTATGCTCCTCGTCACGATCGTCGCCATAATATTAACTTGATTGTGAATCATCAATTAACAAAAAGATTGAGTCTGGCGGCGAATTTTACTTATGCCACAGGAGCAGCGGTGACCATGCCCGCAGGCAGGTATGAGCTTGATGGTAAAACGGTACCTTATTATACTGAGCGCAATGGTTATCGGATGCCAGCCTACCATCGTATGGATTTGTCATTGACCTGGAAAAGACCAGAAAAGCGTTTGTTTGGGAAAAAATTTCAGGGAGAATGGAATATCTCTATTTACAATGTGTATGCTCGTCAAAATCCATTTTCTATTCAGTTTAGCGAGAGTGAGCAAAACCCAGGAGAAACCCAGGCCGAAATGGTTTACCTGTTTGGCATTATCCCATCGGTCTCTTACAACTTTAAATTCTAATAGTCCATAATTGATAGTCAATAGTTCATAGCTTTTACAGGCGGCAGATTTGTTCCTATTTTTCAGAGCGCTAACTTGTTAATAATGCGCTTATTTTCAGGTGTTTATAAATTTTGTTAGTTAGAAGTAACTACGAACTACAGACGATCAACTACCAACTAATAAAAACATGAAAAATATAGTATATAACCTCTTGGCCTTGCTTTCTATCATAAGTATGGCAAGTTGTACCAAAGTAATAGATGTAGATTTAAATGAGGGCAATCCTCAAGTAGTAATAGAAGGGGAGGTGAGCGACCAACCAGAAACTTATTGGGTAAGGGTTAGCCGCACGGGAAATTATATTGGGCGTGAAGAAACCCCCAAAATAAGTGGTGCTACGGTAACGATTACAGATAATAATCAAACCTATACGCTTATAGAGAACCCCAATCAGCCAGGAACTTATGAAACCAGCGCTTTTGTAGGAGTACCTGGAACTACCTATTTTCTAAAAGTAGTAGTAGAGGGGAAAGAGTATACTTCACAGAGTACTATGCCCAGCGAATTGCTGGATTTTGAGCTTCGTCAAACGGCTTATTTTGCGGGAGATGCCACCAAAGATCCAGGCTATTATTTACAGCTCTTTACAACTGACCCTCCCAATGAAGATAATTATTATCAATGGCGTTTTACGATCAATGATACTTTGAAAAACAAACCCGATGACATTGCTGTGGCCAGTGACGAATGGATTCAGGAGCAAATAGAAGGTTTTCAGGCTCCTTATACTTTCCAGGCCGAAGATCGGGTAAAATTTTCAATGCTGGCCGTTCCCAAAGAGACTTATGATTTTTATGATGCGTTGGTAACACTGTTGTTTAACGATGGAGGCATGTTTAGCCCTCCACCTGCCAATCCCCCAGGCAATATCGATGGAGGCATTGGTATTTTTAGTGCAGTGTCGATCAAGACTAAAGAAGTGGTTATTGTAGAAAAAAATTAGGTATCGGCAAAAGACCTTCAAATGCTTTAATTGTTATGATTTTCTTACAAATTGCGTATGGTTGATAAATGGGCAGCTAAAGAAGTTTTCATTAAAAATACCATCACATGTACAAGAAAATCTTATGGCTTTTGGTATGGATAGCACCCCTGAGTCATGCTCAAGAACGCTCTTTGAGGCTGGGCAATGACTTTGGAGTGCTCCATTTTAATTCTTTGGAAGAACAAGTTAACGCGAATCGCTATAAGGGAGGAAGCTTTAGTAGCTTTAATCCAGCAGTATATATTTTAAAGGATAAAAATAGCTGGTTTATTCGGTTTGAGTCTAAACGACAAACCTTAAAGAGGGCCAATGATCAGTTTAACTCGATATTTACGATTGACCTGACACACTACATGTTCGATATTGAGTATTACAGAAAAATTATCAGCCTTAGCCCTCGTGCATCTTTTCATTTGGGTATTGGACAAAACGGGCATTTCAACTTTCAAGAGCTTATAGAATCTCAATTTGGTTTTAATCCTTCGCGATCGGTAGACATGGCTGCCGTTAACTTATCCATCAATCCAATGTTTCGCTGGGACTGGAAAAAATCAAAGTTATATGTAAGAGGAAGCCTGTCATTTTTTAACTATGGAGCACGCCTAAATGAGGATACAATGGGCGATGATCTGAAGTTTTTTGCTGCTTCTTTAGATCAATATTTGGATTTTCAGTTCACTGCTTCCTGGTTTTTGGCTTTGTCAAAACGATGGGATATCAAGCCAGAATATCGTTTGCGATATTATGCTTTTGAAAAGAATGGGCAGGTGAAATTTTTGAAACAATCTTGGTTTTTGGGAATCTATTATAAAATATAAAGCAGATGAAAAAACGATTACTCTTATTGGTTATGGTAGTTGGCTTATCGGCTTGCGGAAACCTGTTTTTTGACAAAGAAGATAACTCCAACCTGGCTACTTTTGATGCTTTTTATCAGGAAATTGATGCTCACTTTTCTTTTTTTCCATTGCTTACGATTAATTTTGACTCGGCTTATACCAGCAATCGCGCTATTTTACAGAGCAATCCTACACGTGAAACATTGATCAATCGCTTACAGGAAATGATAAATGTATTGGGAGATGGGCACACCAATGTATATATTCCCCAAACGATTAGGTATGATTTTACGGCAAAGTTTCCAGTAAACAAGCTTGAATCCATCGATGCTTACCTCGATAAGTCTTCTAACTCTAGCCAGGTGATGGTGTATGGCAAAATCAAAAATGAAAACCTGGGCTATATCGATATTACTACTTTTGGAGCCAGCGAATCCAATTACTTGTTGATAGACCGAATATTGCGTGATTTGACGGGAGTGACTGGGATCATCATTGATGTACGGTCTAACGGGGGAGGAAATTCTAAAAATGCTGATTTGATCATTTCTCGCTTCAACGACCAATCCCGGATGATGTTTAGAAGCCGTGAAAGAGTAGGCAAACGCGATGAGTTTGGGGCTTGGGTCGAAGGGTTTACCACCATATTTGAAGGGACTCGGTTTACTGGAAAAGTGGCCGTATTAACCAACCGAGGGTGTTATAGTACTACTGAGTGGTTTATAGCAGGAATGCGCACCATACCTCAGGTAACCGTTGTGGGTGATACCACTGGGGGAGGAAGTGGGCGACCATTACCTCGTGAGCTACCCAATGGTTGGGCGATGCGTATTTCTAATACACAACGTCAGCTTCCTGAGGGCCGCGATTACCAGTTTTCGGGCATTTATCCAGATGTGCCAGTATGGATTAGTCAAGCCCAAATAGACAATAATATTGATGCCATCTTAGAACAAGCTATAGCCATTCTGAAATAAAAACTGCTTGCTCAACATTGTTGGGCAAGCAGCAAAATAGGTGATGAGTATATCCTTATTTTAATACTTTCCACCACCATAACGGCGATTCAAAGTATAATAATCTTGTTCGTTTTTGAGCAATGAACCCATATAAGGTGGCATTTCGCCGATCAAGTCTACCTTGTCTAGTTCTTCAGGTTTATTGGCTCCATATTGTAACAACTTGATCCAGTCTATCAACTCGCTGGTGGAAGGCTTCTTTTTTAAACCTTTTACCTGACGCAAGTTATAGAATACTTTCAAGGCGCTGTCCATCAATTCTTCGCCCAGTTGAGGGAAGTGTACATTCACGATTTCGGTCATGGTGGCCGGATCGGGGAAAGAAATGTAGTGGAAGAAACAACGACGTAAGAATGCATCGGGAAGCTCTTTTTCGTTGTTAGAAGTAATCACTACGATGGGACGTTTTTTGGCTTTGATCGTTTCTTGAGTTTCATAGCAATAAAACTCCATCTTGTCTAGCTCGAGCAATAAGTCATTGGGGAACTCAATATCCGCTTTATCGATTTCGTCGATCAACAATACCACTTGCTCTTCAGACTCAAACGCCTCCCAAAGCTTTCCTTTTTTTATGTAATTGGCAATGTCTTCTACTTTTTCGTTGCCTAGCTGAGAATCGCGTAAACGCGAAACAGCGTCGTATTCGTACAAACCTTGTTGAGCGCTTGTAGTAGATTTGATGTGCCAGGTAATTAGTTTTTTGCCTAGCGCTTTTGCAATTTCAAAAGCCAAAAGGGTCTTGCCAGTGCCTGGTTCGCCTTTAATCAATAAAGGTCTTTCTAGTTCAATGGAGGCATTTACAGCCACACTTAGTTCTCGGGTAGAGACGTATTTTTCGGTACCTTCAAATTTCATACACTATTCTTTTAAACCAAATCTACTACAATATGAAGTCGGGGTAACTTCTGTGATCATATGGGTAGATTATTGCTTTTATCTTTCAAACAAATATATTCTAAAAAAGTTGCCTTAGAAATAGTATGTATGCATAATATATTTAAAACACTAAGTTTGCAAATCTTTTAAGAGAAATTAAAATAACTATCCATGGAAGAACTGATCAATACGACGAGTTTTAGCGAAGAACAAGTAGAAAAATTTATCATCCAGCAATTTAACCTGAAAGGTTTTGTGATTACCCAAATTTCGGATCGCCATTATACCCACCGAGAGTTGCCTGAGGGTATCAAGCTTATAGATGTACAAATTGGTTTTACCTTGCCTAGCAAGCGCCAGGGAGTAAAGTATAGAGTTAAAAACATTCGAAACCTGACTTTGGTGGTTTCTGAAGAAGGGACTTAAGTAGTGGTGATATGCTTTGGTTATTTGTTTAGCTTGAGCCTTTGTTTTAATAGTTCATTTAACCTCCTTTACACCTTGCGTCAAAGGAATAGATATGTTTGACTCAATGAGACCATTTTCCTATTGTATTCAAGTATTATTGTTAACGTTGACAGTAAGCTGTATTCAAAAGAAAAACGAAACAACCCAAGCCAGCAAGCCTGTCTCTGAACCCATTGCCTATTATTATGAGGAGTTCAATTCCTTCAAACTGATCGAGCGATCTGACTTGAATATTTTAAAGCTTGTAAACCTTGATACGCTCATTTATGTCTCCAGCAGCGAACGTAAAGGGAGATACGACGAATACCACGGAAAACTGACTCGCCTCAATGATTCATTATATTCTGTAAGATGTTACAAGCATGTGGAGCAATGGGGAAATCGGGTAAAGCCTATGGTAGTAGCTGAAGATTCTTTGTATTTTCAATGTGACAGCACTTTGATTAATCAGGAGTTGACCGTTCAATATGCCAATTATCAAAGCAAACGCTTTAAGATTAGATCTACTAGTAATCTCTATAAACTTGATAAAAAATTTTACAGTAAGCCTGGCGATAAGTTGTTTTTATCATTTGGCTATCGCCACCCAATTGTAAACGAATTAGTCATTCTTAAATATGATTATGATGCCAATGCAAGCTTTCGTATTAAAACCAGCGCTCCTGGTTTTTATGTAGTGATTGATAGCACCTACATCAAGACCTTGAATACCGTTGCAGAAGGAGGTAGACGCGCCATTGGCCCTAAGTTTTTTCTAAGACGCTTCACTAAAAAAGACGGTCTAAGTCAAGGGAGGAAGTTATATAAATTAAAAAATAGCCAGGATTAAAATATAATCAATCCATAATTTCTAGAAGGCGATACGACTTCCTATTCCAAAAAGGTAAAAAACAAAAAAGCCTAACTTGTCGATCCAAGTCAGGCCAAATTCAAATACACTGTTTTTATTAAATATCTTTACACCTGTTTAATTCTTATGGGGTTAATCTCTTAGTTATTTGTTTATGCCCCTTTTTGCTCGCCCAAGGACGATTTTTCATAATTCGTAATCCACAAAATAAAAAAAGAAGATTGCTACTATTTGTTGTACAAACTTATAAAGCAACCTTCTTTTATTCTGTACTCAGAAAAATGAAAAATTTTGTTTGAGCTAGCCATAAACTAACAATAATCATCTGGTGCTTTATCCCAAACTCTGTGACTCACAAACCTTCACCTATTCTCATAAGGAGACTAATAACCTCAGGGAAGTGCTTACTTAGCCTCAATTGAAATATTTCCCCGCTATCGGCAAATCTTCCAGCTTGGCAGGGTCGGCGCAACTTGTGCCTGATCCTATGATTATTTTTTTTAATCTTAGGTGGAGTTATATCCAAAAAGTATTTTAGCCCTTCGCCATGTCCACATAGCCCCGACAGGGTTGGGGCGTTTTGCTAAAAAAAATTATCAGCTATTGAATAATAGAAAAGTGCCACTCCCCTTAAGTCAATGGTATTGCTTAAGAAATCAGTTGATAAAACTTTCCTATTTGAAAACCAACCGAGTGTTTTTCGGTTTTATTTGATGAACAGTTTTATCAATCATTAATTAAATATTTTATAACCCTTATAAAACAAAAATATGAATACTATAAGTAACATGATTGCACCCGTAGAAATGACACCTGAGTTAGAGGAAACCTTCGGGGAGATCAAACAAGCACTTGATGCACCTTTCACCCCTAATTTCTTCACGGTTTGGGGAGCTTCTCCTGAATCACTTAAAGGCATCTGGCCCGTCATGAATCACATATTGACCAGCGGAAATGTAGGACGAAGATTAAAAGAAATGATCTTTGTGGCTATTTCTTCTCTCAAAAGCTGCCACTATTGCGAGAAAGCTCATCACGCATTTTGCTTAAGTATAGGGGTTACTCCGGAACAAATTGATGATTTGATCACGAATTACACAACGGATACGGATGATCCAAGTGAAAAGGCTGCCATTGATTACGCGGTGAAGTTGGCAAAAGATGCAAACTCAGGGACACAGGAGGATTTTGATCACCT
>DMXI01000509.1 GCA_003483885.1 Microscillaceae bacterium
GCGCTTTTTCAAACTCATTTTTCGCCCTATGTAAATTAGCTAGATTATTGAGGGTGGTTGCTTTTTCTTCCCGACTATTTTGTTTAAGCAAAGCAAAATGATAATACTTTTCAGCCTTTTCAAATGCATTGATAAACTTGAAATAATTTCCTGTAGTTATACAATTACCCCAGTCTGGGTGCAAAGAACATACTTTTTCATAATTTTCTCCTGCTGCTTTGTATTGATGCTTCAAGCGTAAAATTTGGGCTTTAAGTAAACGATTTTCTGCTAATTGTTGATTTTTTTCTTGTGCTTTACGTTCTTCTTCTTTCATTTTAGCCTCATCGAATACCAGCAAAGCGTTGTCCAATTGACCTTTCATAAATAGGGCAAATGCTTCTTGGTATAAATCAGTAGTTTGGCTCAAATCTTTGCCTTCTATTTCTTGAATAAAGTTTTCTAATTCTTTGGTGATGCTTTCTTTTTCTTGCTTCAGTTTTTCTATTTTCTTAGATTGGTCTAATACTTTTTCATCGAGCAAGCCTTTGTTTTCTATCAGTAAATCGTACTTGTCTTCCAGGTCTTGTATTCTTTTTTCTTTTTCAACTACTAATGGGTGGGTCAATAAAAACTCTTCTATAGTTTTTCGTTCCTCTGACGTATTGCCCTTATTATCAGTAAACTGGAATAGAAAAACATTGGCATCCTGAATTTTGTCAATTTTGATTAGCTGCCTGTTGAACATTAGTTTTTAGTTTTATTCTTGATTTGTTGATTAACTTCTACCTTACTATTGCCTGATACTTGACCTATCTTAATGCTTCCTCTATTTACTTCTATCAAACTCCCCTTCAATTTCTTATTAAATAAAAAATGTAGTATCAAAGCTACCAAGGCCAAAAATATCAGCATAATATTTTCAGGAGCCGAAAACTGGGTATTACCAATTTTGTATGCATTGCCTAGTACATTACCCTTAAATTCAAAATAAGGTTGGTTAAAAAGTACCAAGAGAAATGTGATTTTGGAGAAAGCCAGAATAAATACACGTTGAGGGTTGTATGCCAAGGCGATAAGAAAAACTGCTACAGCAGTGATCAGAGCCAATTTCCAATAAGGAAATAAGAGATACATAATAATACCTCCTGCTAAGCCTGCAAGGAGAGATTTAGTCGTCCAGCCCATTTTAGATTTTGCCATAGGTTTCCTGAAGTGTGAATCTTTCTAATTTACGGAATTTTGAGTAAGAAAGGAAGTTTTCGCTAATGGATATTTGTCAGACACTTCGACAAGCTCAGTGTGACAAGAAACCATTCCATCCAAAGTTTCTACCCACCAATCCCCATTCTAAACCATAAACCCTGTAAATTACCCACATAAACCAATTGATCATCACCAATAAGAAAGCTTATGTTAGAGAAAATTATCTTGAGCATTTTGGGAGTGGGCAAGTCCAAGTCAGATTTGCGTAAGCAAACCCTGGAAAAAGTGCGAAATATTGTGAGGCGAGATACTTCGGACGATTTAGCACCTGCTTTGCTCAATACCTATGTAGACAAGGTAGCTCGCCATGCTTACAAAGTAGTAGACCGAGACCTGGAAGCCCTGAAAACCGACGGATTTTCGGAAGATGAAATTTTTGAATTGACCGTTACCGCGGCATTTGCCGCTGGCGAGGCCAGGGTAAAACTCGTAACCGAATTATTAGCCGATTAACCACCATAAACCAATACATTGATGAGATTAAAAATATTGAAAAACGGCCACACATTTTTGCAAAAACTCCAGTTTCGCGTGATCAAAAAGATGATGGGAGAGGTGCCAGGTCCTATTGCGGTAATGTCTTATCGTCGTCAGTTTTTTGGAAAACACTTTGCCCCATGGCTCAATCAAGCAATGCGTAAAATGAAACATTGGACGATAGGCGAGGTAGAACTGATGGCCGCTTTTGTATCCAAAAACAATGAATGTCAATACTGTTATGGCGACCATGTGGCAGTGGCCAAAAATGTGTACGAAGAAAAACTGGTTATAGCGATTATGGAAGACATTGATACGGCTCCTATTGAGGCGAAATTGAAAGTGACCTTACAATTTCTTCAAAAGCTGACTGTAAATCCGAGTGCACTCACCAAAAATGATATTGCACCGCTTCGCGAAGTGGGTCTCAGCAATGACGCTATTCAGGAAGCAGTGCAAGTTTGTGGGGCGTTTTCGGTAGTCAATCGCCTGGCCGATGCCTTTGATTTTGAGTTGTCTTCGCAACCCGCCAAAGTAGGCAGGTTTTTGTTCAAAAACGGCTATGGCCTGGCGAGTGTAAAGGGGTAAGTACTACTCCTGTTTATCCAGGCGTTTCTGCAAATACTCTTTCCAACTATCAGTCAATCGTTCGGTTTGTAGTGCTTTGTTAATCAGAGACTTATTGTCTTTATCAAAAAAGTAAAGCTCCACAATTTCGTCTATCGTAATGCTGTTTTCGCTGACGAAAGTAGGAGTCAGGCTTTGCCCGGCTTCAATGGTTCCTTCTTTGATTACTCCAAAATACGACCCTACTTTGCGTGCGTCGGCAAATTTTTTAATAAAGCCTTTGTCATTCACTTTCATTGCCAGCTTAAAACAAGGCATACGAGGTTGCATGACTTCCAGTTCTACATCGCCAATGGCAAAACGATCTCCCACGTGCAGTTGATCTTCAAACAAGCCTCCTGAAATGGTAAGGTTTTCTCCAAAGAAACCCCAAGGCAATTTTCCTGAGTCTAATTTTTCTAGGCCGAGTTCTTTTTTCCAAAAATCGTAATATTCGGTAGCATAGCCATAAATAGCGCGAGTAGGGCCTCCGTGTACCTTCAAGTCGGATTGTTGGTCTCCTTCAAGATTGTTGAAAAACACCTTTACCGGGCCAGATACCGGTGTTTTGAAGATAGAAGTCTGAAATGTTTTGCCCTGCCATTGGGCTTCTTGGGGGCGCCCAACACTGATAGCGTCTAGAGTCATCATGAAGTTAGATCGTTTAAAGATAGAATAACTGTTACGAGTATGTAACAGTAAGCCTTACGAAAAGATTCTGTAGTGGTCTTACTTATTTATCCCCACTTGGTACAAATAAGAGAATCATCTAAAATCGCTTGAGTAAGTACCTCTAGTATGCGATCAAAAGCGCCATCTTGGCCGTATTGCGTACGCTTTTGGGCTTCTTCAAAAAACTGTTTCAGAGGGTAAGGATCAAATGCTATTATCACACTCCCTTCGTCTGATTCTCTAAATCCCACCTGGGATTCAAAATCAACGGCAAGCAGATAAAATAAAAACTGAGAAGAGTCGGGCCTAAAATATACCTCACCCCAGTTGTTGGCTTCGTGAAATAACGCTGAAATGATGTTTGATTGAATGTAAGCGCCTTCTAGCCAGCTGATGTTATCAAGCAAGACTTCGTAAATACCTAAGGTTTTGTTTTCTGAAACGATATTTTCCGTTTCTATTTGGGTAAATTCTAGAATGACTGACATTTTTGGGGTGAATTGGATTATTGAAAAGTAACAGTATGTTGCAGGATAAAATGATGGGGCGTTTCACCAATTTGGTAAAACCCATTGTCTTTATAAAACTGCTGGGCACGAATATTTATCTTAAATACCTGAAGTCTCAGGTTACATTTTTTAGCTTGTGCTTTTTTACATATTTTATCAATGAGCACTTTACCAATGCCCATAGATTGGTATTGGTCTACGATTAATATATTCGCAAGCGTAAGAATATTGCCTTGCTCGTTTAATTCATAAAACCCTACCTCTATATGCTGGTATAATACGAAAGTAATAGCCTTGAAATCAAACCTTTCTTGGTGAGCCTTTGCTTGAAATTGCTCGTTCCAACCCCATATTTGCTCAATGTAGGGTTTCAAAGACCTTAATTTTACTTGGTAAGCCAAGTCTCTATCGAGTACATTGGCTTGCCGGTATTGTATTTTTGTACCCAAATTCACTTCAAGTGTTCAAAAGACTAAAACAACACATATTTAAAGTCACCCAGTTCTTTTTTAAGTTCAGGAGGTAGCCCAAAGTTGTTGTCCATAAAGTCGTCGATTTCGCCACGTGATTTGGCCGATAGCAGCTCTGCCATTTCCTCTATGGCCTGCCCACCTACCAGATAGGGCATAATGGTAAACACCATGTTCTTGCCATCGCATTGGCAGCAAATCTGGTATTCATCCAACTCTTCGCGCGGGGTGCCTTTGATCAAGCATTGATCTATCCAAGGGTCAATATTGAGGGTCTCGTTGTTGAGGAGACGAAGTTGACGCTCCAGTGGATCGATTTGCGACATAAAATAGTGCTCCATTCTCTGTAGAGATTCTTTTGACATCACCTGACGCATATTTTCTGTACATTCCATACACAAAGCATATTCAAAAATTACGTCTTTTACCTGGTGTTCTTTATAATTTCGAATAGCTTTTTCTATGATATAAGGAGTACCATCTTCTAACAGATACTTGTTGCAGGAAAGACAGCGCTCGAAGGGTTTCTTTTCAAGAGAATTGTGAAATATTTCAGGTATTTCGGTCATTTCTGGAGTGAAGTCAAAAGAGTCTTCTGGAGTATTCATTTTGTTGGTATTTGCTAATGAAATGGCAAAATAATCAAATTCTATTAGAATGATTAATTATTAATTATGAATTATTGATGTTAGTGCTATATAAAAGGTTGATTTATAGTTAGTTATTCTGATTATTGTGCGGTGTAATCTGTAGAAAAGGCTAAAACCTAATTCCTACTTGTAACTTGAGACAGATTGTGTAATTTTGACCCTTATCACAGTATAAGACTATCGAATGTAAGCACATTCATAATTCAACATTTATAATTAATAATTATTCAAATGGATTTAAACCTACAGGGAAAAAACGCTTTTGTGGCGGGTAGTACACAGGGAATTGGACGGGCGGCAGCCATTGCGTTGTCTAAAATGGGCGCCAGAATTACCCTTTTGGCTCGTAATGAGATTCGTCTCAAACACGTGCTGGAAGAACTCGATACTTCTGTTGGACAAGCCCACGATTACATTTTGGCGGATTTTTCTCAACCTGATACTTTACACGAAAAAATTGACAATTATTTGTCAGACAGTCCTCAGGCCATCCATATTTTGATCAACAATACTGGAGGCCCTCCAGGCGGACCCATTGCCAATGCCGAAATAGAAGAGTTCAAGGCGGCGTTTGATATGCATTTGGTGTGCAACCACGTATTGGTACAAGCCCTGATGGAAGGCATGCGCAAGGAAGGTTTTGGGCGGATTATCAATGTAATTTCTACTTCGGTAAAACAACCCATCAACGGCTTGGGGGTTTCTAATACCATTAGAGGAGCAGTAGCCAATTGGTCCAAAACAATGGCCAACGAGTTGGGCCCTCACGGCATTACAGTAAATAACGTATTACCAGGGTTTACCAAAACGGCTCGCCTGCAGCAAATTGTAGAAAACCGAGCGCAAAAAATGAAGAAAACCAACGAAGAAATAGAAGAAATGATGAAAGCGGGAGTTCCTGCTCGTCGTTTTGCCGAATCAGAAGAAGTAGCCAACGTAATTGCTTTTTTGGCCAGCCCTGCGGCAGGTTATGTCAATGGAATTAATGTTCCGGTAGACGGAGGGCGTACTTCCAGCTTATAATGTGTATATTGAAAGAGTGTTATAATATCAATCAAAACATACACCTATGGCAGTTTTTATTATTATGATCACCTTTGGGGTGATGCTCATTTTTGGGGTCGCCTTTTTTGTTGTATTCAAAAATATAAGAAATACCACTGAACAAGTAACGGGTAATTTTACCCAAACTTTGAAAGAAGGACTGGCAAATCAGGCCCAGCCCAGGAGAGCGTCTGACAAAGATGTAATAGACGTGGCGATGGCTAACCAAGGCAAAGTAACAGCTACTATTTTGTGCGCACGCCTGGATATTTCGATAGATGATGCTACCCAAAAGCTGGATTCTTTACACAATAAAGGCATTTTTACTTTAGAAAACACCACTTCGGGTCACTTGGTGTACGAGTTGGTGGATATGGATTTAATGAAGTAAACTAGAAGATTACTGGATACCATTGTATGGAGATTTTAAAGATTGTTGCCCCTATGATTATTACTGGTCTTACCTTTTTATATTTATTTAAAAAAGCAAAAAAGACCAAAGAACAGATTACCGTAGATTATCAACAACATTTTTCGGATGATTTTATGACCCAGACACAAACCAAAAAAGCATCTGACAAAGATGTGATAGAGGTGGCGGTGGCCAACCAAGGCAAAGTAACTGCTACTATTTTGGTTATGCGTTTGGGAATTTCTATTGATGAGGCCAATCAAAAACTGGAAAGTTTGCACAATAAAGGTATTTTCACCCTAGAGAACATGGCTTCTGGCCATTTGGTTTATGAGTTGGTGGATATGGATTTGATGCGATAAAAATAAGCATATGACTAAAATAACAAGATTTTCTAGTGTACTAGGACTAGTATTGCTGCTCGGTGCCTGTGGCGATAGTGGGGTACAAAGAAGCCAATTGAACCTTACCCAAAACGGACAAAAAGTGCGCAAAATTAACGGGCTTACTCAAGATGGGGACAAGGTGATTTTGTATGACGATGGCACCTGGAGATTTGAAGATCCGTCAAAGAATAAACCGCTGGATGGCTCGAAACCCATCACCAAAAGAGGGGTAGCCAAGCAATTGGTAGTGCGCTTGGTCAAGAAAAGATACAAGGGAGCCTTTAGTGGCGAATCGATGGAGGACAAACTCAAGCGCTATCATATTTTTAGGTTTGAGATACAAAACCCTACTCCTTATGTCATCACTGCGCTGAAGCTAGAGGTGGACATTACAGATGCTTTTGACGAAAAATACTTGAGTTTTGATGAATCTTTGACGACCAATATTCCGGCGGGAGGGACGTATGAATTTGAGAAAAAAGTGGAGGTAGATCCCTTTTCGGAAAAACATAAGTCGCTCAAAGACAAAAACTTAAAAGATATCAAGGCCAAGGTAGAGATAGATCGCATTAAGCTGGGGGAGTGATTTGTATTTAATTATGAATTATAAATTGATCAATTATTGACCTAATGGTAAATGGTTAATGAACAATTATGAGTTATGAATTGATCAATTATAAATTAGTTTCTTCGTCTTTGCTCAGGACAAGGTTTTGCAAATGTGAGAATTTTTATTGCTCTATTGTTTCGCCTTCGCCTGATGGCTTCGTGATGCAATGCGTTGCAAAACTTCTAACTGCCAAATAAATAACTTGCTAACAATGAGCGGATTATAATCATAAAAACGCGATTTTAAATTTGGTAGTGCCTGCTGGAACAGCCGAAAAAAGCCAACTGCCAAGAGCAAAAGGCCAACGGCTATCAGGTGCTATGGACTATGGACTGAATGCTATAGACTAAAAACTACGAACTCCTAACTACAAACCAAAAAATATGCAAAAATTACAAAACTATATTAATGGCGAACTGGTGCCGCCGATTTCAGGGCAATACATCGATAATTATGATCCAGCCATTGGTGAAGTATATTCGCTGATTCCAGATTCGGGCGAAGCCGATGTAGCCCAGGCAGTAGAGGCGGCCCAGGCTGCGTTTGAAGGATGGGCCAACACCCCTGCAGAGCAACGTTCCCGGATTATGTTGCGGATTTCGGAGTTGATTGAGCAAAACCTGGATCGTTTGGCCAAAGCCGAATCTTTAGACAATGGCAAACCAGTGAGCCTGGCTACCCACGTAGACATTCCCCGAGCGGCCAAAAACTTTCGCTTTTATGCTACCGCTCTGGTACATTTTGAGTCCAAAGCCCACAGTATGGAAAGCAGCGCTATTAACTACACTTTGCGTCATCCGCTGGGGGTGGTGGGTTGTATTTCTCCCTGGAACTTGCCTTTGTATTTATTTACCTGGAAAATAGCACCCGCTATGGCTGCTGGGAACTGTGTAGTGGCTAAGCCTTCTGAAATTACCCCAATGACGGCTTATCTATTGTCTGAGATTTGCCAGCAGGCAGGATTACCTAAAGGTGTACTTAACATAATACACGGTTATGGAGGGAACGCCGGATCGGCCATTGTCAATCATCCAAAGGTAAAAGCCATATCGTTTACGGGTGGTACCAAAACGGGAGAATTGATTGCTCGAGAAGCAGCGCCCAAATTCAAAAAGCTTTCGCTAGAGCTGGGAGGCAAAAACCCCAACATCATATTTGCCGATTGCAACTATGAAGAAATGATAGAAACCACCTTACGCTCTTCGTTTGCCAATCAGGGGCAGATTTGCTTGTGTGGTTCACGCATTTTTGTAGAAAAATCCCTGTATGAAAAGTTCAAAACCGATTTTGTGCAGCGAGTCAAAGAGTTGGTGATTGGTGATCCAGAAGATGCCAATACTCGAGTAGGGGCGGTGGTGTCAGAACCCCATATGAACAAAGTGTTGTCGTACATTGAGTTGGCCCAGCAGGAGGGAGGTACCATCTTAACAGGGGGTAATCGTCGCAAGTTAAGCGGACGATGTGAAAATGGTTATTTCTTAGAACCCACCGTGATAGAAGGGCTGAGTTATGATTGTCGCACCAATCAGGAAGAGATTTTTGGCCCAGTAGTGACCATTATGCCTTTTGAAACTGAAGCAGAAGTACTGAAGTACGCCAACAGTGTACAGTATGGCTTATCTTCTACGCTTTGGACCGAAAACTTGAGCCGAGCTACTCGTATGGCGCACCAAATTGAGGCCGGAATAGTATGGGTCAATTGTTGGCTCTTGCGCGATTTGCGTACCCCATTTGGCGGGGTAAAAGCCTCAGGAGTAGGCCGCGAAGGAGGTTTCGATGCCTTGGAGTTCTTTACTGAGCCTAAGAATGTGTGTATTAAGATGTATTAAAAATGTGAATTGTTGAATGATCTTGATGGAATCGGGACTATGTAGCAATCATAAATAAGGTATGTTAGAAAGATTGACAACTTTATCTATTAAAATTATCTAATGAGCGAAAATCAAAATATAAAAAACTCAAACAAAGCCCCTGAACCTGTGGGCTTGTATCCACATGCCCGCAAAGTGGGCAATTTGTTGTTTTTGTCAGGGGTGGGGCCACGCGAGCGAGGTACCAAAAAAATACCAGGCGTAGAACTAGACGATGAGGGCAACATTGCTTCTTACGACATTGAGACTCAGTGCCATTCGGTATTCAAAAATGTACGACTCATTCTGGAAGACTCAGGCTCAAGCTGGGATCAGTTGGTAGACGTGACCGTGTTTTTGACCAATATGAAAGATGATTTTAAGACCTACAATAAAATCTATGCTGAGTATTTCAAAGACAACCAGCCCTGCCGTACTACAGTAGAAATCAACTGTTTGCCTACCCCTATAGCCATTGAGCTCAAGTGTATTGCTACGATAGATGGTTAGAGATGATAAATTAAAATACTGCATCCACAAGCATTGCTACTTCATTGTTTTGGTGCTCGCTTGTGGATGCCATTTTTTGAGAGGCTAAATCCTTTATTCGTACATCAACTCCGATAAATTTTTCATATCAACCAAGCGATGCTTGATCTCTACTTGCCATTGAAGGGTGCGCTTTTGGCCTTGAGTATAACCACCCAAGGTAATGTGAGCAATGTGACCTTGCTGGCGTTGGTTAATGTGTATATGCTTTCCGTTGGCATCTTTGATAGCAATGTATAGGTTGATGTCTAAAGAATTGCTGCGCTGTTTGTTGTTGCGGGTAAGCATCCAAAGCTCGTGTAGCAATCTTTTCTCAAGCATTGCATCTTTTACTTCAGCCAATTTGGCTTTTATTTTTTGAGCTTCTTCCTGTTCGTTTGTTTGAGGAAAACTGGTAGCATTTATAGAGGCCTTTACCATTTTTTTTGCCTTTTTGGATGGCGCAATGGTTTGAGTTTGGGTAGTTTGATGGATGCCCAAAAGCACAAAAAAGGCCAGAATCAATAGGAAATATTTCATAGTGTTATAGGTTTAGATAGTTTCTATAGGTAAAACAAACCTGGGAGGGAAAAGTAGTAGGTCTAAAACAAAAAAATCCCCTCAAAAATGTAATTTAAAGAGGGGAGAAGATAAAGCTAAGAGTATGTTTGAATTTTGTCTTCGGAGATAAAACTGATGAGTTTTTTGTATTGATGAAGTTATTTTTAAATGAATAGCCTAAGCTATTGATGCAAAAATAACTGATATCAGTGCGTAAAAATCACTTTTTTAGCCCAGATTATAACTTAGCCGAAGGCGATCTCTGTTTCACCTTTGGAAATCAATTATAGAAAACTAATTTTTAAACATACTCTAATCCTTGATCCATTCTACAAACGAAAGCCGCTTCTTGCCTAGCTTGTATTTACCTATTTTTTGTTTGCCATTTTCCTTAGCATCAATGATGAGTTCTTGGTCTTTAGTCAATTGGATGGTGCTTTTGTAAGTGGTGGCTCGGTTGGCCTTGCCATCGTTGTAAATATAACTTTGCGATTGCTCCAGTTTATTGGTTTTGCGTCGGTAGGTGTAGGCGTGCATATACACAATTTCACCTTTGTATTGGTCTTCAAAGGTGAGCAAGACCGTCACTTTTTTTCCAGTGATTTTGGCAAAGGGATAATTTTTTGTTGAACCATAACCTATCATGTATACCCCTTTCGGGAAATTTTTTTGGGCAGCGCGTACCTCTTTGCCCGTGTATATCTTACCTACTTCCATTTCCGGACATTTTTCTAATATGGATTTCGTTGTAATCAATTGGGCCTTTGCTACCCCAGTCAGGAATAATAAGCCTACCAACGTGGCAATTTTTTTCATCATATTCTTAGCGTGTATTATAGTTTTCCACTAAAATAACTTCTTCTTAGGAATACAATGCAGCCGAATTCACGAAGGGTAGGTTTGAGTTTATAAACAGGCGAAATTTGGTTTGTTTATCCCAAATTAACGCTAGAAATCAATCGTACAATCAGGGAGCCATTGTTTAAGTCGTTTCTTTTGAGCTTCATCCAGAGCATTTCTTTCCAGGGATAATCGCCTCAATTCTTTCAGCGATTTTATTTGGGCCGGAATTACTTTAAGGTAGTTATATCCCAAGTTTAAATTCCATAAGTTTTTGAGCTTGCCAATTTCTTGGGGTATACTGGATAGTTGATTCAACTTCAGGTCTAAGTCCATCAAGTTGGTAAGTTGAGCAATGTTTGCTGGGAGCTCTTTGAGTCTGTTCTGTCCTAAACTCAGATAAGCAAGCTTTTTTAGGGAGAGTATTTCACTGGGGAATGTATTAAAATGGTTGTTGAATAAAAGCAAGAATTTGAGCTTGGGTAATTGCCCCAACGTAACGGGTAACTTATTCAAGCGATTATCATTTACTGTCAAATCAGTCAATTTTACTAGTTGTCCAATTGCATCGGGCAAAGTAGTTAACTCATTGTTAGATAAATCTAATTTTCGAAGGTTTTTGAATAGACCTATGTCTTTGGGTATTTCTTTTAGATCCTGTCGGCTGAGATCAAGTTCCTTGACTTTCAAAGGAGTTTTTAGTGCTTCTTGGAGATTGTTGTATTTTTGGGCAAAACCTCCCACCCAAACCAATAAACTGATAAATATAATGATCAAGCTTTTCATAAACAGGGCATTTGTTTATGCTGAATTTAACCATTTTACCTGAAAGCCAGGCCCATTAATTCACCAAAGAGGGCTTTTAGTTTATGAATGGTTAAAAATAAATTTTTGTATGGGGTAATAATTTTCTGATTCGAGCCTTTTCTTTTGCTGATATAGGATTGCCTCTCAAATGTAAGAGCTTCAAGTGAGTCAATTTACGAATAGTCCACGGCAAAGTACTCAATTGATTATTGTTTAGGTAAAGCTCTTTTAGCTGAGTCAATTTCCCGATAGCACCCGATAATTTAGTAAGGCGATTTTGCGTAATATAAAGCCTTTCCAGATTTACTAATTTTCTGATACTGTTAGGTAAACTCGTTAGCCTGTTTTTAGAAAGAACAAGTATTTTTAATTGGGTTAAACTACCAATATTTTTAGATAACTGACTGAACTGATTTTGATCGAGGTAAAGTTTTTCTAACTTTTTGAGGCGACTGATTTGTGCGGGTAAGTAAGAAAGCTCATTTTCAGCAAGCGAAAGTGTTTTTAATTGTACCAATTTGCCAATATTCTCAGATAGCCTTTTAAATTTATTTTTGTGTAGAAAAAGGGTGTGTAACTTGGCTAATTTCCAGATACTATTGGGTAGTTCAGCTAATTGATTGTGATCCAGATTCAACCATTCTAACCTGGACAACTTGCCTAACTTTAAAGATATCTTCGTAAATTTATTATAACTTAAGGAGAGCATCTGCAAGCTTTTTAGTTTTGTAAAGCTTTTGGGTAAGGTGTTTAGAGAATTATTTTTCAGATAAAGCACCGCTAAACTTTTCAAATGCCCAATTTGGGGTGGTAAAGTAACCAGTTGATTATTGTCGAGCCAAAGCGTATGTAAATTGGCTAATTTTTGAATTTGCCGAGGCAATGATGTCAGCTGATTATTAGAAGCACGAAGATTTTTCAGGTTTGTTAGTTTGCCAATTTCTGGAGGTAAACTGTCAAGGTAATTACAGCAAATTTCCAGATTAATTAAGTTTTTTAATCTTCCAATTTGTGGAGGTAATGAGGCAAGGGTATTGTATTTAAGAATTAAACGCTCGAGCTGTACTAAGTTACCAATTTCGGAAGGCAGGGAAGAAATTTGATTATTATTGACAAAAAGCGATCTTAAATTGGCTAATTCTCCAATCCTGTTTGTGAGTTTGGTCAACTTGTGATAGCCTAGGCTGAGCGATGTTACCCGTAAATGCTTTTTAAAAGCATCATCTAAACTATTACAGGTAACATACTTTTGGCCTTGTACTATGCCAGGTAACAAAAGGAACAAAATTAATACAACTCTTTTCTTCACACAGCGCAACATTTTGGGTCATGAATAAATTGGTTTATACAAGATAGTTTCTTGTATAAAATTCCCCTAGTGACCTTTCAATCTCCTCCGCTGTCATCTCATAAAAAGCCCGTTCATAATCTTCCCACTGACTCTGAAAGTTCATCATAAAAGTACCCAATGCCTTGCCTTTCAAATCAGGAAAAAGCGACATAATGATGCGTCCATTGTATTTAGCTTTAATAGCCAGCACAAATTTTTCCCGTTCCTTCTCTTTGGTAATTAAGTCAGGTAAATTGGCTTCTGGAAAGTAGGCATCAATGGTTGCAATGTACTCGTCGCGATCTTCGGCAAACTCAAAGGTTTTGGTCACTTTATTTTTCTCCAGATATTCCATAAATGCCTGAATGGTAGGCCGTTCTTTGAGCCGCTGTTCCATTTTTTTGCTGAGCT
>DMXI01000272.1 GCA_003483885.1 Microscillaceae bacterium
AAAAAAGACAATGCAAGTAGCCATTTTGCGATACAATGCGGGCAATACCCAATCGGTACGCCACGCCCTCGAGCGGCTGGGAGTAACTCCGCTCATCACCGATGATCCAGATAAGTTGGCATCTGCCGACAAAGTGATTTTTCCGGGAGTAGGGCATGCCCATTCGGCAATGGCCTACTTAAAAAGTAAAAACCTGGACCAACTCATTCCCCAATTCAAACAACCTTTTTTGGGCATTTGCCTGGGCATGCAGTTGCTATGTGCGCACAGCGAAGAAGGTGACACCACCTGTTTGGGTGTGTTTCCTATTGAGGTAGTTAAGTTTGATCGCTTTGTAAATGAGCAAACCAATGGATATAAAGTACCACACATGGGCTGGAACAACCTCCAGGAAATGAAAGGCACCCTCACCAAGGGACTTACCGAAGCAGACTATATGTATTTTGTCCACAGTTATTTTGTGGAGCTTTCAGAGCATACTTCGGCTCAGTCGGACCATATCATCCCTTTTTCGGCCATGATAGAAAAAGATAATTTCTATGCGGCCCAATTTCACCCCGAAAAGAGTAGCCAACAAGGCAGCAAAATCATTCAAAACTTTTTAGAAATATAAATTGTGACCAGCCTAAGCTTGTGCTCACTTTATGCCTAAGCTTGGGCTGATTGCTCAAAGCTAACCTATTATGATTCAAATAATTCCAGCAATAGATATTATCAACGGGCAATGTGTACGCCTTACGCAGGGCGATTATGACCAAAAAAAGGTATATGACAAAGACCCGGTAGAAATGGCTCAAAAATACCAGGATGAAGGCTTTCAACGCCTGCACGTGGTAGATTTGGATGGAGCCAAAAGCGGTGCACCCAAGCATTTGGCATTGGTAGAGCAAATGGCGGCCAAAACTTCGCTCACGATAGATTATGGTGGGGGAATCAAGACTACCGAGCAAGTACAAGCGGTACTGGATGCGGGAGCAGCAATGGCCAATATTGGTAGTTTGGCAGTCAAACAACCAGCGGTATTCAAAAGTTGGCTGGAGCAATTTGGAGCTGACAAAATCTTATTGGCTTCGGATGTGAAGGGTGAAAAAATTGCAATCAACGCCTGGCAAGACGAATCTGAAGTAAGTATTTATGATTTTATTGCCGATTTTATCCCCAGTGGACTCCATCAGTTTTTTTGTACCGATGTATCCAAAGATGGCTTGCTACAGGGAGTGGCTTTAGATTTATACCAAAACCTACGACAACGTTTTCCTGAGATGACCATTATTGCCAGTGGGGGAGTAGCTAGTATGCAAGATATTGTAGCATTAGACGAAGCAGGGATCAATGGGGTGATTGTAGGCAAAGCCATTTACGAAAACCGCATCTCTTTGGAAGAACTAAAAGCTTATGCGTAGCCTTTTAAATTAAAAATAGCGCCAAGCGAAGAGAGGAACGGGGATCAGGGAACAAGGGCGGCTCTTTTTGAGTGAAAAGCTAAAAGTGAAAAATGAAAAGTGAGCGCGAAGCGGAGATTAGTTCATAGTTAGGAGTTGGTAGTTTATCTAGTCTATAGTTTTGCGGCGCATTGCGGAATAATTCATCAATTCATAACTCATAATTGACTATCATATTTGCAAAAGAGAGATTTCCGCTGCGCATTGCGAAACAATTTAACAATGCAACAATAAGCCGAAGGCGAAACAATATAATTATTAAAAAATGATTACTAAAAGAATAATTCCTTGTTTGGATGTAAAAGACGGCCTCACCGTAAAAGGAGTACAGTTCGAAAACCTAATCGTAGCTGGAGATGCGGTAGAGTTGGGCCGCCGCTATGCCGAAGAAGGAGCCGATGAGCTGTGTTTTTTAGATATTACAGCTACCAACGAAAAGCGAAAAACCCTGGCAGCTTTGGTAAAACGCATTGCTGAGAATATCAATATTCCATTTACCGTAGGGGGAGGTATCAAATCAGTAGAAGACATTTCGGTATTATTAGATTCGGGCGCTGATAAAATTACCATCAATTCAGCAGCTGTGCGTAATCCTGAGCTAGTAACTGAGGCTTCCCGAGAGTTTGGCGAGCAGTGTATTGTCATTGCCATAGATGCTCGCGAAGTAGAAGGCGAATGGTGGGTACACACCCACGGAGGCAAACAAAAAACTGATATTAAATTATTTGAATGGGCCAAAGAAGCCCAGGAAAGAGGGGCAGGAGAGATTTTGTTTACTTCGATGAACAACGACGGTACCAAGAGTGGTTTTGCATTGGAAGCTACCCAACGAGTAACTGAAATGTTAACGATCCCAGTCATTGCTTCGGGAGGAGCAGGTACCAAAGCCCATTTCAAAGAAGTATTTGACCAGGCCCACGCCGATGCAGGTTTAGCGGCCAGTATTTTCCACTTCAACGAAATTGGGATTCAAGAGCTTAAAAGCTATTTGAAAGAAGCAGATGTACACGTAAGATTATAGTAAACAGGTTGGGAATAGGGTGGGCCTATTCCCAGTATTTTTTTGATAAAACCTTTCAATTCATAAGCCCTCAAACTAATTGAGTTTCTCTGCCAAAGCCGCTACATTTTTTTTACTATTGCCAATAAAAATTTCCTCTCCCACAATAAAAACGGGGCGCTTTAAAAAAGTGTATTCTTCTAAAATATAGTCCTTATAATCATCCTCAGTCAAGGTCTTTTCTTTCAGGTTAAGCTCCTTGTACTTGCGAGCCACCCGGCTAAACAGGGCTTCATAACTCCCCGCCAATTGCTGCATTTCTTCTAGTTGCTCAGCCGTGATTTTATCAGTTTTAATATCTTGCTGTTCAAACTCCTCCCCAATGTTTAGCTCCGTCATAATGCGTTTGCAGGTATTACAAGTAGAGAGGTAGTATACTTTTTTTTGCATAAAATTGAATGTTTAAATTTAATTATTAACAAGCGTAATGTGTTAATAGTGAGTTAATTATATCGGTGTTTTGTCTCAATATGAAAGTACAATAACAACAATACACGATCAAATCACGTAAAAAAAAGTAAGAGGATCAAACTTCTTGTGATTGAGTAAATAAATAATTGATTCAACTGAAAATACTTCCCAAAAGTAAATACACCTCTTGTAAGATTATACTCAATAAGTTGCATTATCCTCTAACATTTCATAACTGTTTTTAAATAATATTACCCTACAAATTCCACATTTATTAAAGAAAATATGATCAACAGTACCTTTTACCAAAAATTTTATTATGCCCATTACTCCGCTCAGCGAGCATACCTTTTTAATTCTGCCTATTTTTAACGCCTTTTTGACAAAAATGCCCTGACTGATCAAGGTGTTTTTATTCTTTCCTATTCCCTGGCGAATCTTCAGTAACTTCTGATCGCCTCTGTATTATTTACTTTATTTTGATAAAAGAGTAGTCGTATTCTGTAAAGAAGACTCCTTGGGTATATGCCCCTGGTCATAATTACTATCTATTCCTGTTTTTGAAACTATCAAAGTATTGTTTTTTCAGCGTGTGTTTAAGCTAAAACAATCACTAACTTGATTGCCAAACTATTTGGGCAAATCTTAAGATTAGTCAGCTATCCTATTGTCTTCACTTTTATTTTAGATATAGGGATGTATAGTGGTTTGAGCAACCTTGCCAACACACGATTCTTCGCATCATCAGTTTAACATCAATTAACTTGAATCCCTTCATGAAAAAATGCTTCTTTAAGCTATTTAATGTGATCATTGTGTCCAATCTGTTATTGCAAACCCAGGCAATGCCCCAAACTAGTTCTTTAAACATAAAAAATCATCAGATACCAGTGGGCAACCTGACCAACAACACCCCTCAGGGACCTTTACCAGGCAAAAACCTACTCCTAATTCATAACCCATTGGCCCAAGCCGATGGCGAGTTAAAAGAAGGCCCTAGTAAGCCAACCAAACCTCATTCGCGTCAGGCCAAACAAGGATCTGGCCTTAAGCTACAGGTGACTAAACAATCCAGTGTTTCGCCCAATGCATCGCCTTCATTTTATACGGTTGAGCCAAATGATATTATTCAAGCTTCTTACAAAGAATCCATCATTGGGTTTAGGTTCACACCAGATAAGCACCATCTCCAGTCATCTTCAGTTGGTCCTAAGCCAATGGCAAAGGGGTTAGATGCGGGTTTACACTATACAAATGCTGCTTCACCGATCAATTATTTTGACTTACCTCCTGGCATTCATGAATTCCGAGTAGCCTTGCAGAGTGAGCCAGGTCTCAAGGATGAAAAAGAGTTCAGATGGACAGTAGTCATTCAAACCCCTTGGTGGCAAACCTGGTGGTTTTATTTGAGCATTGTCGGTATTTTTATTTTGGGGTATTATTTGAATAGGCGAGCCAAACGAGCAAAGCTAAAATTGACCCAAGATTCAACAAATATGCTTTTACCTGTGGATGGACAGGTTTCAGACGAAAAAGCCCTCACCCAGCCTATGTCAGATTCACAAACTTTGAAAGAATCAGAAGTTACAGCACAACTCAAAGAAAAGCTGTATGAGTTTGTGGTTATACAACAACTGTATAAAGAAGAAGATATCTCACTGGCGAACCTTGCCCAAAAAATGAAAATCTCAGAACGAAGGTTATCTGAATTATTCAACCGGGAACTACAGACCAGTTTTTATGACTATATCAATCATTGTCGGGTCAATGCTTTCAAAGAGCGAATAAAGCAGGGAGGTGTAGATCATCTCAAACTAATTGCGATTGCTTATGACTCAGGGTTTCGTTCTAAAGCTACTTTCAATCGAATTTTTAAAAAATATACTGGTTTAACTCCATCTCAATATAGAAAAATGATCGAGGAGTCATCAGACGATTAACCCCTGTGACGGTTTGATTGTCAGGCTACTACATTTCTTTGAGACCTTGCTACGTTGAGTGAGACTTGCTTTAGTGGTCTCAAAATAAGTGTTGAGACGTTTTTTGCAACGCTTTACCTTTATTTCGCCCAAAAGTTTGCAATGGTAGTTGCACAAAGTTGAACTAACTACATGGCTGACACACCTCAGGCTTATGAAACAATAACCTGAACTTTTTTAATACCTAAAATTGAGGGAAATACTTTCACAAGAAGATTGAAATGCCGGAGTTTTCTGGCAGAGTAAAGAATGAGTTTTCACTAATTTATTCACATAATAGCATTTATTATAATGACTCAAACATCTTGTAGAATGCCCCGTCCTCAATGGGGAGTTTTGACAATATTTTGTCGGTTTTTTCTCAATACCCACACTCAGATTTTACTTATCAAAAACTTCTGTACACTTCATACACAGTTGAGAAGCAAGCACCTTCAGGGACGAATGGTAGCAGGCTTGGCTACAAATGATGGATGGTAATCCCAATCAATCGCGACCCTTAATGTATCACTTGTTGACTGGATCAGTCCTATTGTAAAAGATAAAGGCTGATAGGCCAATCCAAAGCAAAAAAATCACGATACAGTCAGTTGCCCTTTCTAAGGATCATTCAAAATTTTTACATCAGTGCGCTAATACAAATGCATAATACTCATACAAATATTCACCAGCAGCTATTGCTGAGCGGTATCAGTTCTCTATTGGTTGGGAGCTTGATTTATGTATGTTTTCGGACAAACACATTGAAGCTATTCGATTGGATAGCGCTGGTTGGTTTAGATCATTTTGTGGAGCATTTGAGGTATTATACTATGCCTTATAAAAAACATATCCCCGGGTGGGTACTTTTTTCTCTTCCCGATGGCCTTTGGATGTTTTCGTATGGATGTGCGATTTGTTATTTGTGGAAACACAAGCCTTCTAAACAACCCTATTTCTGGATTTTACTGGTGACCTTATTGATACTTTTGGTAGAAGTACTCCAGTTGTTTCAGATTACCTCAGGCGTATTTGACCCCTTAGATGTATTGTTTTACATCTTGGGTGCAGGGGCACCATTGGTGCTCTGGACCCAAGCAGGCAATACCTTATGGTGTGGTAATAGGTGAGGAATATTCAATCAAGTAAACATTTACAAATCAGGCTCACTTACCAGGGATTGTTTAAAGCGAACTCGGTGAGTGCATGAGATAATAAAAACAAATTAAATATAAACCCATAATATCAATATTTATGAAAAAGTATGTTCAAACCTTTGCTTCTTTTATGTTGGTGGTATTTTTTGTAGTACTGGCAGTAGCCAGCACCGATTCGGAAGAAAGTAAGGATAACACCGCAAGTAGCAGCGAGACCAGTACAAGTACTAAAGATGAACAAAAAGAAGAGAAAAAAGAGAAGAAAGAGAAGAAACCAAACTGGACCAATGTGGAAAACGAAGATAAAATGTCGGGAGAGAAACGCTTCTATACTTATACCACCTCTACCAATGAAATTGAGTTTGATTTTCCGTATCAAGGCGGCTCTTCGTTTACTTTGTTGGTGCGCAATATGGGCAAAGCCAATGAAGTAGCCTTAACTGTATCTAAGGGACAATTTATGCCCAGTATTATGAATGAGCGTTCGGTGAGGGTGAAGTTTGACGATGAAAAACCTTTTAATTATAGTTATGCAGGCACAAGCGATGGATCCGCCACTACCATATTTATCGTGAACGCCAACCAATTTATTAACAAGCTCAAGAAAGCCAAAAAACTGATGATCGAGGCCCCTTTTTATGATGCTGGAATGCAAATCATCTATTTTGATGTAGAAGGCTTTAAATGGAACAAATAATTTGAATAGTAAACAGGAGTTTGAAGGCTCCTGTACCCCACCAGAACGTAATCATCCATTTCCAAATTTTAACCTGAAAAACCAGAAACATATTCATAGATGGTTTACAAAAATGGCAATAAAGGCACGGAAAAAGCCTGGGGTGAGCTGTAGTTATGGAAATATGAGAAATCAAATAGTGATCAAACTTTTACTTTAAGTCTATAAAGCTCCTGTAACAGTACCATCCATTATTTGGTAAGAGTGACCATTATCCAATAATTCACAACTGTTTTTTTAACCCCAAACTCCACGCGAATTTTTATAGGCATAGGTCGCATAAAAAAAGGAGGAGCAATTCGTACTATTAGCTGTGAATCTGTGACATCCTTTAAGCCATTTTTAATCAGGTATCAAGAAAAGTAAAGACTTAACTTTTGCGCAATATCGAAAAAAAACATAAGACTATTTTGATTAATGACTGTTGTTAAATTCTGATAAACAGGTAGTTATAAGTGTAGATGATAAGATAGACCTATTTTGTAGGTATCAGAAAGGTAACTGAGACTACTTTCTGCATATTTCGCCCTTACTTTACTCAAAAACATTATTTGAATTATGAAAACAACTCACACATACCTTACTTGTTTAGTGATATTGAGCGTGATGATACTTGGCGCTTGTAATAACAAAACGGATGATGGACCAAACGAAGCATCATTGCTTACCGCCAAGGGTTGGACCATCAAAACGGTGATTGATCAAACCAATAGCAATACTGATGTTACCAATGGTTTTTCGGGTAAAACAGCCCAGTTTAACAGCGATGGTACCTATTCCCATAACTTAGGTAGTGTTACCGAGTCAGGTAGCTATGTTTTTGGCGGAAACACGGTAACATTGACTCCGGGTAGTGGCACCCCTTACACCGCTTCGCTTACTGAGGTTTCCGTTACGTCTACCCAGCTTACTTTTAAAGTAACACTCAACAACGAGAAAACCGGAAGCATCACTTATGCTTTTACAATGGAGTAATACCAATCTAGGGATAAAACCCGTACACCTTTTCTTCGGTAGCAACGGGCCAGAGGTCCTATACTCGTTTCAGGCAAGCGACGAATAGGTACTCGTTCGCGATTGATCGGATTGAGTAATTATTTCAAGGTGTTTTGGCAATATATCCCAATCCGTTCCACCAGAAGATACTTTTTACTGATGCAGGTTGGTCAGGAACGAATTGTAAGAATACTGGTCAAGCAATAGGCCCTGTATTACAAAAAAAGTACGAATGTTTTCAAATTTGTTACAAGTTAAAAGTTATTAAGATGATTCTTTTAGGACTCCTTGGGGCTTGCATTACAGTTGTGAGCGCCCATTATTTTGGCCTTTTGATAGCCAATGGTTTGCGACACCGACACATTGTAAGTAAAGTAGATGCGGTAAACACTACATCTATACATTCGGTAAGTGATATTAACAGCCAAGCCAAGGATTTCTTGGGTAAAATTATAAGTCTTACAGGCACGGCAAATACCGATAAGCCGCTATTGGCAGAACGAAGCGAACAACAAGTTGTTTTTTATCATACCAGTGTGACCCAAGAATATACTTTGAAAGCCACCTCTGAAAATGAGTCTGAATCTGGGACACTACATACTGATGAGATAGTCAGTGAAAAACATTTTACCCCATTTTACCTAGAAGAAGGTACGCACCAAAAAATTTTTGTAGACTTCGTAACACTCAATCCAGATGCTGTGGAGGTAGTAGAGTGGTATGATACCAAACCTCCAGTAGGGTTTGTTACCGACGAGAAGCACGAAGAAGAACGTCAAACTGTGCGTTACAAATACGTAGAATCCTCTATTCCTTGCGAGACTCCATTGTATGTTTTTGGTCAGGTTTTCAGTCTAAATGATCAACTAGTGATTGCCAATCCCATTCAATACAAAACGCTAGGTATACTGATGGCACCCTCCCAAGAACAATTACACACCGCGCTACAAAAGCAAACGCAATTTTCTTTTGCGGTAAACCTGACGAAGATACTGGTAAGCGCTGCGATGGTAGCGTTGGGATTATTTATAGTACTGAACGTAAACGTTTAAAAATAGCAGATATGATTGTCATAGGAATATTGTTTTTATTACACGGGTTGATGGGAATGTATCGCCGGAGTGTTTCTGAAGAACGTGCGCTAAATACTTATCAAAATAAGCCTTACAAAGGATTACCGATTATTTTTGGTGACACGGTAATGGGAGTTACTCTGGGTAAAATCATTACGATCGCCGAAGCCATCAAAGCGTATCGACAAGGAGATAAAAAAGACAAAGAAGGGGTTGTTGTAGAGGGGATAGGACAAACAGAAACTCCTTTGAAGGCCCCTTACAGTGGGAGAGAGGTGCTGTATTACCATACTCAAGTGATTCACGAATACGAAGTGCAGGAAGATTCTGGAGACCAGGTAACTATTCGACAGAGAGTCTTAAACGAAGAAGAAAGCCAGATAAGATTCACCTTGAGCGATGAGTTCAAAGAAACGCTCACAGTAGACCTAAGAGGAGCGGCACAAAATACGATTACTACGCTGGATCAATTAAGAAAGAAAGCTCCCGAAGGTATTCAACCTTTGGGAGACACCCCTGTGATAACAAAGGGCTACCGATACATAGAAAAAATAATTCCTCACCGAGCCAACCTACAAATAGCGGGAGAAATATTTGAACAAGAAAATACATTGGTATTGGCCAAACCCACCAAAGAGGTAACTCCTTTTGTAGTGAAGATTAAAAATAAAGTTACCTCAGAGAAAGAAAAACAAGCCGAACCGCCTAAATCAAAGAAAGAAATGCTTGAGAAAGCGGAGGAAATATATCGAAAAGATTACTGGAATGTAGGAGTCGCCGAAGTTATTTCAGGTGTACTCATGATTGTACTCCATTTAATTTTTCTGGATATTAAATAAAGTAAATGGTGACGGTTAAATATTGTACGATAATAAGGTAAGTTTTTTGATGGCCCTCATCGTGTGATTGCCTGTCAAATGATAAGGTAGAAATGACAAAATGGAAATGATGAGGAGGCAAGCATTAAGTATCACAAGTGAGCTAAATTATTTAACATTATGGAGGAATACGGTTATAACTATCAGGGAGATATTATCCCTAACGAAACTCCCAAAATACATCAAGGATGGCAAGTATCTATCTGGATAGTACTCAAAAAGGTAGGTTTTAGCCTGTTGGTGGGTGTGTTTTTAGCGGTCATTTTAGAAGAATTTGGCGAAATGATTGAAGTAGCCTGGGTAGTGAAAGCAGCTGACCCGATAGCCATTATTTATATAGTAGTGAGTTTGGTGTATAGCCTATTGGCGATCACTGTCCGTTGTCCTTACTGTGACACTGAACTGGGGAGCGGCATGGAGAAAAACTATCATAGATTTACTAAGCATCAACAACTGGAATGTACCAATTGTCATGAGTGGCTCACACTACACCAAGGCAAAGTAAGAGCATTTACCGAAAACGATGTTCGTAAAGAAGATAAGTTTCATGCGCCTGCTTTTATAGAAACTGTTTGGCCCAATGAATGTATGGTATGTGGAGCTCCTACCACCCACTATGGAAAAGCAAAGCGTCTAAAATTTGAGGCAGGCCAATTGATTTCAGGAGACATTGCAGTGAGCCATGGGTCGCTAGAGGGAATCCCTTATTGTGACCAACATGGTAATGAGATAAAAGCATTGATTGAAGATGAAAAAATGAGGGTACTCTTTCCTGATTTTCAGTCAATGAAAAGGTATTTGGCGATTAATCAATACAATGATACAGGGCTAGCAGAAGCATCGACTAAAACCTTACCCACTTATTGGAATTTATAAGGTCAAATGTACTACTTAACCATCATTTCAATATGAGATGTTATTGAGTCAATTTGTGAAGACAGAACCTGGATGGAAAATAGCCGGAGAGTGTGAAAACTAGAGTAAACTTTAAAACAAAATGCGGACATTGGGAAACGAATTTCTCAAATAATTCTTCTCGTTTTTGTTGAACATGTTGTTGGTCAAATCTAGTTTTTCTAAAGCGGCAAATTCAGAAAACCAACCAGGAAGTGTTCTTAGCCCATTGCCTCCCAGATTGATATGTTTGAGTTGATTGAACTGGCGTAACTCAGGAGGGATTTCTTTGATATAAAAACCAGTCAGTTCCAGAGCGTCTTCCTGAATACGGGCTTCCAACGCTAGTGAGGCTACCTCGCCTCCTTGCTTAAAACAAAGCTCAAATGCAGTGCGCTGTAGGGTATTGAAATAATAGTAACGATTGGGTTCGTTTTTAAAGAATTTAAGCGCCGATAACGCGAGTTTTTTCTGGTCAATTAGTCTCTCTTGTTGAAACGCCCATAAGATATTGACCATCGATTTACGCGAATGTTTACGCAAAACCGCCCTAAATTCTTCTGAAGTATAGCGTTCCAGTACTTTTTTGGCCGTTTGGCTGGGTGGGTAGTTTTTCTTAAGCGCTAAAATGACAATGTCATACAAAAGTTCCTCGGGAATGCCTCCTTCCAGCATCATGGTAAGCCCCAAAGCTACATTTTGTGGGTCTTTGTTGAGCAACAATTCCTCGAGGCTTTGCAAAGGATCCTGAGGCTGATCTTCTTGCATTAAATAGGGCACCTCTATCTGCTGCAAATAAGAGCGGAGGTGTTGAGGCAACACCCAAGCCACTTGCATATCTTGAGCTTGTCCTAGTTTTTCGCCTGGTTCGGTACCCAGTACCACATGGGTAGTGGTCGTTTGCAAAAACCGCGATATCTGAATTCCCTGTTCCTTCAGCTTTTGATAGGTTTTGTTGATAGGCAAGCCTTTGTTTTTTCCAATCATAGTAACCACGACTGGTTTGGCGCTTAATCCTTCAGTAGAATTAGGGAAGTGTCTTTCCAGTGCAATCAATGCATTTTCTCTCACCACATTTTGCGGCGTATTCAATGCGGGCAAGATGTCCTGAGGAGTCACTTCTTTCAAATATTGCCAATCGTTGAGCAACAGTGCCAGATTTACCTTTCTAAACTGTTGCGAGGAGTTGTTTTTACGCAACAACGCCAATAGCTTATTGATGGGTTTGCCACTCTTAGCCTCGGTAGTGTGGGCCAGGGGAGTTTTGGTAGTATTGAGCTGATTAAGCTCCGGTAAATCCACAATATCGAGTGGCAGATGATCAATCTTATTATTCGCCAGATTGAGTTTTTGGAGTTGTTTAAACTGCAATACTACTGGTGGAAACTGCTTAAGGCTATTGCTTTTAAGGTTTAAATCGATGATAGGGGAGGCTATAAACTTTTGCAACTCGCTTGAAATGTTGAGTTGTTTGTTTTGCTCAAGTGCCAGTGTAGTAAGCTTGGGCAAGTCTCCGTTTTGAAAAGACAACTGCGTAAACTTTCCATTAGAGAGCTGCAGTGTTTCCAGGGCAGTAAGCTTGCGTAAAGAGCGAGGCAGATTGGGTAAGTGGTTGTTTTGAAGGCTCAAATGTTTTAATCGCTTAAGATTGCCTACCGAGTCTGGCAAATGAAGTGCTTGTCCATTATGCCCATTATTAGATAAAATAAGGGTTTGTAAGTTGGTAAGCGAACAAATGGTTTCCATAGCCTCCTGGTGCGAATAAGAATAAGATAATTCAAATTGCTCTAGTTGCTTCAATTGCCCCAGCTTGGGGTGGAGGTTGCGCATGTCGGCATACAGGTACAATTGCTTAAGCTGGGTAAGCGAAAAGATAGATTCTGGAAATTTTAAATAAGGATTATTGACAAAGCTACTGGATATTTTAAGTGACAATAACTGCGGTAACAAATGAAACTTATCAGGAAAATTGGTCATACTATATCCCTCAAAGCAGAGATGCTTGAGTTGCGGCAGCCCAAAAATAAATTCCGGAAAACGGTTGTATCGCCCACGAAAAGTGATTTGCTCTAGCTCTTTTAATTGGGTAAAAGCATCCGGTACTTCATAATAATGCCCAGTAAGTTCCAAGGTTCGAAGGTGCTTGCATGCCAATAGTTCATCGGTAAGCGTTTTCCCATAGTCAATCCTAAGGTTGAGATGGGTCACATCCTGAGGATTTTGGAGAGCTTCCTTGATATTGGTATACAGTGCCATGGGTCTTTTCTGGGTATTGTGATTTGATTTACTAAAGGTAAGGATAAATAAATGATTGTAAAAGTTTGGTCGTATCTATAATTAAATGTTTGTACATTAAATGTTTTTACTTATATTTGCCTCCACATTAAATCAACAATTTTATCAACACAAAAAAACAGCAATATCATGGCAAACGTAGGTAGCTGGGTTATAGACCCTATGCATTCAGAAGTACAGTTCAAAGTAAAACATTTGGTGATTTCTACTGTAACCGGGAGTTTTCAGAAGTTTGATGGGAAAGTAGAAGTAGCCAACGAAGACTTTACAGGTAGCAAGATTAGCTTTTCGGCTGATATTGATAGCATCAATACCAACAACGAACAACGCGATGGACACTTAAAATCGGATGATTTCTTTAATGCCGCCGAATTTCCAAAGTTGACTTTTGAGAGTACTTCTTTTATCCGGGTAGACGATGAGAACTTTACATTGAAAGGAAACCTTACCATTCGCGATATTACCAAAGAAGTAGAACTGAGCGTAGAATATGGTGGAGTGGCCGATGATTTCTATGGCAATACCAAGTCTGGATTTACGGTAGAAGGAAAAATTAGCCGCAAGGCATTTGGTTTAAAGTGGGACGGAGTAACCGAGGCTGGAAGTGTAGTGGTAGGAGATATCATCAAGCTAGCGGCCAGTGTGCAATTTGCAAAAGTAAAAGAAGAGGCAACTGCCTAGTTATCAGGGTTTGTTGAAACTTTTTGCCAAAATACCCTCTAAAAAATGTACAAAGTAAAATATCCCGAACATAAAGTTGATGGGTTTCGGAAAACTTGTTAACTTTATGTTCATTTGTAGAAGTTGTTGCAACTTTTATAGTAGTCACACGAAAATGTAGATCCCTATGAAACTTGAAAAGGAAATCCATCAGGCAAAGTTTAAGAACCCATACCAAAAACTAGTAGTCAACCTTATTTATTCTGGTAACTGGGTAAATTTTAGCACCAACAAGCTGCTTAAGGAATATAAACTTACCCCTCAACAGTTCAATGTATTGCGCATTTTGAAAGGCCAATACCCCAAACCAGCCCCGATTTTTACCATTACTGAACGCATGCTGGACAAAATGTCGAATGCCTCAAGATTGGTGGAAAAACTACGCCAAAAAGGGTATGTAGAACGTACCGAATGCGGTGAAGATCGCCGTCGGGTAGATGTGATTATTACGCAGGAAGGAATTCAAAAACTAGACGAAATCAGTACAATTGTGGCAGGTTTTGAGGAGGAAATAAAAGCCAACCTTACGCCAGAAGAGGCCAAGACCTTGAATAACTTACTGGATAAGATGCGTGGCGGAGAAGAAAATGAGGGGTAATGTATACCCCTTTAGTTTTTACCTGAATTTTTGCGCAAACACTTGATATCCTTTCTTTTTGAGCCAGGGCACTGTTTCACTGCGAGCTTGAGCCAAACCAGGAGGAGTATCTCCTTTGGTATATAAATTATAAAAAACCTTGTAGGCACCTCCTTTGTATTGCACATAAATTTTATCTTCTGCATCCTTTTTAGGGTATTGCCCGAGTTTCATCAAGTGTACCGACCTGAAAGCTCCCAACTGCAACCCATAACGAATATGTTTACCTGTGCTATGCCCTAATTGATAGGCCCCATCATTCACCATTTTGGCTTCATTATAGCCGCGTTTTTTTACCTCAGCCAATATTTTTTGTGCTGTAGACTTACCCAAATAGTATCCTAAATATACAGGCGTTTTACTGGGAGTATCTGCTGGGTCAAGTTCCACAGTATTGGTGGTTAACTGCCCCAGGTTTTTTAGATTTTTAAAGCTTGTCCAATTTATCTTATTGCCAGCTACCAGGGTAACCTGTATCTGATAAATCACATCATATTCGCTTGATTGGTAATTATCTTGAGCCTTACTTGGTAGTATGTAGCCCAAAAGTAATAGCGCTACTGCAAGAGTTTTGATTTTCATAGAGTTTAGTTTTTTGATAAAAACGGAAGAGAGGATAGAAAGGTGATTTTTTTATACGAAAATGCTTAACTTTATGGAACGTAAATAAGTGTTTTAAACAATGAAGTCGAGACGACTTCAATATATTATTATGGAATTATTAACAAGCCTCAACGAAATATTATTCTTAATTCCTTTGATAGCTGGGATAGCCTTGATTACCTGGCTAGTGGATAACCGACTGAAAGACAATCAATTTGTAGCAAACATCACCGATGCTCGCGCCATATTTCGCTTATTGATAGGTGTGGTGGTTTTAGGAGGTGTATACCTGCTGGACTACAGCTATGATTATGGATGCATCATTATTAGAGATGCGAGACTTACTTCCGAGAATTTCAAATATACCTCCATTGCGTTATTTCTTATATGCCTTGGGTATTTACTTCCCAAGCAAAACCTGCGTGTAGCTGTTTTGAGTTTAGAACTCACGCTATGGCTTTACAAATTGTATTTCATCAAAGGAGGATACAATACGGGTTTGGGCGGAGGTGCTGACTTGGGTGTATTAGGTTATGACTTTATCGCATTGGTATTACGGTTGGCGTTCCTAAGAAAAATCAATCAACTACACATCAATCCTCACTGGATATGGATAACCACCTTTATTATTTTATACCTAAGAATGAATCTACTTTAGGGCTTTTATATATTTGTAATGACTTACGAAGAAGAAAAAATAGCGCGTGATTTTTACACTCAGCTTCAGGAAAAGTTTGCAGCACTTGGGGAAAACATTCAAATAGCCATACAAGGAGCTGGTGTACATTGGAATTGTGAAGCAAGCCATAATCAAAGAACTTGTAATATTTCTTGTTCCAAAGATCTTCCCGTAAGCAAACAGAAGCCCTTATATATGATCAGCTTCTTAGAGGATGCAAAAGAAGTCGCCTTTGGGCGGATAAATGATGCGATGACTGCATTGCAGAGTGTACAATTTTGGATAGATCAGGCTTCCATAGAGGTAATGTATGAGAATTTTGAATTTGTCGATTTAGATAAACGAAAAATTACCCAAATACAACAACAATTACTGGACTTTGCGCCGGCATTAGAAACCCAAGCCAACCTGGAATTGACGCATAAAGGCTCAGATTTTTTTAAACTGCATATTCATAAAGGCGATCGTTCTTGTGAGTTGACTGGGTTTGGAATCAAGAGTCCTATAGCTTTTACTTTTAAAGTCGAAGAAACAACACTTTTTGAAAGTGAACGAGACCTGAAAGAATTGGCGCATATGGTCAAGAATTGGGTGATTGATGAGTGGCCACCTTCTAAACTCGAAGCTGCCTTCCCGGGGTTAATGACGGGTAAATTGGCAGGCTATTATGAAGAAGGAAGACTTGTGCAAGGAGAGTTTGTAGCAAGCTGGGACAATGTACAAAGTTTTTTTGATGATATTGACTCAATGTTTTTTTCCATAAAACAGGACATCATAGGCCTAATTCAGGCAATGAGGACCAAAGGGTATGACCACCACCTGCGAGCAGGCCAATCTTTATATAATTTGGTGTTTTCTCGAGCCAGAAAACATGGTTTAGCCAATAATCAAGCATTTATCCAATTTGGGTACCAAGATGAATTACTGATGATTAGGTCTTATATCAAAGGAGAGAACAATACCACTATTACCAAAATTGCTTATACTCAAGAACTGGAAAGTTTGCTGGAAGCACTCAAACAAGAGCCCATAGATTGATCAAAACGCTTTCTCTGATGTTATTGAGCTTGTTTTTCCAAGCTTGTAGAAAGCGGCAAGCCAACCATAATTACGATGAATCCATTTCCCAAATAAACCTACCAAGCGTCTCACTTCTAAAATTATTCTGTTTGCTTGAATGTATAAATTATACAAATACGGATACCTGATTTTGTATAAGTAATATCACTGGTTTTATACCTGTGAGCTTACTTAATCTTCTAAATTACAACTTATTAAGGAGGCTATCGTTTAAAAAGTATACGCTATAAAAAATAAAGTTTCGTGACGCAAACCAGTTGCTATAAATTAATTATTTACTTCTTTCACTAAATATCACAAAAATGAAATGCCGTAGAGTTTACCTTGGGGCTGTATTAGCGCTAGGGTACTTGGCAAGTTGTACTCCTAAATATGTGCCACGCACAAAAAACGACCTAAAGGATAATTTATCCCGAAGTCTGGTAAAATTTGAGTACCATAAGGAAACTTATGAAGGCAAAAGCAAACCGCTTACCTTATTTGCCTATGATGACACCACTCAAACGGTAACCTATGCTGTTACCGACGAGTTGGATAAGTTGATTGACTTTGGTCCGGAGCAAAAGTATACTTTTTACCGCAAAAAGAAATTTAGCGGATATCGTATACAAATCTACCGGGGACGTAATCGTTCAGAAGCCTATCGGGTACGACGACGCTCTTATCAGTTATTTCCACATTTGAAACCTTATATGGAATACCGAGAGCCTTCGTATCGTATCAAAGTAGGTGACTTTGTGTATCC
>DMXI01000430.1 GCA_003483885.1 Microscillaceae bacterium
ATCTAATATTGGTAACCAAGGAGACTATAAACATACCCAAGGCTGGGAGCTCATTCGTCGGGACTTTGGCTGTGTTCGTCCTACGGACTATCCCTGGTTCATTTTGTATAATAAATACAGCGGACTGATGCGGGTGTATGTATATTTGGGCAATGGGGGTAATACCTTTTCGCGCATAGTTGGGGTATTGGAACATGCCCCTGGCCAAAAAAACACTTCTATCATCGCGCATAGCCAGCAACAAGCCCGTAGTGCTGATGCTTATCTGAATGGAAGTATTGGCAACGAAGAAATTATACTTCACGATGCGGGTGCTTTGGGTACTCTAAGCTGGGGCGTGATGCAATACCGCCCTACCCTGGACCCTCACATTACGAATTCAGCTTATCGCGACAGGGAATTCAGCGTAAAAATCTATGGCTACGAAAATGCAGACATAAAATTGGATGGAAAGAGTGTTACGCAACCCTATAGCATAACTGGTAACCGAAATGAGATCAATACCAGTGGTAGTGGTGGCAACATTAATACTTTTACGACAGAGTCGCAAAAAGTGCTTGAATACGTGGGTAGTGTCGATGAATACCGAACAAAACTCAACAAAGAGGCAGTCAAACACCGGGATAAAACTGGGAACCAAGCCATTAAGAATGTGCTCTCTGAGGTAGCAAGTATTACCGATAGTAAAAGTAAATTCTCTAAAGCACTAGGTACTGTTTCTTCGGTGGCTAAAGCAGCAGGTGGAATTATTGGAGCCATTGGTTCAATTGTAAGCTTTTTTACCGATGATGCCCCCACTCCCCCAGCACCTACGACTAGTAGCTATAACTTCACAGGGAGTATCACTACTACTCATACTTTGAATAATTTTCAGATAAAGCACCCCGGGAGCACCCATACCAACGATAATAACCTCCCGTATTATGACTACCCATTAGGGGTCTGTAACCTCAAAAATACCCCTAGGGTAAATCATATTAGTTATGCACGGTACACTGGCCAGAATAGTTTTTTCAACTGTACTTCTACTACCCCTACTTATCGAAATTACAGTTCTTACAAAGTGATGGATGATTTGCAGGTGTATTACAATGCCCCCGCAGGACTGGAAGTAGTATCGGCCCAGGCCGCCATTGTAGGTAGACTCAAAACCACTACTAAAAATGGTGATCCAGCCCTTACTCCAAGCTATTTGACCCGGCCAGGAATGTTTTCATGTATTACGCCTTACAAAAACTATATGTACGACGACTTCAATGCGGGAAGAATGGTGATCAATAGCTTTGATACTGATGACCTGATGCTGGAGTTTCAAACCCCTTTTGTAGACATTGCTTGTTTTAAGGGAATGACCTTCAATGTGTTTAAAGAAACCGATGTGTTTATACGCCTCAAGGTGGTATTGAAAAAAGCTGGAGAAAATAATACGACTACTCCCCCCCTGTTATTTGTACAAGATTATGCCGTTAACAAACAAACGGTAGGTTCTCAGGAAGCAGACAATGATTACTATTTCTTACCTGGATTTGGTAGACTGCCACCCTTTGCCAATCATACTATTCCAAGTACAACCGTTACCCCAGATATCAATGTTACTGGCATAGATTGGCTTTACTCGGGTAAACTGGAAGCCGCCAATTCTATTACGGTAAGCAATAGCAGTGTCAATTTAGCCTTCAATGGTTCTTCGTTTAATATGTATGCTGAGAATTATATAGACCTTAAGCCTGATTTTGAAGTGGGAGGTACGGTAAGAGATTTTACAGCAGTAGCTGGCGGAGGATACCATATCAAATGTGGCAACCAAAAGCCCATTGCGATGACGGGAACTTTTGGTTATAATAACGGCGACGAAGGGATGAGAATTACCCGTACCCAAGTAACCAGCAATCAGGCAAGTGTACCTCACAAGCCTTTGGTGTTTCCCAATCCTACCGCGCGTACTTTGTTTGTAAAGCTGCCAAAGTCTCAGGAAAATTTACAAGTCGAGCTGGTAGATCAGCAAGGGAAAAGCGTATTGCAAAAAAGTTACGCCGAAGCCATTCAAATGATTAAATTACAAGTAAAAGATTTACCTGAAGGTTTATACTTTCTTCGTTTGAAAAGTGCCGATAAGGCTTTGGATGTACATAAAGTAGTAATACAACGTTAATATTCACTTATAACAAAGGCTCCGAAAAATGGAGCCTTTTTATTTTTAAGAAAACATCTTTTTCAACCCATTGTAAAGGCTGAAAGCTATTCTATAGCCTTACTAGCAAATATTTGCTAATACAAAGCCCTTAAATATTTCGGTAAGTCTTGTACCGTAACTCCTTTAAAAAATGAAACCGTGGTATAGGTATTATACATTAGATTGTAGAACAAAGTCCCCACAACAACAATGGTGTTATCTTCAAGCTCCATGTAAACAAATTTGGGGTCTATAAAAAATGGGTTGCCCATTTTTAAAGGCTTAAATGTTGACTTGTACTTTTTTTGAAGCTTTGCAATGTGTTGCTCTCTGGGATTATCGATTACTTCAACTGATGATTCTGAATTTTCCTTATAAATTCTTGTGTAAGCAGTAATTCCAACAACCGTTTCATCTCCTTTTACATGGCTCACAAATTTGCGATGATTAATATCACCATTCCGATGGTATTTGTTCAGGTTAAATTTATCCTGAGCCATTTTTGTTGACATAGGTAAATTAAAAGTCTTTCCTTCAAAGTTTAATTCCATTGATTTCATTTGACTGGTTTCTGTTTGGGCAAAGAGCGGTAGATTCATCAATATACTCAGCACTATAATAGAAATACTCCTCATATTTTAATTTTACTTTATAAGTTTAGTGTAAGTGTTTTGTTATCAAGACAAGTCAACTTCATAGAATGGGTTAAAACTCATCTGCTTTTTATGATTTATAAGCAAGACCAGCCAAACTAGAAAAGGGAGTAGGAAAAAGTTGAAAACGTTTTTTATAAGTCATTCACTGCCTCAAACCCAATGCTGTTTGCTTAACAATTTTTTACCTGCGGGAACGGCAGGCATCAGCAAATAGATATTTGGTTTAATATTGAGCTTATAACACTAGCTCTGACTTTTATCTTTTGGAATGAAAAAGAAGGGAATAAACAAGCATCCCTGGGTCAGCTACATAAAGTCCAAATCTTAACAAAAAATGAGTAATTATCATGATTTTTCCTGGTCGTTTTTATGTAGTAATTGTCATAGCAGTGGTGATTGATAAGTTTTTAAATTTATCGCATCAATAATCTTAATAAATCTGTACTCCTACCGGTAGCAAGCAATTCATTTACAATTATTTTGCTATAACAGGTTATCAGTATCAAAACCATTTTAACCAATGAAATATTTATCGTTTATTGTTTTATTTGCGCTGGTTGGCTGCTCGCCCAAGTTGACCAAAAACTGGACAAGTGAAAAATACACCAGTCGCTCTTTCAAAAAAATTGCGGTAGTGGCAGTCACTAAAGATTTGAACGTGAGAAAAGAATTCGAGAATCAAGCCATTAAACTGCTCAAAAAAAGAGGGATCAATGTAATAGAGGGCATCAAGGTTTTTCCTCCAGGTATGACCGAAGCAGAAAAACAACCCAAAAACCTGATTAAGCTCATCAAGGCTCACCAGATAGATGGCGTAATTACCATGAGCTTGGTCGATCAAAGCAAATCTATGCGATACATACCTAAAGAAAATGTTACTGTCCCTTCAGAGTATGATCAGTATGGGAAATTCACTTTTATGCGTTACGAAAGCATTCAAAAGTCAGGTTATTTTATTGAGTCAAAAAGATACTTGATAGAAGCGGTGTTGCATGATCTGAAAGGGGAACTTTATGAGGGCAAAAAAACATTGGTTTGGATCGGGCAATCTACCTTAGTTGATCCAAAATCAGTAGGCAAAGCCGCCAAAAAATTTGTAAGAAGAATGGTCAATGGAATTGTTGCCAGCAAGGTCATAAACTCTAAATAATGACCACGCTTTTTTTAAATAACAGATTTAAAACAGATAGTCAATGCCTGGATTCAGCATTGGCTATCTGTTTTTTCCTGACTTGCGTATTCACAATCCTCTTAATAAACCCAATATTACATATCAATCAATGCTCTGTAACGTGATTGATCTAAACTAAACACCGCCATTTGTAGTTCAGCTTTCCAAGCCTGTAAATGTGGGCACTCTCCTACATCTATTTGATCAATAATGGCATTAACCCCAGTAAGGTTGTTCATTGAGCATTGTTTTAATTGTTTTAAATAAGGCTGTAAACTTATATGCTCTACCACCTCAAGGAAAGTGTCATCAGGTGTAGGATAGTTTTGTTGAAGAAAGGAAGGCAACATCTGTGCTGCTCTATTAACCAAAGGTAATCTTACCCAAAACACCGAGCCTTTTCCTGGTTTACTTTCTACACCAATTTGGCCTTCTTGTGCCTCTATGGCCATTTTACAAAAAGTCAAACCTAAACCCGTAGAGGTCTGATTTTTTTTGCTGCTACAATATGGCTCAAAAACAAAAGGTAAATCTTCCGAAGCAATCCCAATCCCTGTATCCATCACTTTGATTTTGACAAAATCAGTCGTAGCAAATTCGTAACAAATGGTGACACGCCCTATCCCATCGGTATAAGAAAGTGCATTGTGTAATAAATTGACCAACACCCTTAACAATAGATCAGGATCGGCCATTACGGTAAAGCTATTCTCGATGACGTGGCAAATCGGGATTTTTTTGGCTTGGGCCAACCATTGCACCTGTTCGATCGCCTGAGTGCTCAAATTTCCCAAATCGAGTAAACACTTTTGGGTTTGAAAATAAGGTTCTTTCAGTTTTTGGGTATCTAACAAGTTATGAATCAAATGCATCATTCGCTTACCCGATTTATGAATCATATGTTGATCCGTTATTGACACATTTGTCTCGGATAAACCAATAATAGCACTGAGTGGGTTTTTAAGGTCGTGGGTAACCATACTCATCATTTTTTCTTTAAAAATGCCCAATTCCTCTACTTGCTGTAGCGTAACCTCTAATTGTTCTTTTTGCCGACTCATGGTTTGGGCGTTTTCCTGCAAAGATTGATTTGCATCGGCCAAACGATCTCGCTGTTGGGCAATCGTTTCTGCTTTGCTTCGTATTTCTTCTTCGTTTTGTTGTAAACGAGTATTGGTCAATAAAATCTGTGCCTGCTGTGCTCGCAATAAACGATTAGATTTTCTAATTTTTCGGAACCCTAAAAATAACCCCACTATTCCACTTAAAAACAAAGCCAGCCCTCCTACTGTCAACCATAAAATAAGGCGTTCTTGTCGGATTTGTTGTTGTTTCAAGTACAATGCTTGCTTGAGGCCCGTATTTTCCAGTTGCTTTTTTCTCATTTGATGGGCGTGATACAAGCTGGCGACTAATCGTGTTTTTTTTTGACTTAATATCCGCTCATGAATGGCGGTATATTGTTCTAAGTACTTCAAGGCTTTGGCAGTATTCTTCCTTTGCTTGTAAATTTGATATAGTTCTTTCGTACCTATCATCACATACTTGATAATTTTGCCTTGTTTTGCCAAAGCAATGCCTGATTTTAAGCATTTTTCGCCTGCTTCAGTCTCTTGCCTACTTATATACATTTTGCCTAAATGTATGAGCAAAAAAGCCTGATAATGCTCTTTGTTCAGGCCCTTCATTAGCTTTATTGCCTTGTTTACCATCAAGACGGCCTTATCGTATTTGTGCTGCCCTCCATAAGCCAACCCTACTATGCCCCAAACCCACATTGCTTTGGAATGATGGCCAAACTGTTTGCCCAACTTATGCGCTTTTTGGCCATAGTGTATCGTCATTGAGTAATTTTTTAGCTTGAAATACCGGTGAGTAATTTGACTTAAAACATTGGTAATCAAAAAGTCATCCCCTAGTGTCCGATAGATTTTCAAAGCTTTGAAAAGGTATTCCAGAGAATCATTATCTTGATCTAATAAATTATACAATGAGGAGAGTTTACGATACACCAGTGCCATTAAGCGAGGATCGTCCATGGTTTCCAGCAAATCCAACGCCTGAAGGAAGTGTTTTATAGCACCAGGAGTATTCGACATTTCTCTATAAACCTTCCCAATCTTGATCAACACATGGACAACCTCTTGTTGGTTTTGCAAACCTTGGTATATTTTCAACGCCTGAAAAAGAAGGGTTAAGCTCTCTTGATACCTATGCTGGTATATGAAGACCCTTGCCTGACAAACCAAACTATGCGCTATTCCTGGCTGGTGTTGCAGGCTTTGGTAAATGTATAGGGCTTCATGAATATGTTTTAGGGCTATATCGAACTTATTTAAATAAGTATAAGATACCCCTGCCAGATTTAGAAGTGAGGCTTTCTTGGTGATAAACAAATTTAATTGAAGCATCTCCAACGCTTTGGCAAAATAACTCACAGATTTAGCCCAGGCTTTTCGACGATAGTAACTCAACCCAATCTGATGTAGTGCATCTACTTGCCCCTTCGTATAACTGAGTTCTTCGGCCAGTTTTAAAGATTGTTGGGCGTACCTTTCCTGTTGTTGCGCATGTTTAGCATTTTTCTGCCCCAATGAGCAGGCCAAAAGGTTAAAGAAATCCACTTTCTGCGATAAGAATGCTGTCTTTATCGAGCCCTGATTGAGGCTATCTGGCAAAAAGGTTTGGGCGAAACAGTTTTGGATACAACAACAGATACATAGAATGTATAAAGACTTTTTCATGAGTGAAACCACCATTTAAAATTGCTGAACGAATTCGGTAAGTTTCTCTCTGGCCGATAAGCCCAGTTTCTTCTTGATACGATAACAGGCAGTTTCTACTCCCCGATTGGAAATATTCAATATTTGGACAATATCCTTCCCCGAAAGATTCATTTTAAGATAGGCACACAATCGTAATTCATACGAAGAAAGTTTAGTACACCTGGCCTTCAGAAGCGCAAAAAAATTAGGATGAACCTGTTCAAAGTGAAGCTTAAACTTTTCCCAGGAGTTGTCCAGCCTCATATTTTCTTGTATCGTTTTAATAGCCTTTTGTAAGGCTTGGTGATCGTGCAAACCTTCCTTTAGCTGCTTTTGAATATCGTTGAATAGTTGGTTCTTTTGAATGACTTGCACCGTTATCATGGACAGCTCCCGGTTTTTATGGGCAATGCTCAATTCCATGAGTTGCTTTTCCTGTTGGTGCAGCTTTGCTAATCGCAAAGCTGTTTTGGCACGAGCCAGCAGTTCTATTCTACTAAAGGGCTTTCTCAAATAGTCAACTGCCCCTACCTGTAATGCTTTTTCCAGATGTTTATCATCTACATTTACTCCAGTAGTTACAATAATTGGGATTGCTCGGGTAGCCTCATTGTTTTGCAGCCATTGAATCGCTTGCAAGCCATTCATCACGGGCATATCCCAATCCATGATGATCAAATCAAGCGACTGTTCTACGGCTATTTGGCAAGCTTCTTTTCCATTAAGAGCACTCCATAAATGATAAGGGGATTGGGCTTCAGAAAAATGTTTAAATGTAGTTTGAATAATAGCAGGGTCATCATCTACTATTAATACATAAGATTTAGTAGTCATAAATAATAGTATCAAGGGTTAGTGTAAGGTAAGGGCAGTGGTATGATCACCATGTTTTCCGATTGGCTTCCTGATAGCATAAATACAGCACAAATAACTCTCAAAAAGAACCATTTGTCGCGGGTTTGAGCAAAGCAATACTCATAAAATATTAGCTAGAGAAAAGTGCTCCAGTCCAACTCAATTGTTTTGCTGGAGTAGTTAAATATATAAAAAATAAAGTTTCTTTGAAAATACCCTTCTCAATGATACAAAGAATGAAAAGTTAAAGCACCTACCCTGGAAAAGTCCTATATACGTTCTTGAATTATTTTGCTAGTAGGTGATGCCATGTAGAGGATTTGCAGGGTTTACAAAATTGGAACCTAGTCCTTCAGAATTTACTTTTACCTGCGTACGTACTGCAAGCTTTAGCTAACCATCAATACTACTATTCATTAGTACAATCACATTATAATACAACTACCACTCCCCAGCCTAGGTGAGATGGGAGGGTTATGTAAAATTTTCCAAATTATCATTTACAACTTATTTACTCTCTAATCTAAAAAACTCATGAAACGAATTTATTTACCCTTAACTATTATTTTATGCTTAGGCATAGTTTCTACTGGAATGGCACAAACCAATACTAGTTATGGTACTGGTGCGGGCAATGCAGGTAATAATAACAGTAGCTTTGGTAATAATGCTGGACGAATAGTGACTGGTGCTGCCAATACCTTTTTTGGCCACCAAGCTGGTTATAACCAGACCAATGGCTATTATAACACTTTTATCGGTGCTTATACTGGGCATAAAACTACAAGCGGCAGCAGTAACATTATGATTGGCGAACGTTCAGGCTATCATAATACCACGGGTAATCTCAATATCTTTATAGGTACTTATTCTGGCCATAAAAATACCACTGGCTATTACAATACCTTTATAGGCCAAGCTTCTGCTTACGACAATACCACCGGGCGTTATAATACCTTTCTGGGTCGTCAAGCAAGTCGTAGAAATACTTCAGGCTCCTACAATACGTCTCTTGGGTATAGTGCAGGTTACAACAATCAAACAGGTTCCCGAAATGTATTCTTGGGTTATTATGCAGGCTACAACGAAACTGGTTCTGATAAACTCTATATCGACAACTCCTCTACTGCTAGCCCCTTGATTTATGGTAATTTTTCTACCAACATTGTCAACATCAATGGAAAGTTAGGCGTGGGCACCAACACCCCCGATGAAAAACTCACTGTTAAAGGAAAAATTCACGCTGAAGGCTTGGTGTGCGACTTGAACATACCCGCTCCTGATTATGTATTTGAACCAGATTATCGCTTGAGAACCCTGGCCGAAGTAGAAGCCTACATCCAAAAACACAAACATTTACCCTCAGTTCCTTCTGCCAAAACTATGGCAAAAGAAGGAGTGCAACTGCTCACACTCAGCATGAAGCTTTTAGAAAAGGTAGAAGAACTCACACTTTATACCCTGGCCCAACAAAAAGAAATAACTCAGCTCAAAAAACAAGTCAAGCAATTGCAGCAAAAGTAAGGTACCATCCTAAACCACCAATTTTATGAGATATTTAAAAAATATAGAGCGTTTGGCTACTATGCGATGGGTGTGGTTCCTGATAAGCCTGGCCTTAAGCCAATTCACGGTTCAGGCCCAACACCCCGATGCCCGCTACCCTATTCCCCAATTGTATAGCTCAGTAAGTGAAGCAGGGATAAACCTGTCCACTGGAGATCTGAACCTGGAGCTCCCCTTGGCTACTTTGCAAAGCCATCAATTAAGTTACAATTTATCTATTTTTTACAACAGTGTGTCGGCAGGATTGACCCACCAAAACAACGAAGTGGGTGGTCGTGGCTGGAAGTTGATGGATTACCCAAAAGTAGTGCAAAATGGTGCTTCCTACTATTACCTGGATGGCAAACGTAGTTATTTGCTCAGTTCCAGTGGAGGAGGTAATTATCGAATGGCTTTTCCTTATCACTTATGGAAACTCTCTCTCTCAGGCAATCAATGGACGATAGCTACCGAAGATGGCACCCAAATCACTTTAGGCTACACCAATATCGCGGGAGGCAGAACTTATTGGAACTTATCCCAAATGACGCCAGTAAGCTTTGATGACCAGGTCAATTTCAATTATCAAAGTAACGGCAAAATAGACCACTTAGAATGTCGATTTAATTCTCAATCGGTAGACATCACCTATGATGGTCAAGGGCGTATCGATAGGGTGCTCATCAAAGAGGGAGGACGCACATCACAAGAAGTGAAACTCACCTATGGAAGCCAGGGTTTGGCAAGCATCCAAACTTTTGAATTTCTTTTGTCAGGTGGCACTCAAGCCTCTCCCAAAATCCATTTTTTTTATGATGGCAGCGGACGCCTCAACAAAATGGTAAGCGCTTCAGGTAGCGTACACACCTATAAATATTATACAGGCAGTAGCCACCCAGAGCTTGTAGGTAAGGTAATCCGCTACGGCACCGACAATGGTTATCAAGAGCCCAACGAAAATGGCCAAACCCCCAGCGATGGAGATGCGGATGCGGGCTATTCGGCTATTTGGTACGACTTGGGCAACGAAAATACAAGTGGCAGTACCTATACTTATTTCAATAAGGTGCGGGTATATCCTGGAGGTTTTCGCAATAGTAGTAACTATGATAACCTGGTGTATCCTTTTGGCCATACTACTTATTATATTTTTAATGGCAACGCAAAGGGTTCTTTAAGAAGTTTTCCTGCCGAATATCCTTCGTCGTTCAATGCTACCAAGGAGGCATTAAGGGGTATGGTCTACCAAAACGAACAATATAACAATGCTACCTTGGGTGAATCTTCTTCGTCGCGGATCAGTAGCAGTAAGAACATTTACGAAACACGTACCTATAGCGGAACCGATGTTCCGGTGCTTTTGAAAATGGTCTACGAGAAAGATGGGTCAGATGCGGTCACCACCGATTATACTTATGAATCTACCTACCATTTACCCATCGAAACCAAAACATTGCGGCGAAACCCAACCAAAAGCAATGCAACCAAACAAGAATATGTCAAAACCTGGCGACGTTATGCTTTTCAGGATTACTCGAGTCTGAATGCTTCTGGAACCAACCAACTTACAGTAGTAAGTCAGCAATATACCGCTACGGCTCCTTCTACCAGCCCCAATGCCTATTCAGTTACTTCGGCTCAACTGCAGCGCTGGCAAAACTGGGGTAGCAACAACTGGGCACCCAAAGACCAACACGTACTCAAGAATAACCTGGCCACCAGTAGTTTCCCGCTCAATCTTTCCAGTACTCCTGGGTCGAGCAATTGGCTCAAGACCAACGAGGTAACCCAACTTCTCGGAACTACTGGTTTGCCAGTGAGGCAAAAAGACGTAGATGGTCGCACCAGTTCTACGTTATATGACCTCAATGGTGACATACCCGTTGCCCAATTTTACAATGCCAGTCTCCCGGCCAACCTCAGTAATGGACAAGCTATCTATCTTGGATTTGAGAATTATGAAAATACCAACAGCAGTATTTACAATTTGTCAGGGGGGAGCTTTCACACCAATGATGCCCATACCGGGGTGCGTTCTTATGGAGGAACCGGCAATATTGTAGTAAAATACAAAGATGCCAAGTTTACACCTAAAGCAGGAGAACGCTATGTGCTGGGCGCTTTTATCAAGCTTCGTACAGGCTCTACTGGGGGCACCTTATGTTTTAGCAGTAATAATAGCTGTGAGAATATTGGTACAGTAACGATTCCTACCAACAAAATTGGTCAATGGCAATATGTTTATTTGATCACCAACGCTGCACCTGGTGGCAGCAAAGGACCTAAAATAACCTGCAATAATTGTCTGGTAGATGACTTTAGAGTACACCCACTCAAGGCGACCTTTTCGGCTCAGGTATTTCAAGATTTAAGAATTGGGGCAGACAATGGAGTAGTGAATAGTGCTGGAAATTATGAATACAACAATGAAGTTACCATAGATGCCGTGACAATCACCAGTGGGCAGACTCTGGAGGTGAAAGCGGGGCAACGCATCGAGGTAAAACCTGGGGTTACACTGAATGGAGGAAGTGTAGTAGACCTTAGTCTTGATAACTTCTCTTATGACTTTATGATCTCTCGGGCCACCTTGGGGGTCAATGGTGAAACTTACCGCACAGTAGTCAATAACCGTAACACCCCTATTGCGACGGTGGGTCCCAAAGAAGAACTACGTCAACTCAACATTGGGTACAACGCCCGGGAAGGCATCACTATATTTGGTGATAGCAATCCTACAGACCAATATTTTGATAAAAACCAGCCCAATGCTGGCTTGCAGGTAATGCCTCGGGATGCTGGAAGTTTTTGGGAAGGTTTCGAGGCATTTTCTCAGGGGCGTTTTAACCTGAGTGGCGCACAAATTACCCATCAATACTTAACAACCACCAGTACCTCAGGCCAGGCTACTCTCAACCAAACCATTAATAACGCCAACTATGCGCTGTATGTAGAGGCCATTCCCAATGGTTTGACAGGTAGCCAAAAAATGGGCATGCAGATAGGCAATGCCAAGGTAGAAATCACCGCGAGTCAAATCAGGCTTTACAATAATAATTCTGCGATCAGTGGTGATTACAAAAACCTACAGCAGCTCCCAAACTATTTGAATTTGCTATTGGTAGTCACTGATCAAAAAAAACTGGCGGTGTACGTCAATGGTCGTTTTTTGTTTGACCATGTTTATAGCAATAACCTGACGGGTGCTCCTCGATTATTTTCGACCAAAATCGGGGCAGGTTTCGACAACTTCATGTGTCTGATAGATCCTGTCTTGGGCAAACAAGCTTTTGATGCCAGTGGCAACCCTACTCAAAGCCTGTTCATGGAAACCGCCTCTAAAATGATGATTTCCGAAACGCTCTATGAGAATAATTTGAACCTGCCAATGGCCAGTACCCGGCCTACCCATATCACGGCGGGCTCGGGCAATAACCAAGGCGGATTGACTTTTAAAGACAATTTCGCTAATCTGTCGGTGTCGGGCAATAATGTAACTGCCACTGGGGATATTGCAGGTTCGGGAGGATATAACTATAACACCCCATTTGCCACTACCCAATTGCACGATAGTGACCCCACTACCCGAAACGAGCGCTCAGGAGGAGGAGGAGATTTTGCTGTCGGAAATAGCAATGGCTCTATCCAGAATACTTATGAGGCCAACGGAACCAGCAATGGATTTGGATTTGGCAACGATGACTTACTCAAACAAGTGAGTCAGGTACCTTATACCTCTGGCAACCAGGTACAACATACAACCTTTGCGGGCTTGAGCACTGGCACCCCTTTTGCCAGCCAAATCACCCCCACTAGTGGTACCAGCCGCAAAGAACAAATGGAGTATGATCAGCAGATGCGCCTCACCAAACACTACCAGCCCAAAGCCCTCAATGGAAGTTCTGGCTATACCAGCGAAATGGCTTACAACTTTTTGGGTAATGTGTTACGAGAGAAAAATGTAGATGGAGGGCGCAAGCAATACGCCTATGACAATCAGCAACGGCTCCGCTGTATGGTAGATGAAGAAGGTAAAAGCGGTAACTATATCAGGTACTGGAAATACGATGTGCTGAACCGGGTGATAGAAGAAGGCATATACAATGGCTACGGGAGTAATGTAAACCTGGACGATGCCGATGATTTACAAAACGACTTGGGTAGCAATGTAAATAATGCCTCTTGGCCATCTAATAGCAGTCGAAAGGTAAAACGAACCTATACTTACGATGACGATGCCAACCAAGGTTACGCCATTGGTCGTTTGATACAGGTCACCACCTATGATACTGAAGGCAGCACCTCGGGAGGTCGCAACATAGAGCGCTATACCTACGATGCTGATGGTAACATAATCAAACACCATCTGGAGATTATCAATGGTAGCCAAACTCCCGAAATCACTTTCGATTACGCTTACAATCAGGTAGGGCAACCTACCCAAATCTCCTTGAATTCGTCAGGTAGTGAGTCGGGAACCTCTTATACAGTAAACTACACCTACGATCGTCTGGGGCGCATCAGTATGATTGGCGATGGAAGCGACAACGACCGTTTTGCCAGGTATACCTATCTCAATGGTGAAGTTAGAGAAGAGCTTAGTAATGCGGCCTTTACCCGTAAAGAATTCACCAATCAGGAAGGGTTGCTGGACAAAATAGAATATGGTAAAGATAGAGATGACATTCTTTTTAGGGAGCAAATGTATTACACTACCCGTCTCAATGGGGGTTCAGGGTACTTTAATGGAAACATTGCCAGCATAGCAGTGGATCAGGGAAATACCAATATTGATACGGAGTATACCTACGACAGTTTTGGGCAATTGACCCAAGCTGGAAGCCACAACTATAGCTACGACCTCAATGGTAACCTGACTTCGAGCCCAGATTATACCACTATTAACCACAATTCCACTAATAATAAAGCTACTTCTGCTAGTATTGGTGGTCTGACTCAATTTGTTTACCATGACTTGAATGGTCGGGTAGATTACTATTTACATGGTTTTGAATACGATAAGTTTTTTGGGCTAGTAAATAATGTGGGGAGTTCTTCCAATAACTTTGATGCTTATTATGGAGCCAGTGATCAACGAGTAGTTAAAAAAACAAACGGTGGCAATTTTACTTTCTACTTCCATGGCGTTCAGGATTATCCATTGCTAGAGTTAAAACGTAATATCTTGAATCCGGCAGGTGAGTATGATATGTTAGCCTATGTATATGGTGCCCGAGGTCCCATTGCCGTTCATCACTCAAGCATTGGAGGGTCAAGCTCCTCCTCTTCTATGGTTTCTACCGCTACTATGGAGACCGAGTTTGGCGCTCAGGAAACCAATAAGCAGGGGTTTGAGCATATTGATAAAACCCGGATCGCTACTTTGCCCGCCATAGATCATACCCGTTTGCCGGCCAACATCACTCCGGAAGTGGCTCGCCTCAATGGAAGCCAAGGCATTACCAAAGGGCCTGGCAAGTGGCTTGAGGTAAAGGCTGGTGATACCATTCGGGCTGAGGTGTACGCCAAGTATTTGGATTTAATGATATTGCGACCCAATAAAATAAATTCTTTGAGCAATGTAGTGCTACAGGGAAATCCTGGTAGCGAAGTAGGCCTGACCGAACAAGTAAAGACTTTTGCTTCGGTGATCAACCCTACCTCTTCGCTATGGGCTATGCTGAACCATGCTCCAGAAAAATCAAGTAAGGCCCCCAAGGCTTCACTCAATTATTATTTGTTTGATGCCCAAATGCAACCCCTCGATGCGGGGCTTGTGTCGGTAACTACCGCCGCAGCAATTACTGCCGCTACTGTGTACCAACCTCATGAAAAGTTAGCCTTACAATTTGTAGCTACCCAAGCAGGGTATGTCTATGTAGATGTATCGCATGAGGCACCCAACGAAAACGTAGAGGTATATTTTGATGACTTAAGTGTGACCCAAAGCATCCGTAGCAGCACTACGGGTAACTGGTACTATCTACTCAGCGATCATATAGGCTCTACCCGGGCAGTAGCCAACGAAAGTGGCACCGTACTGGAGCGTTACAATTACGATGCTTATGGAGATTTTACCAGTACCCCTTCTTCTGCTTCTTTGGTAGGGCAAGGGATCATTCGTTACCTCTATACCGGGCAGGAGTATGATGGTGATTATCCCTATAGTCTGTATAACTATCGAGCCAGGCTCTATAGCACCAGGTTAGGTCGCTTTTTGCAACCCGACCCTGCTTACCAGCAAAACAGTGCCTATACCTATGTGGGCAATGACCCCATTAACCGGATTGATCCAAATGGAGAGTTTTGGCATATCGTAGCTGGAGCCGCTATTGGGGGCACAATCAGTGCCGGAATATCGATTGGTAGCCAACTCTGGGCAGGCGAAAAGGTGAACTGGAAAAAGGTAGGAAAAGCCGCCTTAGTAGGAGCTGTAGCTGGTGGTGTAGGAGCAGCCACTATGGGGCTAGGCACCACTGCTGCCATTGGGGTACTAGGCTCCGAAGTGAGCGGGTCTGCTTTGGTAGCCGCCAATGTAGCGGTAGGAGCTGCCTCGGGTGCGGCCTCGGGCGCTGCTGGCCAGATTACCTCCAATGTGTTGGAAGGAGAAAAGATTACTCAAGATCTGGGGTCGGCAACTACTACTGGGGCTATCACTGGAGGAGTATTAGGTGGAATAACTGGACCAGTGAGTACCCAGATTTCCAGAGATATTATTCGTGAAGGTTCCAGATCTCCAAGCACTTCAGTGGGCATCAGGTCAATGGGTAAACGTGCCAGAGATCCAGGGCATTCGGTACTTACAATAGGCGATAAAGCTTATGATCAAAATGTATTGGAAAACATGTCATTAATGGAAGAATTGACAAAAGCGTCTGGTCGCCCAACCAGTTATAGTCGTTTCCGAGATTTTGACTTTACTAGACCTGGCCTTGCAACTCATAGAGTAGCAAGTGATAGAGTAGCTAGAGGAATGAGTGCAATCCGCTCAAAATCAGCCAAAAGTCGTAATTTAGGAGATTACCATTTATGGAAAAACAGTTGTGTTTCTTGTAATATAGATATTTTGGAATCTATGGGATTCAGGGTGCCTCCCATTGCTCGTACTCCCGCTACACTACGGCTTTGGTGGAAATCTTTAGGGGTTGGACTCAAATACAAACAAGACTAGTACTTTTTAACCGTTGTTGGTGTGTAAGCCCAGCCACATCAACAACTTTTCTGTGGGTTAGTTATCAGGTAGTTTAACATCAACAATACCACCAGGGAAGCGGTGCTTTTTAGTGGTGTGGCATTTCTATCCAACAATGTCCGCCACTTTTTTAAATCTAATTTTAACCGTTGTTGGTGTTTAAGCATAGTAACACCAACAACTTTTTAGAACTAAGTTACTTTACTAACCTATTAGTGGTTGATAAACCATTCCCAAAATTGACAAATCATGTACTTCAAACCTATTGTTTGCCTGTGGTTACTCATTGGACTTTGGTCATACCAGGCCACAGCTCAAACCCAAAATCAGACAAAAAAGCCAAGACACGTTTCGATAAGTTTTTTAAAGTTGAAAACTAACTGGGCACTCAGTCCTGCCCAATCTATCAAATTTGCAAAAATCCAAATAATCCCTGACAAGCTTTCATCCAAAACACCAGGTACAGGAAACAAAAGTACCTTCCAGCCACCAACCGAAAAAATACAGCAATTGGGTGAGCAACCTCAACAGTTAAAGGCTCAAGTTCAGCAAAAGCTAGGGAAGCTCAAAGGCAAAGCAGATCGGGCAACCCAAGTACCTCATCAGCTCCTGAATAAAACGCAAAAGGTAATAACGACACCCCAAAAACTCACCAATACGCTTCAACAAAAAAGGCAGCAAATGCAAGGTACTCCCAAAAAACTCAGCCAGCAGCTCAAACAAAAGCTTGGGAAACTCCAGGCTGCTCAAAAACTAGTGAACGACTTGGAAACCCGTACTGGAGGTAAGTTGGATCAATGGACCCAAAAGCTTACCGTACCCGAGATGCGTCAACTTCAAGAAGCCCGGCAATTGCTCAAGGGAGCAGATGCCAAATTGCAGAAACTAATTCCAGAGAACTTGACCAACCACCGAGTGTTTCAAGACATGAACAAATGGACCCGCCTCGAAGGACTGAACCTGGATCAACTCAAAGGCCTGGAAGCCCTCCAGTCGTTACAAAAGCTACAAAACCTGGGTTCTTTAGGGAATTTAAAAGGTTTATCGGTGTTGGGCAAATATGGCACTCAAGCTCAAAACCTGGTTTCGCCTTATGCCAAGCAATTCTCCCTGATGCAAAAGCTTACCCAGCAATATCGAGGAAAGTTTCCTGGCAACCTTACGCCTTCGGCCTTAGCTCCTGATGTTAAACAATTTTTGGGGCAACATCAGGATAAACTCAAGGCGGCTCAGGAAAAACTCGCTTCATTGAAACAATGCTACCAATCCATTGCCAGCATTCAAACCTTGGATAGCGGGGCGCTTAAGCGTAAATCGCTCAAAGGACAAGGGCACAAACGCTTTATTTTAGGAGGCAAATTTGAGATTGCCAGTTATGCGCCTTTTTCGCTTGACTTGGCTCCTCGTATGGGCTATCGCCTGGATAAAAACTTAAGCCTGGGAGTCATGGCTGGGTACCGCAAAACCTGGGGCGACTTGCAAAACATCTCCTTGTTGCCTGAGAGTTTTCATTATGCGGGTTTTATCAATTATGAATTGGTGCGGGCTTTTTATGCCTACACCGAAATCGGACAAAACCAAGTGGCCCCTGTCCCAGGTGCCGAACAAGAGGCACCCCGTTGGGCCAGGACATTCCTGGTGGGCGTTGGCAAAAGCATACGGTTGGGTAATAAAATGAGCTTGCAAACTTTGTTGCTTTACAATTTTTGGCATGATCCACTTCAGGCAGTATATCCCCAGCGCTGGGTGTTCAGGTTTGGTGTACAGTGGGATTGGCAGAAACCGTAGATGAAAAAATAAGCCTTTGAGCGATACCAAAAGTGAATGAAGCATCTCCCCCGATTTGAAAACCAAACAAGGAGCGCATTGCGGAGTTCATCCTCTGACGGATTGGCTCATAGTCACAATTCCTCGAGGGATGTAGCACGCGGTTATCGAAACACACCAATGAAAATGACAAATATACTACTCGCGCCTTTCTTTGCCCTCCAAAACTCAGTGAGGGTGCAGTAGGTTTTCACAAAACTTGATGTTTTCCCACATCATCCTCATTTCATTACTGATGATGTGATCATATAAAACCTTGGATGTACGTATTCTCCGATTCATCAGGATTTTCAATTGTCAGATTGAGCCTGCCAAAACACTTGTGCTGAGTAACACCGAAATATCTGGTTATTTTCAACATTC
>DMXI01000480.1 GCA_003483885.1 Microscillaceae bacterium
TTAACGCCAACAAAATAAGGCGAAAATGAAGTCCCTGTTTTCCAAGTTAATATCCTAATAAACAGTTAGTTATAGCCTACTGTTACTCAAATGCATTCATTATTAGGTTGACGCGCATGCGACTCGTCGGGATTTATAAGCAGAGCCAAGCGAGTATCTATTCGCCGCTTGGCTTTGCCGAGTGGCAACTATCCAAGGGCCTCTGGCCCGTTTTAGGTGTACAGATTTACTCAAAGGTTTGGTATAACTTGACACATTTTTATATCACCGGCAATACACTCACTAATCTGGATGTGAGCAACAATCTAAAACTAGTGGACTTGAGAATGAATAGAAATCCAAGCCTGATTTGTATTAAAATATTCAATTCTACTGTTTTACACTCCAATGATCAAACACTGAATGTTAATTGCCAGTAATGGCTGGGCACCTACATTTGATAGATTTTCCTAAAATTAATACCCCGAAGTAGGCACCAAAGTATTTCGAAAAGTCATCACCCATTTTCCGTTTTCGTTGCGCTCGCCGTACTCTACAAAGGCACCTGCTTCGTTTTTTTGGAATATTAAGCGATAAGAATTATCAGGAAGAGCAAAAATGATTTTTTGACTAGTTGCTGACTTACCTACAAATGAGCGGCGTAACCCACTAGAGGAAAAGGGGCTATAATAATATTTACCTTCTTTGGCGTTGTAATTAATGATGGTATGTAAACGAAGTTTTACAGCATCACCGTCTTTTTCCAGTACCCTTAATACCAGTAATGTACCATTCAAGTCATACTTTACTTCAGTTTTTACATCCCACAATGGCGTACTATTTTTATTGAAAATTTCGGCTTTACCCTTCCATTCGCCTACCATAAACGAAAGCTTGGCCATCGCTTTCTGTTCCACCTCTTGTGCGCTTGCTCCCATAGGCAACAGCCACAAGCAAACAAGTACAAGCATTAATTTTTGCGTTAAATAATTTGTCATTGAATTGTTTTTAAAAAGCAAAACCTGCTTGAAGTATTTCAAACAGGTTTCTAATAGTAAACTTTGTTTCTATTATCTAAATTAATTCCTGCAAAAATAGTTTCCTTACATCCTCAATATGTGTGTCCAGATTTTTTAATTCCCATTGAGATACATCTACTGGATCAAGCACCACTACTTCAACATTGGTCGGTCTTACCAGAGAACTACCTTTAGGCATCGCGTCATGGGCGTTTTTGATCACCACTGGCACAATGGGTACCTGGGCTTGCATAGCTAAATGAAAAGCCCCTTTTTTAAATTTACCCAAGGTACGATCTGCACTTCGGGTGCCTTCAGGAGCAATTGCAATGGAGGTGCCCGTTTTTAGCGCCTCTACCGCAGGTTGCATTGCCTCAATGGCCTTTTCTTTATTAGAACGGTCCACAAAGATGAGTCCCATAGCCTTAAAAATAGGTCCAAAAGGATGGTTTCGCAGCTCTTTTTTACCAATGGCTTGTACATCCTCTCTTAGCAGTTTTGCAAGAATGATCATATCGGCACTACTTTGGTGATTAAAGATAAATACCGCAGGACGGTGATCATACAAATTCCTCTTACCCTTGACCATCATTTCCAAACCAGCCATTCTTGCCCCAAAATCTCCGAGCGAGGCAATGGTAGAATTGACCCCTTTACGCCAGGATAAACTACGAACCCCTGAGGCAATGCCAGTCAACACTGCGGGATAAATGCTGCTGAGTGCCAAAGCAGTACGTAGACTATTCATAAAAGTGGTACTGTTGGTATCCTCAAAACGATGAATTGGCCAATTTTGCTCAAAAGCTAACTGAGAGAGTTTCGTATCAGGATTTACGGCTTGAGGATGGCCTACGATTTCCATCAAGGGCAGATCTTCGTGACTATCAGTGTAGAAATAACTTTTGTTTAGGTCAATGTTGTGGGTTTTGGCAAACTTTCGGGCCGCTTCGGCTTTGCCTTCTCCCCAACAGGAATGAATAACCTTCCCGGTAAACTTGCCATCTTTTACCTCCATTTCGGTACTCAGCACCGATTCAATACCCAAGTCGCGCGCTACTGAATTGACTTGATAAGTAGTAGCGGCCGATACAATGACAACAGTATGCCCCTTGGCCAAGTGAGAGGCGACTAAAGCCCGTGACTCGGGGTAAATGGCCTCCGCCAAGTGATCTAAATATACTTCTTCGCCCAAGTCGATGAATTCTTGTTCTTTCACCCCTTTTACCCCACGTGCACCCATAGCTGCCATTTGGGCAAAGTCACTGGTTCCCAAGGCATAACTTACGAAAGCACTCAACTGAGTAAAGACTTCGCTAAAAGTCACTTTACCACTCATCACCCGCGATTGTACAAATTGCTTGGCCGAAAAATCATTGATCAGGGTACGATCCAAATCAAAGAATGCTGCCACATGACTGCCTTCTTCCCCCACAATACTTTCCGACAAAGACTCCAAAGCAGAGCCAGGCACTACTTCCATTTCTAGAGGTACCTCCAAAGCTTTAGGTTTCAACTGAGGCTGTGCCAAATCTCGCAATGCGTTTAACCGGTTCGCTAAGTCGGTTAAAATGGCATCAGTTTCATGAATTTTTTCATAGTCAATACCTTTTTCTTCGGTGATCAATTGACGGTTTTTGGCAAGTCGTAAACCATTGGTCAAAAATGGAATAGATACATTATCCAATCGCCGCACATGCCCGTGCCAGTGCATTTCTTTGCCTGTAAACATACAAGCATCCAAAAAAGCCTTATCTGTAAATTTATTGGTAGTATCCCAGTGCAACAATGTTTGTAGTACCACCCGATAGGCTTCCAGATAGTTAAGCAAAAGGGCTTCTGCCACAAAAAGCGATTGCTTGTTTAATACCGTGCGAATATCTCCTTTAGGGTTTTTGAGCATGGCTTTCCATTTGGGGGTAAAGAGTGCCAGCTCTTCTTCAATTTCATCGCTAAATTGAGCCTTGTTGGTATAAAAAAACTCAAACTTGAACAAGTCCCGCAAGGCCATAATTTCTTCCCAAAAATGGATAAACCGATTTTGGTCGTTACTGGCCATTGTTTTTACTAGTGCCAACTCAATAAAAGCCCGGTGGTACAAATGTACTGACGACATATTGGCATAATAATTTGCGGGCAAATATTCGCTAGGCGCAATAAAGAAGCGGGCATCTAAACTCGATTGGGTTTTTTGGACAATATTGGCTCGGAATAATAAATTCAAAGCCGCTTGTACACTTTTACCAATAGGTTTGCCCCGATCCAGCAGTACATTGGGCTTTCGTTTCTCTATAAAGTGCATCAACTGAGAAACATATCCTTCGATTTCTTTTTTGGAAAGAGCAAAATGACTCAATAACACGTTGCAAACCAATGATACTGTAGTCACAGGATTGATTTGATTGGCACGATATACCAATTCAAAAGCAAAGCGAGGCAGAGTATTTTTATCCAAGTAGCTATTTTCTTCCTGATCGGGAATAATGGCCGAATGGTATCCTTTAGCATCCACAGGTTCATCAAAACGAATGGCTACCCGGCCAAAGTCTTCGCCCATTTTTAAGATATAATTGATCATCCAAGCCAGACTTTCGGGGTTCTTGCTTTGCCCCTTGCTTTGCTCGGTCATGAGTTTCACATCCGGAATGAGGTCATACACGATAGATACTGGTACATACTTAATTTCCCGACTACTGGCTTGCTCCCCTTCCATGATATACTTCAGTATCCCCATTTTAGGCCATACAATTTTGCCAGTGCGAGAACGTGTACCCTCTATAGCCCAGGTAAAGTGCTGACCACTATCAATCAATTGGGCGAGAAAGTGTCTCAATGAGGCCTTATACACTGGATTATCTTTGAAAGAGCGACGGATATAAATCATTCCTATGCGCTTCCCGAGTTGTTTGAGGCCAGTAAAGGCCATATTGATTCCTCCAAACATATAAGGAATAGGCATTCCGTATTGTGCCAGGGTTACAATCAGTACTGCAGTATCGATGTAGGTTTTGTGGGTCATTAAGAAAGCAACCGGGTGCCGCTGCATCAGTTTCATCAAGCGGCGAATTTCTTCGGGTACCACATCTATCTTATTGCCATAGCTACGCGACAGCAAGTATTGAAACCCACGAAGGGTAAATAGGCTCGTGATTTTTTGAGTTTCAGTAAATAGTTCCTCAATATATAAGGTAGCTTCTTTCTGCACCTCTTCAATATTCAGATTTCCTTGCTTGGCAATCTCTTTTAGTTTCTGTTGAAAATGAGGGTGATTTATAATTTCTTCCTTCATTGTATAAGTAGCTAATGATATTCTGTTGTTTGAGACAAAGTTTCTGGGTGTGCTTCACCTGTTTAACCTGGATCGGCTTCAGAACCAATATTCATTCGTAGTAAGCCTCTGAAAGCCTCTTGAGCGGTACTACCCTGATACAATACTTTGTAAACTTCGGTGGCAATGGGCATATGTAATTCGTATTGTTTGGCCAACTCTACCACCACTTTGGCAGTTTTTACCCCCTCGGCTACTTCGGCCATATCAGCAATGATATCGTCTATTTTTCTGCCCAGGCCAAGCTGATAACCTACGGTACGATTCCTACTCTTTTCGCTGGAGCAAGTGGCTACCAAATCGCCCATACCTGCCAAGCCAGCAAAAGTTGCGGGCTTTCCACCCATTGCAATTCCCAAACGACTCAACTCAGCCAATCCACGGGTAATAATTGCCGCCCGGGTATTTTCACCCGCTCCGCTGCCATCGCCCATACCAGTAGCAATGGCGATAATATTTTTCAAAGCCCCTCCTAATTCACAACCTACCACATCCTCGTTGGTATACACTCGAAACAACCCTGTGTTGAAGACCTTTTGTAGCTTTCGAGCAATGCTATCATCTACCATAGCAATCACACTGGCTGCGGCTTGGCCAACAATAATTTCTTTGGCCAGGTTGGGACCAGTAAGTACCCCGGCAGGATGCCCTTCCATTTCTTGCTCAATGATTTCGGTCATGCGCATCATGGTACCTTCCTCTAGTCCTTTCGACAAACTAATGATAGGTACCCAGGGGCGAATATGCGGACGAGCATCTTTTAAAACGGCCCGGAAGTGCTGGGCCGGAATTCCCATCACAATCACATCTGCATCTTTCACGGTTTCTGCAATAGAGTTACTGGCCTTGAGATTTGGACTAAGGGTAGCTCCTGGTAGGTATTTTTCATTACGATGATATTGATTGATTTCCTCCACCGTCTCTTTGTCCCGAGCCCAAATTTTAGTGGGGCAGTTTCTGGCAGTAAGCGACGCAACGGTGGTACCCCAAGAGCCGCCACCGAGTAATCCAACTTTAAGATTCATAGAATAATATTTTTAGTGAAGGTGATCTAGTACACTGTCAATTAAGGTGATTGATAACTTTGTAATTACACTAAACTGGTACGCGTTTGCAATACATATCCATTTTTAGGAGCATTTGAATAGGAGTGACCTAATACCAAATCAAACTACATTCAAATGCCCAGGTATATAACCATTCATTACAAATGAGCGCCAGAACGAATATTTTAATTTGCTGACTTGGGTTTATCCTGTAACCATGTCTGTAACTAGGTTTACAAAGTGATCAAATTTGTTGTTGAAATCTTCCACTTTGATGCGCCCTTGTATTTTGGCTTCTGTCAACCCAATTTCTGCGCGGGCAATTTGATTTAAATGACGATCAGTAATCGTGATTAAGGCATCAGGGTCTTTGTAGCTCCCCCTTTTCACCAATCCTTTGTTGAGGTTCACTTGCCAATTGGTGGTGTTCACTCCATTTACATTAAATTGAAAAACGCCTTCGTAATCTTTGAAGTTATCTGGGCTTGCCGCCAGGTATTTCTTTAAATCTTGGAAAAAAGCATCCGATTTAGGCTTTTTCAACTCCGCTTCTTTTTTGGCTTTGGCCAACACAAGTGTTTCCAGTTCGTTGGCTGATTCCCGAAGGTAGCGACAAAAAACATCGATGTCAGGCATAGTGTGGGCATCCGAGGTAGGACTAATCGTGATATAACCGTTGTAACTCAAAATGGCAATAATTAGCCCTAAGCCGTCAATGAGTGGACCCATTCCCATGATGGTTTCTACCTTGTGTCCCTGAAGGTGTAAAGGTTTTTGTGGGCCAGGTACGTTGGTAATGGTTACATTGAACACTGGCTTGTGTAGCTTCTTTAAGTCATAGCGACTATAGATACCCGCAGCCAGATTGGCCAATCCAAAAGGGACTGCATCGGCCATCTTAGAAAGCGTTTTTGCCCCCAAGGCTTTATGCTTGGCTTTACCAGCAACAGTATACTCATTAATGGCTTCCAGACATTCGATCGGGTCTGCCACATCGGTAGCAATGGGGATGATCATATTAGAGATACGATTATCTATTTTACCATCATCTTCTTTGCCACGAACCGAAATAGGCACATTAGCCACAATAGATTGTGCAGGTAGCTTATTTTTTTCCACCAAATACTTCCGAATGGCGCCCGAGCAAATGGCCAACAATACATCATTTAGCTTTACCCCCATCACGTCTTTGAGGTTTTTGACTCTCTCAAACTCCAGAATGGCAGTACCCCACTTGCGTTTGGGGGAAATGTTTTCGTTGAAAATAGTTCTGGGCACAGAATAAGAAGAACTAGGTAAGTTCTCACTAGGCATAATTTGCTGAATGGCCATATTACTCACGTTTTTATAGAGCATTTCTGCCACCAATCGAGGCAATTTCAACGGGTTGTTAAAAAAGCTGAGCGAACTTTTCAACAATATAGACAAGTCGTCGGGAATGGGTGGTGGATTGTAAGGCACCGGAGAGGTAGTAGTTTTTTTAGCAGGTACCTTGGCCGAGCTGTCGTACATCACACTCATAATTCCCATACCCGAAATACCATCTACCATGACATGGTGTACTTTACTTACAATGGCTACCGAGCCTTTGGGTAATTGTGACACTCCATCTAAGCCTTCGATGTAATCGATGGACCATAACGGGCGGCGTAAGTCCAATGGAGTACTAAAAATAGAAGAGGTCAATTCGCGCAAAGTTCGCCAATCCTTAGGATTGGGAAGAGCCACTCGTTTGAGATGAATATCGATGTCAAAATTGGGGTCATCTACCCAATAAGGGGAATCCAAATTTAAAGGAACGGTGACCAACCTTTGCCGAAATTTAGGCACTAAATGCATTTTCGACATCAGAGAGTTTTTAAAATCTTCAAAAGATAAGGAACCCTCTACAATGGTAAGTGTTCCGACGTGCATCGGACTATTGGGAGATTCAGTGACTAAGAAAGCAGCATCAGTTCCGGAGATGGGAGTGAGGCTTGGGTCATTTATTTTTTGTAATAGACTATCTAAAATGGACATACGCGGATTGCTTTTACAATCAATGTAATTCTTTTCTTGTTTTTACCCAAAAATATTGGAATCTAAACCTCAAGGAATAATAATACTCAAGCATCGCAGGATACATAAATGAATTTTGAAGCTTCTATCATTGCCAATGTTTGAGTAAAATATAGACCTGACAGGTTTCAAAAACCTGTCAGGTCTGGAGAAATTATTTGGTTTAGGGTATATTACTCCTTTGTTGGTGTTTGAGCGCAGCGTCACCAACAAAAGTTGCCCCTTTAACGATGGATAACAAAAACGCCCATCATCCACGAAAATGACAGGCGTTTTATCTTAAAGAAATGTAAGCACTTTAGAACACACTACAATCTGGTAAAAGCTCCCGTAGGGTTTCTTTTTGTTGTCGGGTACTAACATATACGGTACGCAAGCCCCGCATTTTTTTTATGTCTTTTGGAAACTCCTCAATTTTGTTGGCTCGCAGACTTAGGTTTTCCAACTTGGTTAGTTTTACCAATGCCTCTGGGAAATCAGTAAAGCTGTTTTTGGAAAAATCTAAAGATCGTAGATTTTTTAATTGGCCAAAGCTTTCGGGGAGTGCAGACAACTGGTTTCGTGCCAAACGAAAGTTTCTCAAGCCCGACAATTGTCCAATACTATCAGGGAGTACCGTTAGTTGGTTTTTTTCTATATATAGCGTACTGAGTTTTTTGAGGGTACTCAAACTATCGGGTAGGGTAAACAACTGGTTTTCATTGGCTCGCAAGGTCGTCAGGTTCTTTAGGCTACCCATGCTTTCTGGCAACTCCTGAAACTTATTTCTGGACAATATCAATACCTCCAGGTTTTGTAGTTTGCCAAAACTTTTGGGTAAGGTTGTCAATTGATTATCAGCCAAAGAACAAAAAGTAAGTTGAGGCAACTCAGTGACTACTTCGGGCAAGGTAGTAAAATGGTTACCTGATAAATGCAATGTCTTTAGTTTCGTCAAATTTTTGAGGCTGGCTGGTAATGTAGTGAGTTGGTTATCGGCTAATGACAATTCGGTCAAGTTAGGGAGCCGGGTAATTACCTCTGGTAGTGTAGTAAAGTTATTGCCTACCAAATGCAGTTTCTCTAAGTTTTTTAATTTTGTGATCTCTTCTGGCAAATCTTGTAAAGAGAAGCCTCCCAAATCCAAAGTCGTTACCCTTTTGGCATTACGCAATGCCCTTTTCAGTTTTTTGAAAAAAGCACTTTTCTGGCGCTTGTTTTTTACATACTCAGTATTTCGAGGTTTAGTATTGGTTTTGGTGGTCGTTTGGCCAGTATTGGGATTGGTATCAGCATTACGATTCATTAATGCCAGCCCTATGATTAAAAATACAATAGAGGCTCCAAACAATACATAGAGCTTTTTTTTGCGAGTTTCTTGATCAGTCATAGTTTAGAGTTTTGTTGGTTTTGGTGTTGTAACACTTATTTGTCGATTACATCGATAGAAACAAACATTCCACTTTGTAGATGCATATCAAATCAAAGTGGAATGTGATGGTAAGAATATATAAACATATAATTTGAGTTATTTCCTCAAGTTATATGTTCTGCGAATAATGAAATGAACAGCGATTAACGAATGTCGAGTGTAGAAGTGATAAACCCGGCTTAGGGTACTTTACCAAAGCATCCTGTAATGTAATTGTTGAAAATTCAGGAAGCTAAGGGCTTACAAAATGATGATCTTTACCTAAGGCTATGCATCAGCATTCGATGTTCAAGATTCGTTAATCATTGTTCAGTATTCGATTGTGTGTAACACGAATTACTTCTTTACGCGTTCTACATATTCACCAGTACGGGTATCTACTTTAATCATTTCTTCATTGTTTACAAACAATGGGACTCTAATCTCCGCTCCGGTTTCTAAAGTGGCAGGTTTCAATGTATTGGTGGCCGTGTCACCTTTGAGCCCTGGTTCGGTATAAGTAATTTGTAATTCTACAAAAGTAGGAGCTTCTGCAAATACTGGAGATTCGTTGGCATCAAAACCAATGGTAATGTTCATGCCTTCTTTTACAAATCGCATAGTATCACCTACCAAATCATCATTGATCATGGTTTGCTCGTAGGTTTCGTTATCCATGCATACTAAAGCGTTCCCTTCTTTATAAATGTATTGCAATTCTTTGGTTTCTACTCTTTCAATGTCCACGGTTTCACCTGAGCGATAGCGGTGCTCGATGATTTTGCCCGTACGGATGTTACGTAGCTTTACGTGATACATTGCGCGAGTTTTATTAGGAGTTACGTGTTCGTATTCCATCACTACCCCCAACTCTCCATTCAATCTGATAAATGCACCTCTAGAAATATCTGAAGTAGTTGCCATAAATTCTATAGTTTTTAGGTTTGATAGCAAAATTACAAGAAATCTTATTAGCGGCAAGCTACATAGTACTGGGCCGCCACAAAAAAACCTCAAATATTACCTTTGGGCAATATTTGAGGCTGTATTATAAAATCTATTTTGAATAACTTTCCAGTTGGTTTAAAACCGATATCTATCGACCGTTGACTGTCGATTGTGGACCATAAGTTAAAGTATAAACTGACTCAAGTCTTTGTTTTGCACCAAATCAGATAGTTTTTCTTGTACCATTTCTTTGGTTACTACGATTTGTGCATTTGGCCCGATAACATCAGGTACATCAAATAAAAACTCATTCAGTAGATGGCTCATCACTGTGTGTAAACGACGTGCGCCAATATTTTCTACCTCAAGGTTAATTTGGTAGGCCATTTCTGCCAATTGTTCCAATGCGTCATCCTGAAAACTCAACGACACACTTTCAGACTCCAGCATAGCCTCGTATTGCTTGGTTAAAGCATTTTTAGGCTCTTTCAAAATCTGGTAGAAGTCATCCTTCGTTAAGCTGTTCAACTCTACTCTAATTGGGAAACGTCCCTGAAGTTCAGGAATTAAGTCAGAAGGCTTAGATACGTGGAAGGCACCCGCAGCAATAAACAAAATATGGTCAGACTTAAGCACACCATACTTAGTGTTGATAGAGCTTCCCTCTACGATAGGTAATAAATCACGCTGAACACCTTCGCGGCTTACATCTGGGCCACTACCACCCCCACCAGTACGGCGAGCGATTTTATCGATCTCATCAATGAAGATCATCCCAGTGTTTTCAGCCTTTTTCAGGGCTTCTTCTTTTACCTCATCCATATCGATGAGTTTATTTACTTCTTCTTCCAGTAATATTTTACGTGCCTCGGCAATGGTTACTTTGCGCTTTTTACTTTTCTTTGGCAGCATTCCACTGATCATCTCCTGGATGTTCATCATCGCCATTTCGTCCATTCCAGGGCCAACCATTCCTACATTACCCATAGAGCTTTGCGAAATGTTGATCTCAATCTTACGCTCGTCCATTTCGCCGTTGCGAATTTTTTCACGAAAACGATCCCGGGTTTTTTCATTCAATTCCTGATCCGACTTACTCATAGGTGTCTCAGGAGTGTTATCTATATTAAATCCAGTAAACGAATTTTGTGGAGTAGCATCCTTTACGGGTGGAATCAACGCATCCAGAATGATTTCTTCCACAATTTCGGTGGCACGCTCTTTTACCGTTTCTCTTTTGGCAGCTTTTACCATATTTACCGCTTGCTCTACCAAATCGCGCACCATGCTTTCTACGTCGCGTCCTACATAACCCACTTCGGTAAATTTAGAAGCCTCTACCTTTGTAAAAGGAGCGTCAGCTATTTTAGCCAAACGTCGGGCTATCTCAGTTTTACCAACCCCAGTAGCCCCAATCATCAATATATTGTTGGGCACAATTTCTTGTTGCATATCCTTCGGGCTATTCATTCTTCGCCAACGGTTACGCAATGCAATGGCTACCTGTTTTTTTGCGTCGTTTTGTCCAATAATATATTTATCAAGTTCGGCTACGATTTCTCTTGGAGTAAGATGTTTTTGATTATCTGCCATATTATTTCGTTGAAATTGTCTTGGTTGTGTAATATCTGCGAAGTTGAGGTAAAAAACAAGTCTCACCACTAATCTCAT
>DMXI01000429.1 GCA_003483885.1 Microscillaceae bacterium
TGTTGAACTTTTGTAGCGAGAATAGTTACATCGTATTTTAAGGAAGCGAATCTAGCCTCGCTTTCTCTTAAGTGAGACTGGCGTTGATTTCTCAGCCGACAAATTTCATCTTCGGACCTGTGCCGTCCAGTTTTCTTCATTTGTTCCTTCAATTTATTGGAATTATTGTCGCAAGTTTGACATGTATCTTGTCTCGCTTTTCTAAAACTAAGCATTTCCTTCAATTCGCTGTTAAATATGTTTCTAAATGACGAAAAACTTAAAACTGGACCCTTATTGTTTCGTCTTAAACTGGTTGTCTTTAAATCTGGGTTTTCCTTAAGGAACTCAGACCACATTTGACGCATGGACACTTTTGAGTCGAAATACTTCTTAGCATTGGTCCGTGACTTCCGGTAGTGCGATTCGCTCGCCTCATATGAGCAAATAAAGTTTATCACCATGTTTTTCACAAGGGGCAAAAATTTTCTGGGCGTTCTCTGGCCCCTCTGATCGGGTTCTACAGATGGATTATCCAGATGAATTTTTTTCAGCAACACTTGTATCTTGCTTGATGACAATCCATAGCATTTTCTAAATGCGGTCCGACATACCTTTCCCAGTGGTGGTATGGTATAATTTACCCTCCGTTTTCCTCCTACGGTTACTCTTATTTCCATGAGCTTGGAGAAGAGGTAATTCTGTTCATTGTATGACTTTTGATAAACCGTGTTTCTTTGAGCTCGCATAATAATTCTTGTTTGGAATGCACCTCTCCTCAAAAGGCAACCACTGTGACAACAAGTCAGAAGCAGCTGATCTACATCTCTGAAAGCAGCATTTTTTCGTCTCAATATCGTACGCCTATCCTTTGCCACATAAGTCTTCTGGAACTTGTGGCTGGTAACCAATTTCCTCCTTCCCTTTTCGACTGAACTCGCGATTGGATCACCACGGACAAAATACTGCCACGGCCTTGTCGAATCGAATTTGTATACAAGGTTGTTTAGCTCTTTTCCATCGCCGTGGAGAGCGTCTGTTCGAATCGAGGGATTGTTGGAAGTCGTCATATTGTGAACGCAGTTTTGGCGAGCTTTCTGAAACGTAAAAAAGCCTGCGTTTTTATTCTATGGCCTGACGTGACCGAACGAATGTACGAGCATTCTCCAGTTTGTTTACATGTACACATCACATTATACGTCGGCTGGCTGTCAAAAATTGCAAAATAGACCAGTCTGGAATCAGCCGTCAGAGAGCACGCCCACATATTTAACTCACGCGAACACGTCCCTTATTTTCATCGAAAATATTCTGGAAAATGTTACTTCCTTGAATAAAACCAAATCCATGTTTTGAAAAATAAATATCCAATGAACTCGAAGGAAAATGTAGAATAATTAAACACTGTACGAGGCTCGAATTGCTTTTGCAGCGTCTGGGGTGGACCGGCAGCCGGCTGTGAATATTTCGTTTCTTCTAACCACCAACAGTTTCTTCACTTCTGTCGCCGATTTGCAGGAGATAAGTTTGAAATATACTACAAAGTGGTACACCACATTAATTATTAAACACTTGCCTCACACGGACATTTAATAAAGTTCTTTATTATATAGATGAACATGAACTGGTCCGCGATGAAAAAGGAAAAATTCGTGAGCAGCCCATTTTAGCGGTCCATATTTTCCAATACGGACCGCTGAGATGAACCGCCCACGAATTATTTACGGCAAATTGCGTTTTCAATTCATTCTACAAAACAAAGAGTTTTTTAAGAAGAAATCTTTTTACCTTCATGTTTTGAGGACAAATTTGGTTAAATGTTTACAAAAGCGACGCGAGAAACGTAAATAAATGCTTACCTCTCACGCGCGCTATTACCGGGAATGTATACTCGGAGACGCATACCCGGAGACGCATCAGTTTATCAGTCCGATATTACATAGGTCTAAAAGCAAATAAGATAAATATAGACTGTTCACAGCCTCTCTGTTTACGCACGCAAGAGAAAATGTGAGCGCGAACTGGAAAGAAAGCGTGAGACCCCTACCCAGTCAAGTCTTCCGTTTTGCACTGGGTCCAGTTCTCTTGCGATTCTATCCGCGAGTTCAACGATCGAAAAAAAATACGTGAAAATAAAGGGCTGTGAACAGTCTAAGATAAATGCAAAACTTTTATATAGCTCTTATACACAAGAACCCAAAGCGCTTAACATCCAAGAAATCCATCAAAAATAAACTATTTTGATATGGTTGCCCTGTGACTTTTCGCTCAGACGCGGGAAAGACCGCGTGCAGGACTGGAGATTGATGATAACATTTGATTATAAGCTCATGGCGGTCAAAAAAAATCGTACCATGAAATAATATTTTTCGATGGTTTCACAAAGGTAACCACCTGAACGACGACCATAATTCCATTCTATAAAGCTACACGGAATAGAATGACTAGGCGTGGAGTATAAGCTCCCGCTTTAACTCTGCTGGAATCGGTAAGTTTGCCTGCAAATGTGTAAAAAATCTAGTAATCTTTAGCTTATCCGAGTTATCAGCTTATGTTTTAGCAAAGAACTGGGTAAAAGCCTGGCGATATTTTCTCCACTACTGACTAATATACATCCTGGAATATAATTTTCAGATAAATGTGCTAAATGGAAGGCGAACCGAAGTGGAAAAACCGCGAATCTTTACTGCCGAAGCCCGAAGCCTGCAAAATTGTTGTCACGGCAAATGTCGCCAATGGAATACTTCTTTGACCAGGTTCTTTGTCTAAAGTTACGGAAAGCAGAGGATGGGCATCATCCGATTGTAGCTGTTGCTGAGAATGGCAAACCTCGAACGGTGAGTTTGAGCGTTGAATAAGTGACGACACATGCTAAGTTGTTACCGTTGAAACCAACTATTCCTAAGGGTACAGTTGAACCTTTTTTATCAAATATAGTTTCCTATATATTCGCTATAAAGCTAAGTTGTGAAAAACGGCCTTCGTAGCTTTCCTCGGCATAATGCTCTTAGGGTGACATATTATAATTTTAAAGGATAAAATAAGTTGTCACTACAGCTGATTTATGTCAGTTTCAATCCTTCGTCAGCTAAGAATGAACAGAATGAAGTCGTGTTCGCATCGACTTAACCCCTGTGAGTTTTCTATATTAGCAAAATATTGGCCAAGCTTATTTTGGCCTCTATTTCCTACAAGTTTATGACTAGAAATAGATAGAGAAATGTATACCCTCTTGATTTAAAAGACCCTTTTATTAATCAATCATCTCCCGTAGTGACCATAGTAATTAGGCAATTATAATAAGCTAATTAAATTTTAGCTTGAATACGGGTCATTCCTCGATCACGGACGTTATATTTGTACGAATATGGCAAGAGAAAGAAACATTAAAAAAGATACAAAAAAAATCATTCTCTTTTACTTTCTTTATGACAGATAGGGAAGAGTTGCATGTTTAGTTGAGAACCCGTCAAATTAACTCTTTTCCAAAAAAATATATTGAAGCTTGAATAAATGGAGGTGTCATGGACGTTACAGCTGAATCAACCACGTTCTCAAGTGCAAATCTTAAACCGTAATTTCCTGTGAATTGTGAGAGCATAAAAACCATTGATATTGTTTTTTTTAGGTAAAATGTAACACTAAAATTACGTACTAATAAATATTTCTTTGGTGCTTTTTATTTGATAATAAAACACTCTCATGGACGTTACATTCCAGAACATGGACTGGCCAAAACTGGCCAAATGAAGCAAATATCAATTGGTTTAAGCAGCTTTTAAGACATATAAGTTTATGTTAGCTTTTTATTGATATCTGGTTAGCTATTTTATTGAATTGTTATTGAATTTTTACCTATTGTAACATGTTTGGTACTTTTTAGCAATCATTGCATTGTACATTTTTGTCCTTTAAGATTAATTTTAATTTTTATGATGTAAAGCATACTTAATAATTTCATGGAAAGTTGCACTATTAAATTTTTTGATGTTATTATTATTATTAGAGAAGGTTTCTCCAAAAAAAACCTGCCTTGTTTTAAGTTCTTTTTAAACATAGATTTGATCTAGACTGGATTATAAGTACTAGGTCTTTTGTTGAGGGTATGTTTGCATGGTTTTGGACTAATAACCTTTGTTCAGTTCCAAATTCTTAAACTTAAGAGACAAAGCAGAAGTCTTATATTCAATGACATTAATTTTTTATGAGAGCTATATTGACCATTTGTTGTGTTCACTTTAGAAGGTGAAAAAAAAAACTTACACTTACTGTGATGATCACTCATGTCTTCATACTTTGACATTTTGTTGACTATTACATGACTGTATATTATTTTGTTAAATTATTATTATTATTATTATTGTTAATAATAATAATAATTCAACGTCAATTGTCTTGAATTCTAAGTCCTCATTTTTTGTTGAACAAAAAAATTAACTTTTAGAACCAGGCTTTTAGGGCAATTATCACAAAGCTTATTTTCTTGCGTTTAATGTTGTTCATGATATAACATCCATGAAGGTAACATTCATGACAAATTTAACAGCAAGTTTTTTGAGTGAGCTTTTGTAACTGACAAGTTTTGTTGTCACAGATATATGTTACTTGGTCAAACAAAAACAACATCTAGTATACTATTTTTCTTATATCGGGCTTAGACACAAGCCATGAGAGAAAACAAATGCCCTAAATTACACATCCATGACAATATTGTTGGCAGTTCAGGGTTCTCCTTTTCAGGCAGTAACGGGTAAAATTTACCGCCTGTAGCACGACTTCTTACCGCCTAAAATCGCTCGAAATCCTAGAGAATCCTAAAAAATGGCTGAAATTCAGCAAATGTTTTACCGGTTTGGAGAACTCCCTTACCTGTTGTGCAGAAAACTAGGGAGAACCCTGCTTGTATTTAGTCAAAAATTCCAGAAATTAGCAAAATCAAATAAACAGAAATTTCCAGGAAGAAATTTACAAAAAAAAACCTTTGGG
>DMXI01000669.1 GCA_003483885.1 Microscillaceae bacterium
GGTGACGCACCCAACCCCGTACCGTAACCTCTCGGTCGTACTCGGTAGAAGCCAGCAACTGCTTAATGCTGCCCTGCTTGGTACCTGTTAGGACTTGCTCCATGTGTTTAAATGTTAAATTGGTTAATAAATAGGGCTATATCGTTGATATACAAGTATATGCCCATTGAGCCGACAAAGGTAATTATTTTTGGGAAGAACACTCAATTTTATAGTAAAAGCTTTAATAGAAGGTGGAATCATCACTAAATTGAATAAAAGGGCTATGTTTTCTACAGGCATTTACTATTTTTCACAATTGATTTAAATCATTCTATTTTTACAAGAAAATTCAGCGGTAAAAAAATATCATTAACAAAGAAAAATCATGAATAACCATCAAGTAATCAACCAATCTCCCGTTTTTCAAAATCAAAACCTTTTTGAGGTAGATAAGCCCCTACAGCAGCTATTAAAACTTCCAGAAACCGAATGGGGGATTGATCAAATTACTGAATATGGGGCGTTGATGGGCGATGAAAGGTGGATCAAAAAAGGGTTTGATGCCAACAATTATTCACCCCAATTTCATAGTCACAACACTAAAGGGTTTCGGGTAGATACGGTAGAGTTTCATCCGGCCTATCATGATTTGATGACGTTAGCCATTAAACATCAAGTTCATGCCTTGCCCTGGACTTCGGCCCAAAAAGGAGCCCATCGGGTTCGGTTAGCTTTGTACTATTTGCACGCCCAAAACGAAGCTGGTACAGGTTGTCCGCTCACCATGACTTTTTCTTGTATACCGGCCTTACAACGAAGTATGCCCCAGGCGCAAGAGTGGGTGGCTAAGATTACGAGTGCACATTATGACGAGCGCAACGTGCCTTTTTTTGATAAAAAAGGGCTTACCATTGGAATGGCTATGACCGAAAAACAAGGAGGAACCGACGTACGCGCCAATACTACGTTTGCGGAGCCAATCCATGAGAGAGGGAGTGGAAAGTTGTACAAGCTTACGGGACACAAATGGTTTTGTTCGGCGCCCATGTGTGATGCTTTCCTGACTTTAGCCCAAACCGAGACTGGATTGTCTTGCTTTTTGTTCCCAAGATGGAAATCTGATGGTACCAAAAACGATTTTCGTATCCAACGACTCAAAGGTAAACTCGGTAATCAGTCCAATGCCTCCAGTGAAATAGAGTTTGATGGTGCGGAGGCTTGGTTATTAGGTGAAGAGGGTAGAGGAGTACCCACTATCATAGAGATGGTAGCGCTTACCCGATACGATTGTATGATTGGTTCTTCTGCGTTGATGCGCCGAGGATTAACAGAGGTATTGCACCATATCCGACACCGCGAAGTGATGGGTAAGTTGTTGATTGATCAGCCACTGATGCAAAACGTAGTAGCCGATTTATGCCTGGAATCCACTGCTGCCCTTACCCTTACCTATCGTACGGCACTTTGCCTGGAGAATCAAGACGATGTAAATGAGCAGTTATTGTTACGATTGCTTACCCCCATTGGCAAATATTGGTTGACCAAAAGAGCCATTGCTTTTTTGGGCGAAGCGATGGAATGTTTGGGAGGAAACGGCTACGTAGAGGATAGCATTTTGCCGAGATTGTATCGCGAAGCTCCCGTGAATGCTATTTGGGAAGGAAGCGGCAATGTACAATGCCTGGATGTGCTGCGGGCCATCCAGAAATCCCCCAAGGTACTAGAGGTATTTATGGATGAATTGGAATTGGCTGCTTCAAAAAATCAATATTTTGATGATTTTCTGGTCCATCTAAAACAGCAACTGCCAAGTTTAGAAGTGTTTAATGCTCGCAAAATAACTGAAATGCTGGCCTTAGGTATGCAAGCCGCCCAATTACTTCTGCACGGAGAGGCTACCACTGCCCAGGTGTTTTGTCAAACTCGGTTGCAAGGCAACGGAATGCTGATGTTTGGCGGGTTAGAGGATAACAATTTAGCGAAAGCCGTATTAGAGGCGTCTTTTGTGCATTTATCTTGAAACCTTTTACCTCAACAAAATGTATCCTTATCCATTTAAGAAGTTTAGCGCTGATCATGTATCAAATTGGGCAAGGTTTGATACTTGTCGGGCATTATTCACTAACTTTGCAACATGAATACAGGACAAAAGGGAACAACGAAGACTAATTATATAAAAGAAAGACCCATCACCGATTGGTTGCCTATTACCAAACAGGAAGTAGAAAAGCGAGGGTGGGAAGAATTGGACGTGATTTTGGTATCAGGTGATGCCTACGTTGATCATCCGGCGTTTGGTCCGGCAGTGATTGGGCGTATCTTAGAAAGTGCTGGATACCGGATCGCAATTATTGCCCAGCCCAACTGGCGCGACGATTTGCGAGATTTTAAGAAGTTTGGTAAGCCCAAATTGTTTTTTGGGGTTACTTCGGGTTGTATGGATTCAATGGTGAACCATTATACCGCCAATAAAAGAAAACGCTCTACTGATGCTTATACTCCAGGAGGCGAAGCAGGTTTTCGCCCTGATTATGCAGCATCGGTGTATACTAAGATACTCAAGCAATTGTACCCTGATGTACCTGTATTGATTGGAGGAATTGAGGCTTCGTTGCGTCGGGTTACCCATTATGATTATTGGAAAAATGAACTGTTCCCCAGTGTATTGGAAATGAGTGGTGCCGACATGTTGGTGTATGGCATGGGGGAGCAATCGTTGCGAGAAATTTTGAAGCTGGCCGAAAAGGGCGTGCCCTTCTCATCCATGCGTACCATTCCACAAACCGCCTTTATGGTAGAGGCCGACGAAAAAATGCCTCGTAATAAGCAGTGGAAAGATGTGGAGATTAGCTCGCATGAAGCTTGTCTCAAAGATAAACTAAAATACGCAGCCAACTTTAAGATTGTAGAGCAAGAATCCAATAAAGCTCAGGCTCGTCGTATTTTGCAAAAAACTGGTAAACGTACTTTGATCATCAATCCTCCTTATCCGCCAATGGATGAAAAAACGATTGATCATTCGTTTGATTTACCCTATACTCGTTTGCCCCACCCTAAATACAAAAAGCGTGGAACCATTCCCGCTTACGAAATGATCAAGTTTTCGATCAACATGCACCGTGGATGCTTTGGTGGATGTAGTTTTTGTACCATTTCGGCCCACCAAGGAAAATTTATTGCGTCTCGTTCCAAAGAATCTATCATGAAAGAGGTAGATGAGGTAACCAAAATGCCGGATTTTAAAGGGTATATCAGTGATTTGGGAGGCCCTTCGGCCAACATGTACAAAATGAAGGGCAAGGTGCAAGAGATATGTGACCGTTGCGTAGCCCCTAGTTGTATTCACCCGGTGGTTTGTCATAACCTGGATACGACTCACAAGCCCTTGACCGAAATTTATAAAGAAGCTTCGGCTCATCCTGGGGTTAAAAAAGCTTTTGTAAGTAGTGGGATTCGTTACGATCTATTAGTGCCAGGGCACAACAAAGTAGGCGATGAGCAAGACATGGAGGAGTATATGGACAATCTGGTCGAGAACCACGTAGCGGGACGTTTAAAAGTAGCTCCTGAGCATACCTCTGACAATACCTTGCGAATGATGCGTAAGCCTTCTTTTAAGTTTTTTCACGATTTTAAGAAACGCTTTGATCGCCTGAACAAGAAGCACGGCAAAGATCAACCTTTGATTCCTTACTTTATTTCGAGCCACCCAGGGAGTGAAATGGAAGATATGGCCAATCTGGCTTGCGAAACCAAGGATATGGGATTCCAATTAGAGCAGGTACAAGGTTTTACGCCTACCCCGATGACGGTAGCTACTGTGATTTATTATGCGGGCGTACACCCATATACTTTACAACCTGTGTATACTGCTAAAAGCGAAAAAGAGAAGAAAAATCAACACTTGTTTTTCTTTTGGTACAAGTCCGAAAACCGTCGTCGCATTACCGATAAATTGACGCAATTGGGGCGCCCCGATATGATTAAAAAATTGTTGAGCAAGCCAAAAACGAAACAATCAGAAGAGCAGTCAAAGCAGCGTGATGGACAACCGTCAAATGCGCCGCGAAATAAAAACGGACGACCAAAAAACAATAAACGGAAGTCGAGCTTTGGTCGGCAAAATAAGAAACGAAAGCGGTTTTAGTAGCTTTTGATCACCATAAGAACCTGTCAGTAAATAATACCTGGCAGGTTTTTTTGTAAACAGGAAAGAACTATGTAAAGGGAGATGAAAATTATTTTCACCTCCAATCTGTTGGATTGTCCGTTTTAGAACTTAGCCAAAGGCCATTCAAATGGATTTACTGCATTGCCACCTTGGACTTTGCGTTGATCTTTCGTTGACAAAGCAACTTTTGCAAATGAAGTTTGACACTTCTGAGATGATTTCAATGATTTTTTCATTTTATTAAAGGTTTGATGCTAAAAAAATATTGAATAAATATAGCATGAAAATATAGGGGATGCCCGTTGAAATGGTATTTTTATGGCAAAGTCGAGATGACTTCTGTTATATAGCATTTACCATACTACTAGACATTTTTCGTTTGTGGAGACACAGACGAAGGCAATCACGCCGTTGGCTGTGTCCTCACAGCCAACTTTAGCCAAAATGTCAGTAGTATGAGCGTTTACAAAATCACAACCTTGATGTTTTTAAGATTTTTACTCAGCAGTTTATTCATTACCCTTGTGTTATTACCGAGTTGCCGCACCTTAATATTAGGCAGGATAGATAGTGCTCCGCGCCAATTGGTGCGTCAGGTACCGCATAACTTCAATGGAAAAGTAATCATTGTAGGAGCTGGAGCGGCTGGATTGGCTGCTGCGACAATACTCCAACAACATGGGGTTGATTTTCAGATTTTGGAGGCTACCGACCACTACGGAGGGCGTGTGCGAAAAAACACCACTTTTGCCGATTTTCCGATTGATTTGGGAGCTGAGTGGATTCATCAAAAAAAAGAAATTCTCAATCGCTTAGTGGCCGATGATAGTACCGACTGGACTGAGGCTACGATTCCTTACCGTACCTTGGATACTTACTGGTGGGATGGTACCGAATATAGCAAAGAATCCCGTCTGGGGGCAAAAATTGCCTATTGGGCCTACCCAGAGTTTAAGTTTAAAAATACTACCTGGTACGATTATCTGGACAAATATTTTGCTTCCAAAGTAAAAAGTAAGATTGTATACAATGCCTTGGTTACCAATATAGATTATACTGGCCCACGTGTAACCATTACTACCAAAGATGGGGCACAGTATGAGGCCGATAAAGTGATTGTGACAGTATCGGTGGGGGTATTACAGAAAAAATTGATTCAATTTAATCCAGTGATGCCACCCAAAAAGCTCACCGCCATTCAATCGGTAGAGTTTTTACCTGGCTTCAAGCTTTTTATGAAATTTTCGGAAAAGTTTTACCCTGATTTAATCACTTGTAATACCCCAAAAGGTGAAAAAGTGTATTATGATGTGGCTTTTCAGAAAGGGGCCAAGACGCAAGTATTGGGATTATTAGCTATGGGACCTTCTACTAAAGCGTACTATAAGTTAGCCTCTAAAAAACAAATACTGGAAGCTGCCCTTAAGGAATTGGATGTCATGTTTAAAGGACAGGCTTCTAAAGCTTTTACTGGTGAGTATTTGTTACAAGATTGGGGGAGACATGCGCATACATTAGGTACCTGGACCAATAACGAAGCTTCTTGGAAAACTTTACAATGGCTTGCCAAACCTTTGAAGCAGCAGGTATATTTTGCCGGAGAAACCTACAACATCTATGATCAACGATCTACAGTGCATGGAGCCATCGTGTCGGGGTATACTGCGGTATATGAGCTATTGGAGCCATACAAAACAAAATAACCCACCATACACTGTGGCTTCAATGTCAAAGTTTTTATATTTAAACTATGCAATATTTATGGATTGTGTTGGTTTGGACCAGTTACTTTTTTCTGCATAGTTTTTTGGCAGATTTAAAGGTCAAAAACTTCTGGTACCAAAAGTTTCCCGCTCTCAAAAAGACCTACCGTTTTTACTACAACATTTTTGCAACGATTACACTGATAGCGGCTACTTACTTTCATTTTCAGCAACCCCCGCATTTTGTATTTGTAGCTACTATTTGGAGTAAAATTACTGCCCTTGTATTGGCTATTACTGGAGGATGGGTTTTGCGTTTAGCTTTTAAAAACTATGATACTCAGGAGTTTATGGGGTTTAGACAGCAGCAGGCAGCAGAAGAGGTTCACAAATATCTTTCAATACAAGGAATCAACGCCTGGGTGAGGCATCCTATTTACTTGGGTGCTTTATTGGTTTTTGCTGGAGTGTTTGTGTACCAACCCACCTTTGCCAACCTGGCACTATTGGGAGTAGTCATCCTGTATATCTTTGTTGGAGTATATTTAGAAGAACAAAAATTACTAAAAGTATTTGGCCAATCTTATAAAGACTATAAAAAGAAGGTAAGGATGCTAATTCCCAGAATTTTGTAGAGGTTTTGTACTCTGGTTATAATTTTTTTTACTTTTTTTCAATACATAAACATAACTGTCCTACAGCTTTCCCGTTATAACATTAATAATTTTAACTATTCAATAAATATTTACGAATTATGAGACTTAATACAAAACCTTTTATTTTCTCTTTGGCATTGGTTTTTGCGGGCGTATTTTTTGCCCAATCTTCAGCTCAGGCACAGTCACAGGTAATGAGAAACTGGAGTTGGGGTCAATACCGCGTTAAGTTTAAACTACCTTCTACCTGGAATGTAACAGACAAAGGTGCACGGGGAACATTTAAGGCAACAGGTAAGGCAGTTACTTTCTGGATAAAACCTTGGAGAGATGCCTCTCGAACTGCTAAAGATGTAGCATTGGCGGCTTATCGTTCTTCTACCTCCATCAAAGGTAAAAGAATAGTGAATCAACAGTATGTTTCTGGTTCGCATGGTGGCCTAAAAGAATACATGATTGTGGCAGAGGGATGGCAAAATCAAAATGGGCGCAGAAGAAAAGTGAAGATTGGAATTATTGGAATGATCAATCCTAAGAGTTCCGTAAATCTTTACTCGCGTTTCTTTTGGTGGGCTGATGGCAGATATGCTAGCATCAATAACTCTTTGACTTACAAAGTAGCTAAAAGCTTTTCCGCTTATTAATCTAAACGAACGAATGATTTAAAAGCATTGAGCCTTGTTCAAGTGATTGAACAAGGCTTTTTTTTGTAAAAAATACCCAATGAACTATCAAACGAACTTGTCTAAAGTTTAAAAGTTACCATAAATCCAAAGATGCTAAAGGTTGGTCATTGAATTTGATTGTTTTTTTTAACTTTGTATTATTCAGGTTATTAAGAGAAATACCTTAAACAAAATCGATGAAAGAACTTACTTCAGAAACCGTTGTTGAACACATTTTTACTACACCTAACCCAGAAACTGGTAGCCAACCTCCGGCACATTTTGCTTGGATATTGTTTGAAAACGATACCATTTATCTATCGTTTCCTAATGAGTTGACTCCCTTGGAAGCCAGCTTTGACGAATTAGCAAATGTAGCCAAAGAAGAACTCCACAAGCTTGGACCAGCGGTGGGAGGAACCCCTTCGGCTGATTTTAATGTAAATAAAGTGAGTTGGTATCCAGATGATTTTGTATTTATGATTACTTACAATCATAATCACATTTTTAATTTTGGTATTTACCAAGAAGAGGCCAGTGACTTAACAGTAGGCCTTATGGGAAGAGCAGCCAGAGGCGAGGATGCCGAAACATTAAAGATTAAAAAAATAAGAAACTTTAAAGGAGAGATAAAATCTCTGGAAGCGTAATACTACGTTTCCAGAAATACCAAACCGTGGGTGTTTCCTTGTTGCATTTGTGCTACAAAATCGGGATTATCAGTACGCATCACTTGGGCAAACCTCCCTATTCCCTGTGCTTTCACCAAGGCTTGTTCTTGGTGTCTCAAAGATTTGTGATGATTTACCACTTCAATGGCTCCATTGTCAAGGGTAAAAACAACACTGTCATCCGTTTGCTGAGTTGGACTTCCCGAAAATAATTGCTCATAACTTTGAATGGTAGTATCATAATCTTCTACAAATAACACCATTTTTTGAGTACCTGTTACCCCGTTAGGGTGTTGCAATGCAGTGGTTGGGCGCGTGATTTTGGGAGAATAATCGGTGCGAAAAAAAGGCAGAGCCTCATCTAAGGCGGTATACATTTGCCAGCTAACAGTTTGCCCATCGGGGCGTATCCTACTGGCATGATAAGGAGGGGTAAGCTGTACACCTTGTTTTTGCATTTGCAAATAATCCTCCGCTACATGATCGGCTAATAAGCAAAAATCAGTAATTCCTTCCCTTTCGGGAGCAGGCGCACCTAAATCCAAGGCACGCCCATAAAAACGGTGAGCCATCCCATACTTTGCCGATTTTTGGTAAGCCTTTAGCAAACCACTCTTATACATGCGTTTCAAAAGTTGGGTACGGGCCCCGGGCTTCATCACCAATAGTTCCAAAAATGTCCCATCCTGAAAGTGAATCAATGCATTGCGAGAAATACCACCTGCATGTTCTCCACCAGGACTTACTGTAAACCCTAATTGGGTATAATCTTGAACGGCTTGGTCCAAATTGTTTACTAAAATAACTGTATGGTCAAGTTTGAGATGAGTGAGATTATCTGTGGGCATCTACTAGTTCTTTTAATGTGATAACAAAATAGGAGTTATCACGACTCGTTTCTACTCCTATAATTCAAGTAATAGTCAGTCGTGATAACCACCTTTAGGGTCTAATCAGTTTAGCGAGGGACTTTAATATGTTGTCCTAAAAACAACGCATTGAAAAACAAACGGTTGGTACCATACCAAGCTCCCCTGAAGTTAGGATTATCGGCAAACATGACCACTCGCCCACTACCTACCGGGCTTACCAACAAAGAGGCTGAAGGTTTAAGAAAGTTATCCAGGTTTTTTTGCGTAATAAATCCATCAATGTGGGGCTTGTCAGTATATTTTGCAACAGTGGAGAATTGATTTTTGCTGGGAGCCAGCCATACCTCACTGTTGCGATATACAGGCAAGGTGCGTTGGCGATAGCCAAAGCCCAAGGGGTGCGTAATATCCAGGTCTACCTCAAAGATAGCACCCCCGACTTCTTCTCGACCCAAAATCTCAGGTGCATCTACATAAGGCATTCGCTTTACTGGTGTAGCTTTTTTATCCTTTTTATTAGGTTTTTTAGCCGTAATCAGTGATTCCTTGACTAACTTTTGCTGAACGGCCCAACTAGAAGCATATCGACTCGTAATCAAGGTGTTGCCACGAGCTACCCAGTTTTTAATTTTATCACGTTGAGCTTTGTTCAATTGGCGGTAGTTACCCGATACCATCACCATAGTATTATATCGGTTTAAATCTACTCTATTGAAAATGCGTAAAGGGGCTTTGGTAATGGGCATATTTACTCGAGTATCGAGCAAGTGCCACACCTCACCTGCCTCGTAAGCTGATACCCCATTGCCAACCCACATAATGGCGCGTGGTTTTTCCAGGGTTCTGAAGTAGCGGCTACCCAGATCAATGCCCTGAATGCTAAAGCCAGTATTGGCTGCATAGGCTTGTACTTTAAACTTTTCACTTGCTGCTTTGAGCGTGTTGTATACTTCGGTATCCGATAACTTCTGCAAGCTCACTGGGATCAGCAAACTACCGTAGCCAAAATCCTTATCCTGCCCATCTATCTTGGCTTTAAATGGTTTAAAAGCTCCTTTCACAATCACTCCTTTGTTTTGCAAATGATACAATACTGCAGGAGCAAAATAGTCATCCCAAGGAATGAGGTAGGCATACTTGGAACGTTTTACCGTGGTAATGGCTACCTGGTTGGTAGTCATTTGTGCTTGTTTTCCTTGCTTGGGAGTGGTTTTTAATTCGGCGTAAGGCATATTATAAAAATTGACCAATGACCAGGCTGAAGCATCATAATATACACTGTCACGGTATTCGCGATAAGTTTCAAATACCGACTGTATCATTCTATACTGAGGTTGCTGCGTAGGTACAACATACGCTTTACCCGCTTTGAAGCTTTGACCATTTCGGCTCAAATCCTGATCCAACGCATATACTTCTATCTGATGACGTAGCAATTTATCAACAAAAGCCTTGGTTCGATTTTCGTCGTATTCGTCACCAAAAACGTAGGCTTTCACTCCGTTTTTGGCCGATTTGCTCAGGGCTGTTTCAAAAAAATCTTGTAAATATTGGTGCAATAGTACCCGGTTGGCTACGGCAGCTTTAATAGTGGCTAAGCTGGAGGTATACTGATTGCGAATTGTAAAGGCGAAGGTGATTTCTCCAGTAGTTGTTTCTTGCACATGTCCTCTGGAACTGGCCTGCTCAAACAACAAAGCCAATCCTCCCTGCAAATCAGGGTAAGAAGAGCCATAACCAGGATAGGTACCATCAAAAACCTCTTTGCTAAAATAAAAGGAGCCAATGCTGTCTAAATCTTGAGCGAATTGCTTGGCAAAAAGATCGTTCAGCTCGGTATAATTACGCTTGGGCATAATAGGGTCTTTGGAGCCATTGGGTTTCATAGGTTCAAAGAAATAAGTACTATTGGTGCCCATTTCGTGAAAGTCAGTAACCACATTGGGGTACCATTGATGATACCACTTGAGCTTACCCTGGCTCTCGGGATGCACTGCCAAAAACCAATCCCGGTTCAGGTCAAACCAATAATGATTGGTACGTCCACTCGGATTACTTTCGTTGTGTTCCATATCATAACGGTCGCTTACTTTGGGAGTGCCTCGTCGAGTATTGGCCCAGTGGGTGTGGCGGTCACGTCCATCGGGATTAATGGTAGGGTCAATAAAGACTACCGCATTTTTGAGTATATTTTTTACCTCTGTGCTGTTAGAAGCAATCAAAGTGTAAGCCGTAAGCATACTGGATTCGGTACCAGAGGGTTCGTTACCGTGCACATTGTACCCTAGGTTTACAAAAGTAGGTTGATTATCAAAATTGGAGACCTTCTTTTTCGGATCAGCAATTTCCAGTTGTTTTTTCTGGAGCTGGGGCAAGTTTTGAATATTGGTGGGGTCGCTTATTGTCAATATTACCAGCGCACGCCGCTCGTGAGTACGTCCGTATTCGCTGATAGTGGCCCGGTCTGACAATTCGGCCAGCTTACGCAAATAAGCTACCACCAGATCGTGGCGGGTGTGGTATTCACCAATAGGATAACCCAAAAACTTTTCGGGAGAAGGTATTTTCGGGTCAAAAGGTCCTTTGCCTTTGTAAAAGTAATCTTGCCCAAAACTGAGAGAAACGATACAAAAAGTAAGAGGAATGAAGAGCAATCGTAAAAGTTTGTTCATAGATAAGGGGTTAAGAGCTTGTTTCAAATTAGAATGATACCAGGCTGTTACATTTGAGCAAAAGCTGGTAATGAATTTCGCTTAAAAAGGTACAACAAAATGAGAAAAACCAGCAAATTTCTCGTTCAATTTTGAAACACTTAGGATTTCATTAACTTAAAACCAAATCTCTAAACGAACCCAGAAGTATAGCATTTATGAAAGCTCATTATTTGTTGGTTTTATGCATTATTTGCATTGCCTTTACTACCTCCTGTACCAATCGGCAAAACGAAGAGAAAGCCGACACCACCTCCAAAGTTGACACAATCAAAAATGCCACAGCCTCTTCCCAAAAACATGAATCTACTACCGATCAAGTGCTCAATACTGCTAAAACATTGCTCAAAAATGTAAAAGGATGTTATACACCTTCGTTTGTTCCAGTGAAGTTCTGTCTTAATGCCCAAGGCAAATTCACGGTAAGTAGTGCTCAAAAATTTGTATTTGCTTTAGGGTCTATTGACCTATCTAGTTCGGCTACCTTTACCGTACCCGATAACAAACTCATTGTGCAAATTAATATGCCTGAGAAATCATATTTTTATGAAATCAAGCGAGACGAACAGCTCAAAATTAACATCGATGGCAAGGCTTTTCTGGCTATAGAGAACCATCGGATTGTAATAGATGCCGAAAAGAATAAAAACCTGGCTATTGTGTTTGAAAACGCCGAAAAACCTACGACCAAAGCCAATGATGCATTTTTGAATCAATTTTTGGGCATTACCAAAGGAATGGGAGTGGGGCAAGTAGTGAAGAAGTTCGAAACTGGATATGACATCAAAAGAGCCGCTATCAATGAGGATTTTGCGGCTTATGAATTTAGAAAACCTGCCAAAAATCTCCAGAATGTTGTTTTGCCTGCCCAAAAAGATTCTACCAAATCCGAAACAAACTCAGATACACTACGCAAAAGACCTCCTGTATTGTTAAGCCTTGTTTACCGCCGAGCGTCGGGGGAAATTATTGCGATATTGGCCAACAAAAAACAGTCGGATGCCTCTGACACCGATATATTTTCATTGGCCAAATCTCGAAACATAGTAGATTACAAAGTAAATCTATTTCGAGCAGTACGAGGAGATATTAAGACCTACTTGTCGAACTACGAATCAATCAACGAAAGTAAAGAGAGCGTGACTTTTATTGTGCCCTGCAACTATAGCTGCTTCCCTAAACTTACCTTTATAACCCGCGAAGAAAATCTGTACCGATGCTCGCGGGTATTGTTATACTTCGAGAAGGTAGGCGACCAGATACAAAAGTATCTGGGGAGTTTCTAAATACCTCATGACGCCAAGTAATTCCGTAATTGTCCTTAAAATATCGATGATTAAGAACGTTTTTTAGAAAGTGTCATTTGATAAGCACCAGGTGTAGTATTCTTGATCTTTTTAAACGCTTTATGAAAGGTACTTTTTGCGTGAAAGCCTGACTCATAAGCCAAACCTAACAGTGTATAATGCTGGTATTTGCTATTTTGAGTTAAGGTAATAAAATACTCTACCCGATAGGAGTTGACAAAGTCATAAAAATTTAGTTTAAACCCTTCATGGATTACTTTAGAGAGGGTAGACTTGTCTAAGTCCATCAAGGTAGCCAAATCTTCCAACGATAGTCTGGGGCGTAGATAAGGTTTTTCTTTCTCCATCAACTGCATCAATTGATGTTTCCAAATCTTGAGTTCATTTTCATCAATTTGTTTTTTGTTGGGCAACACTTGCTTGAGCATGGCCTGAGATAGAGACGTTTCTTCATTGGATGTAGACAAATACTTGAAAATAAGTGGGTTAAACATTAAAAAATACCCCAGAGCACAATTGCAAAGCGCCAATACAGTGAGTGTTGGGTCGTAGTTAAGGTATTCCTCCTGATAAGATGTGTTGGTGACAAACTTGAAAATAAGGCTACCCAAAAAAACGGATAAACACACCGCGATCAATAAAATAATTGTTTGGAGGTAACGGATATAAATTTGAATCTTTTTGACCTGCTTCTTAAAGTTTTGAATAAGCCAATAACTTTTTGCGGTGTAGGTACTTGCATGAACAAGAATACCTATTGAACTAATGGCAAAGAATAGATCGCTGGGTTCTTGACTAAAAAGATAAAACACCAGAAAGACGAAATAACATAAGGCAGGTATAAAGTGGAGCCTCCATTTTTTGAAAGGCAGTGGTGAAGGTCTGATTAATTGGTTAACGTACAAATAAAATACAGGGCCATAGCTTGAGAAAACGATGTTTAAGAGGATACGAATTGTGATTTTGGTAATGCCATAAGTTGGGATAATGTGTTGTAATAAATTGAAGTTGATGAAGAAAACAAATATGGATAGCCAGATATTGGCTGGCCGATTTTGCTTGGGTAATGAATTAATAGCAATGATAGAGAGTACTCCCTGGAATACACCAAAAAGTATCAGGATCCTAAGTATATTCATAAAATTTTAATGCGACTTACTAGTTAGTTTTTGTAGAAATTGTTTTGTGGACAATATTTGTTGAGTGTCTGATTAAACTTTGTCTCCAGATTCAAAAATAAAGAGTTGTTTATTCAAAAAAAAACGAATGATTCGAACAGTATCATCTTTGAAAATCAGTTAGAAAACTCATTTTTAAACATACATTCACTATTAAATATTTGGTCACTTACTTTAGATCATATATCAACTTTAAGGCTGGTTATCAGGAATTGCCTGGTGTTAAAATATGATATACTCCAATAACTCCTCAGAGTGGAGTGTTTTTGAATAAAAAATAATTTAGAGATAATGTGTTAGAAAGTAACCCTTACATAGTTGTAAGGATAACTTATTTGATAATGAGTGGTTTAATTTTTTAGGGTTGCATTTTTAAGCCCCTTTTCTATTGTAGTCAAGGATTACTTTTTAGGCATTGAATAGAGTGGCTAAATATCACTTTTTGGGTGTATATTTTTGGCGTAATGCACGGCCTGCCAGATTGAATTGGTTGGTATATTGCTCCGCCTTTTGGTTCAATTCCTGAATAATGGCGTTGGCACGGGTAACTTCCTTTCTGCTTGGCTTTTTATTTTTAGTTACCTTGATTAATTCAGTGTATTCTTTTTTGGCAAATGTGTACCGAAATCTCACCAATTGCTCGGTGGCCTTTTTGTAAGATTTATCCCCATAAAAGTCTTTCACCCCTTTGAGTTTGCCCAAGGCCTCTTTGGAAGCTACCAATACTTTTTTACGATTGCGTTCCATCAATGATGCTTTTCTGGCTTTGAGTGCATCTAAAAAACCGGCATTGGCTTTGGCTACTTTAAACTCGATGAGGTAAAGTTTGCGGGTGTAACGATTTACTTCTCCCATTTTGGCAATGGGGTCATCAGTATCATTCTTTTCAATCAGTTTAATCTTGTTTTGTTTGGCAAAATAACGGGAAGCATTGCCAAAGCGTTTAGAAGCCCGTTCTAGCTTGGCTTCGGCGCGATCCTGGGTTTTATAATACCGTTCCAGCGCCACGTAAGAGCTTTTACTGGACCTTTGCAATTCGCCTGCCTGTTTAAACTCAATGGTATACACATTTTTCATTTCTTTGAGCACGGCCAAGGCTTCTTTACGAAAACGATCGTTGCCTTTAAATGGGCCTAATTTACTTACGATGGCCAACGAAGCATCGAGTTGATTGATGACTGCCAGACGTTTACGCTCAATTACCCGATCGTTTTCGCTGTGTACTGACTTAGAAATATAGTCAAGGCTCTTGGTAGTGACTTTATTGTGTTCGCCCAAGATAGCATCCCAGTACTCTCCAGCATGGGCAAACTCTTGGGCAAAAGCAGTTTGAAAAAGTAAGGTGAAACAAACGGGTAATAACCATTTCCAGGGGTGGATGATAGATAAAAGTTTCATGATCACTGATGTTTTGTTGAATAATTGATACGAAAACCTATAATAAATATGCACAATAAAGTTGATAAAAGAAAATTTACCGCTACTACTCCCAAGCTCCCAAAAGTTCCTATATCTTTGTACAAAAAAGTATTAGAAGAGTTCATTAATAACGATTGATATATATGCAAAATTTTATCCCTAGAAAAATCTACAACGAAGAACACGAGCTATTTCGTCAATCATTGGTAGACTTTGTAGAGAAAGAAATTGTTCCTCATAATGCCCAATGGGAAAAAGACCATATGGTTTCTCGTGAATCGTGGCGCAAACTGGGAGAAAATGGCTTTTTGGGTATGCAAGCTCCTGAAGCTTACGGTGGATTAGGCATCGAAGACTTTAGATATAACGCTATTTTTACGGAAGTAATTGCTCAATCGGGTTGTGCAGGGCCAGCCGTGGGGTATCCATTGCACAACGACATTGTTTTGCCATATGTACTACATTATGGCACAGAGGCTACCAAACAAAAGTTTGTACCTAAAACCATTTCGGGAGAAAATATTTTGGCAGTGGCCATGACCGAGCCAGGTGCGGGAAGCGATTTACAGCGCATTCGTACGACTGCTGAAGACAAAGGGGACCATTATTTGGTCAATGGTTCTAAAACCTTTATTACCAATGGTTATTTAGCCGATTTGGTGGTTACGGCAGTAAAAACCGATCCAAGTAAAGGCGCTAAAGGGATTTCTCTGTTATTGATCGAGGCCGATTCAGAAGGGTATAGCAAAGGAAAGCCTTTTGACAAAGTAGGGCTACACGCGCAAGATACTTGTGAATTGTTTTTTGATAATGTAAAAGTACCTAAAGAAAACCTACTTGGGGAAGAAGGCAAAGGCTTTGGTTATTTGATGAACGAGTTGGCCCAGGAAAGATTGATTGTAGGGCTAGGGGCCATTGGGGCAGCCGAAAAGGCTTTAGAAACGACGATTCAATATACCAAAGAGCGTCAGGCATTTGGTAAGTCGGTGTCACAGTTTCAAAACACCAAATACAAATTGGCCGAATTGGCTACTGAGGTGCAGATTGGACGAGTGTTTGCCGATTATTGTACTGAGTTGCACGATGAAGGAAAGCTAGATGGCGCTACCGCTTCTATGGTTAAATATTGGTTGACTGATCTCCAATGCAAAGTAGCCGATGAGTGCGTACAGCTACACGGAGGGTATGGATATATCTGGGATTATCAGATTGCCCGATCTTATGCCGATGCGCGAGTACAACGGATTTATGCTGGTACCAATGAGATTATGAAAGAATTGATTTCGCGTAAAATTTTGAGTTAAGACTCATCTGCATTAAAAAGTCTAGCCCGATGTCAAACCATCGGGTTTTTTTATGCTTGCTGATGCAATAATTGAGTGCAAAATAAAAAGTTTTTGATTATTTAATAATTTTCTTACATATGCGTTTTATACAGATAAACGCCACTAGTCGATAAATGACTGCATTTTAGTTGTGAAAATATTCTTTTGAGCAAATAAAGGAATGAAATTTGTTATTTAAGGCTAAAAAAGTTACACTTGTAAAAGTGAACTTCCGTGATTGTGAAAAAAAGATTCCATAAAATATTATCCATTTTTTTAACGCTGATTATCCTTCATGGTACTTTGCCATTGGGGGCTTATGCGGCAGATGGGCATAACACTGGGGTTTTGAGTATTGCTCAAGCGGAAGAGTTGAGCTTTTGGCAGAAGTTTTTAAAAATTTTAGCCAAAACCAATGCCTCCGAAAAGGAAGAAGAGGAAAATAAGAAAGAAAAAGAGAAGGAAGGTGAAAAAGAAGGAAAGCACGAAGGACAACATTTGCGTAAACTGTTGCAACAGAAACTAGTGTGGCACCAAACCCACGAGTTTCAAGTGTCTTACTATGAGTGGTTACATCATGCTTATCTTGATTCTAAAGCCAAGCGTTTTCATCATCTCTACATTTACTTTCACAAATTCAAAATCCCCACATCGATTGTCTAATTACTCGCAGCTTTGTGTGATAGCATAAAGCCTGGAATGATCATGTACTAAAAAGTGCATTTTCCAGAAAACAATTTATTTCAACTTTCCCTTTACTGGATAATTAGACAAAATATACACTTCATGAAACATTTGAACGAGATTCGATTGATGCCCAATCAGTCGATAAACGCTCATACATTGAGTGCTCACCAAGTAGGCTTTATAGCAGTGGTGGGCCTGTTATCATTGACTTTAATTTTCTACGGATATATATTATTGGCGCTTTTGTTGGGAGCATTTACTTTAGCGGTAATCTTGAACAAAACTTGCCAGGGAAGTCTTTGCGAAAAGCACGGAATAAAATCGGTGATTCGTTTGATGTCGTCAGCAGATCTACCAGCAGATTTAAAAGTAGAAACCTATCATAGAAACCGTCAAAAACGTTTATTGATCACCTCACAGGCTTGTTTAAAAAAGTCTTTGGTAATATTGGATTTGACTGATATGAGTAAGTTGAATACCAAAGATTTACAAAATGAAATTCAATATCTCCAGCGGCAAAATATACAGGTATATATGATCATTGACCGTGATAGTACAACAGGGGAAGATTTGAATAAGCAAATGACTCAATTGGTAGGGGTGTATCGTATTTTTGGAACCCTGGATCATTGCCTGGAGCATGTAAGAGGTCGTTTAGTGCAAAATAATAAAATATCAGTAAATCATCAGGGCTAGGATAAGTGAGGATTATCTTGTTTAAAGATGACATTTATCATATGAATGGATGAGTGAATGGAATAGATTTGTATCAAAGATTTAGATATAAACTATAACACACTAAACGTTATGAAAAACATACTTGTCCCTGTAGATTTTTCTGAGCAATCACTCACCGCTTTTAGATTTGCAAAGAATATTGCCAAAAAAGCCGATGCCAAAATTACCCTACTCAATGTAATAGAGCCTTATATGCCATTTTCTGAAGTGGGGTACACTGCCACCGAGCAAGATTATATTACACATCTCAAAGAAACCTCTACAAGTCACTTACAGCGCATTGCAGACGATAGTGATGGGGTACAGGTGGAAACTTCAGTAGAAATTGGAAGTATTTTCAGATTGATTCGTCAAAACATAGACGAAAACGAGGTTGATTTGGTCGTTATGGGTACCCAAGGGGCCAGTGGCTTGGAGGAGGTATTGATTGGGTCTAACACCGAGAAAATTGTAAGAACCTCTAAATGTCCAGTACTTACGGTACGAAATACTCCACAAGATTTTAACGTAAAAGATTTGGTATTTGCGACCAATCTGCGTGACGAGCAAATCAAGGTCGTAGAGATTCTAAAAAACTTTCAAGACTTTTTTGGAGCGCATTTACACTTGGTATATGTCAATACACCTAATGGTTTCTTGAGTTCTCACGAAATCAAAGAGCAAAGCGATGAGTTTATCAAAAAGGCCAATTTGGAAAATTATACTTTGCACGTAGAGTCTGATGTAAACGAAGAAATTGGCGTGATTCACGCGGCTCAAAATTTAAATGCCGACATGATTGCGATGGGAACCCACCAACGCAAAGGACTGGCCCACTGGTTTGCTGGTAGTATTGCCGAAGATGTAGTGAACCATGCCAACCGTCCGGTACTGACTTTAGGTTTACGCAATTAATTCAATATATATAGTTTAGTAAAAATAGGGGTAGGCGAGGAGTGAGCAATCACTTTTGCCTGCCCTTTGTTTTTAAATAATGACCGACTCTATATTTTTTCCCTCCGCAAAATCAACTAACAATTGAGCCGTATCTTGTAAGGCTTGAGCTAAATGAAGGTGTCCGCCAAAGTTTAGAAATACCAACAATACCTGCTGGGTTTGGTCAGTAATAGAGGTACGGGTAGAATCACTGGTAGGGCTGCCAAATGCCCCGTTGGCATCGCGAAATACAGGAAGGTGCTCTATGTTAATATTGCCTCGGCCAATCGCCTCATAAGGCTCCTGAGCCTGCCCCAAGTCTAATACAATATCTCCTTGTATTTTGTTGAGGTCATAACCCCCAATAGAAAAACCAGAAGCTATAGAACTGTAATTAATAATATCTACCACATTATTAATCTGATACAAGTCTTGCCCTTTGACAATGCGTCGATGCAACGCTTCAGCCGACAAGCGATAGCGACTGGGTGCTTTCCCGAGTGCTTTGTAGGCTTCTCGCGATGATTGTATGGCAGGAATGTCCTTGATAGCTTCCATCAACAAGTTTTTTTTAGCATCACTTAATTCCAACATTTTTTGCCAGAGTGCTTCGTTTTTAGGTTTTATTGCGATAGATGCCTCCAAACAACCCAATTGTAAAGCAGGACATTTGGTTTTTATTGGGTTAGAAATTGTAATTGCTTGCATTTTTTTGATATTTAGGTCGTTAGATAACACTTCGACCAATAAGCGGTTTGACTTTAGAAAATAGTGCATCAATTTTATGGAAATTTTTTATAAAGCTGAAGAAAAGTTTTTTCCTTATATCTTATTAGCGCCTGCCTTAAACATCTTTGAGTTTTCGGGCACTGCTACAACTCATTTCCACGAACTGATGTATACCAATGTAAAATCTTGGTTACTAAGTCGTTATAAATTTATTCATCCTGAAGCCAAAGTAGTATTTAAAATAGAAAAATATAATCGTGAAAACCTGCTTCAGCTCATTCAGATTTTAGAAATTATCAAAAAGGCCAATCGCAACAAAGTGAGTTGGTACCATTACCCCAATGCCTGGGAGGGAAAGGACATCCCAGATGCACTCCAAAAGTTCTCACCCGATTTTTTGACAATTAAGGTACCTGACCTTGATTCGATAGAAGAAAAAATAAATGCACTCATCAAAACCAACGAGCCTGCCAATGAGCAGTTGGCCATTCAGTTATTGTTAGGGCAAAGCTTGCCTATCGAATCTTATATCTATAAGATCATGATCAATAACAATTTTGAAACAGGCAAAAATATTTGTTTTGAGCAAGGCTTTTTTAAAATCCTAGAGCACATCAGTGGTACCCATACGCTTAAAGTAGGTTATACCAATATTACTCAGGTACCGGCTACTATTGGGCAAGTATGGAGCCTAAAACACTTAGATTTAGCCGCAAACCCGATTACGGTATTACCTGATGAAATAGGGGAACTACGCCATCTGGAAATATTAGATTTGAGCTATACGAACCTGAATCTATTACCCACAACCATCCAACAGTTGCATCAACTCAAGGAATTGTACTTACAAGGCACTTTCATTCATTCACTGCAAGTGTTTACCCAACTATTGCCAGGTTTACAAGCCATATCACTTAGCTCGAAACAAGCGGAACAATTGACTTTAAAAAACTTTGCCAAACTAGACCATATCCAGCGAGTGTATGTGGCTCGTAAAGATTTTGAAGCAATGTCCAAACGCTTACGAGATATCCAAAAACTGAGTTTTTTAAGGCCTCTTTACAAAGAAATTAATGAAAATATTCCAAAGGTTTTGCTAGATGCTTGCTCAGGAGTTTTTGAAATATCAGGGCGATCACTAAGCGATGAGAGTAGGGTAATTGGAGAGCTTATTTTTGATTGGCTAGACCAATATGTATTGTATCCTAATGAACAAACCATTTTTGTGTGTAGAATTGACTACATCAATGGGCATAATTTCAGTAAATTACTATTAGATATTTTTCACCGTTTGGCACATATTGAAGGAGCCCAGGTACATTGGTATTTTGAAGAAGACGATGAAGACATGCAAGACGTAGGGGCTGAGTTTGCCGAAATGGTAGCAGTACCATTTGAACTGATTGCTTATTGAATTTTCTTTATGGTTGAGTGCCTCTTTGATGTATTCGTTTTTTAATTCTTCAATGCATTGGCTACAGCTATTTTTCTGAAAATAACCGTGGCAATGTTGGCTGCTCTGGTTTTAGCCGTTTCGGCCAGTTCACCTTCAAACAATTCATCTACTGTAGTAGTCCAAAGTGCTAACCAGCGATTGAAATGCTCAAAATTGATTCCTGGCTCAAAGCGTTGATTCACTGCTAAATGCTCCCGCATGGGGTTGCCCTTGTATTTTTTTACAAACAACAAATTGGTTTCCCAAAAGTCGGTGAGCTTTTCCAGGTGTTCTTCCCAGTCTTGAATGGTTTCGTTAAAGAAGTGACCAATCACTGTATCTTGCCTTACCTTGGCGTAAAATGATCTTACCAACGTACTGACTTCCTGGCGAGATTGTATGTCTACTTTGTTCATTGTATGGGTTATTTTGATGAATACCCACCTCAGCATATCTAATTTACTGAGGTGGGGTTATTTGATTATATCAGATGGATCAATATAAGCAGTATATTTGCCAAGATACTTAATAAAAATGTAGGTAAAATGGCTTTCATAGACATATGTGCTATGTTGGAAACGATGGTTGCGAATGCAAATACTATAGAAATTCCCATAGAGACACTATTCATTTCCAAAATTAAGCCGGCAAGAGGCGTAAGTACACATCCTTGGGTAAGTAAGATGGCAGCCATGAGCATATAGCGATTGTATTCGGCTTCATTGAGCATTCTCGAGTACTGACTTTTTATGTATTCCATTTATTTGAGATTTAGAGCATGATATAATTAGTCTTAAAAGCTTGTATAAGGGGTGTTATACAGCATCGATACAAATGTATATCAGCACTCAGTCAAGATTTTATGAGGCAAATCATAAAGCATAAAAAAGTGCTTCAATAAATTACTTTTAATACTCTCATAAACCCCCAGAAAACAATCATCCATGATCGAAGAAACAATACTAGCCGAATATCAGGCAGAAGAATATCTATTGAAGAAAGGAGAAATGCTCTTTATGGAAGGAGAAACACCAAGGTATTACTATCAGGTGAAAAGCGGAGAAATTAAAATGCTGAATTACAACGAAGAGGGCAAGGAATTTATTCAAGGAATTTTTTATGCGCAACAAAGCTTTGGAGAACCACCTTTACTGGGCGACTTTCCCTACCCAGCTACTGCTCAAGCAGTACGCAATTCTACCGTATATCGTTTGCCACTCAAGCGTTTTACCGAATTATTGAAAAACAATTTTGAAGTGCATTGGCAGCTAAGTGCTACTTTGGCTTCGCGTCTTCGTTATAAGTCGATGATTATGCGCGAAATATCCAGCCATGCGCCAGAGCATCGTCTACTTACGTTGATTGATTATTTGAAGAAACAGACCTCAACTGCTGATATTGGAAGATTTGAAGTGAAGCTTACCCGCCAACAAATGGCCGATTTGACGGGCCTAAGAGTAGAAACAGTCATTAGAGCAATTAAGAATTTAGAGGCTCAGCAAGAATTGACAATTATTGATCGCAAAGTGTGGAGGTAATCCATTTTAAGTAATAATTTGATTCGCAGTGCAATAAAAAACCACCTCAAATACTTGAGGTGGTCCCATTTATATAAAAAATCTATCCCTTACTTTTTCTCTTTGATTTTTTTAAGGGTTTATTTCTTTAGAGTTGCTTTCAAAGCCTCCAAAGGTTGAATAAAGTTACCAGTCATTTTAGTTTGCTTGGTTTCTATACCTGTGCCTTTCAAAATAGCATATGCTTGATCAGTAGTCAATTTTGGGTTTACCGACTTCATCAAGCCCAATAAACCAGCCACATAAGGAGTAGCCATAGAAGTACCACTGTAGGCAGCGTATTTGTCACCAGGAACTGTAGACAAAATGTCTACACCAGGAGCGGCGATACCACGCTTCAGGTCAGATACCCAGTTAGAGAAACTAGCCTTGTCCATGTCCTGACCAATCGCTGAAACCGTAATTACTCCATCTACATTGGCAGGAGTAACTTTAGTGGCATTTTGCGATTCGTTACCCGCGGCCACTACTACGATCGCACCGGCACGGTTGGCATATTTGATGGCTTGCATGTAAGCTCTTTGCTTGTTGTCGCGAGAAGGACCTCCTAAAGACATAGAGATTACATCGGCACCATTATCGGCAGCTTCGATGATTCCGTTCACAATCATTTTATCAGTACCCCAGCCTTGATCAGTCAATACTTTTACGCTGGTTACGGTTACAAAATCATTGTTAGGGGTAAAAGAAGCAATTCCTTTGCTGTTGTTAGATACCGAAGCAGCGATTCCGGCACAATGCGTACCATGGCTTTGCTTATCACGATCATATTTAGATTTTACCGAAAGGTATTTTCCTTTGATATCTTCGTGATTGGCATCTACACCAGTATCTAAGATAAATACTTTCACCTTTTTCTTTGGCTTTACTTTGTTGTCTTTGATGTAGCGATACAAATCGGCTACTTTCATTTTTTCAAATCCCCAAAGTTTATCTACATCTGGATCGTTTACCAAGTAGTCGTTTTTGTTGCCTTCTTTGCTGCTTACCGCTTTTTTCTCAATCGGGCTTAGCGAATAAACTTCGTTGTACTCTACCGCATCTACTGCACCAGTAGCATTAAGCTTGGCTACAATTTCTTTCAATTTACCTAGTTGATCTTGTGGAACATCTACCGCGTAAAAATCATCTAGTTGAGTAAAGTCTCTTTTCTTCAAATCTGGGAAAGCTTTGGTAATCTTGAGCTTAAACTCTTTCAAGGCTTCTTTAATTTTAGAAAGGAGGGCTTCGTCTTTGATGTCAAATAACAATTCAGCGTTGGCGGCTAGTTTAGTGTTTTTCTTGTTTACGGTAGTAGATTCAGTACCCGTAAATTGTTTCTTGATGTATTGCACTCCGTCGCCTGCCAAACCTGAATAAATCATGTAGCCGATAGAGCCAATACCCACCGCAGTGAGGAAAAACGCTCGGGTGTGTTTGAGATTATTGGCAATCAAAAATACGGCAATGGCCACCCCAGCTTCGGGAGCCAACATACTTAGTAACTTTTGATACAGAGAAAAATCGCTGAAATACATACTAATGGCATACATCAACGAGGAACCCCAGAAAGTAAGGTTGGGCATGGCCCGGCTTTTTTTTCTGTATACACTATAAAACCACCATACTATCGAGAGTAGAAAGGCTATATAGAAAATGGGATGTAATGACGCAATTGTTGTCATATCTTTATGTAAGTTAAGTTGAGTAATTACTGCTGAGCTTAGACTTGTAAGTTTCCACTCTAGTTATAAAGTTTGTATCCTATTAATAACGCAACTTCAGAAGCTGAAGTTAGAATTGCCTCTAAATTTAACATTATTTAGAGGCAATTCCTGAAAGATTTTTAGCTTTTGCCGTGCTTTTTCTTAAAATAAGCGTAGGCTTCATTGATTTTACGTGATAAATCTTCCGCGTACTGGCGCTTGCTTTCATCCTGAAAACGATCAGGGTGGTATTTTTTCATCGCTTTTTTGTAAGCTTTTTTGATTTCCTCAAACGAGGCCCCAGGCTTTAGTTCCAGGGTTTGGTAAAACTTGTTCTCATCTACGCCCTTAAACGAAGAAGAATAGGTGCCTCCTCCGCCGCCACTGCCACCGTTTTTATATTGGTTATAATACTGCTGACCTTGTTGCTTATATTTTTGGTACTCTTGGTAAGCTTTATCATATTTCTTTTCAGCCTTCGAAAACCAATCATCGTACTTGCGCGAATAGGCTTCAAATTTATCGAAGGGGTCGTTTGATTTGGGCTCGTATTTATATTTATAAGGCTCGTATTCCTCTTTGTTGGGATTGGCATAATAATCTTTATATACCGCTTTAAACTTCACACGTTGCTCCTCATCCAGATTGAGTTCATCCATAAACTCATCCAAGTCAATGTTGGGTTTTTTATCCACATCGTACGAACCCAATAAGTTTCTTAAAGCGTAGTCGGTTTTATCTGCAATGGCTTTAAATAATTCTAATAAAATCTGTGTGATCATATTTTTTGTCTAGGTTATGTTGTTTGGTTGGTACCTTTTGCGTTTGCTTTCTAATTACGATTGTGAAAGTCAAATGTTTGTTGGGGTATTTGCTTTTAGCCAAGATACACAAAAATCGTGAAATAAGGAAGGAGCGCTAAAAAAGCGACAAAATGACTATGATTGTTGAGAAGACTACTATAAAAATGACAGATAATCACTTTATTATCTGTCATTTTGCTATAAAATAAAAAAAAGTTTTAAATGTAGGGGTATTTGTGAAATATTATTTGGGTTTTATTTTCTATTAAAATACGCTCTAATGAATTTGATTTTATCTTTTTCGCTGTTTTCAATAGGTACATCGGGTTTAATGCCGGTTTTGTTGTAGCCGTTTTGAGGGATTTGCTTGTGTAGCGAACTGGTAGGAAAGCCAAAGTATATGCGTTGGTCGCCACTGGTAGGTAACTTTAGCACAGTTACACTGGTATAATCAATGACCCCAGCGGTTGGGCTGCCAAACGTGGTGACTTTAGTACTGGCGCCTTTAGAATGAAGAATAAAAGATTCGGCTGCGCTCATACAACCATGGTCGGTAAGTATTGCTACATTTTTAATCTTACTTTTACGAGCAGCCTTGTATTTACGATTGGGATACTGAGGCCCATCTACAATAGCGCCCATATTGGCGGTAATACGCTTGACCACGGGTTTGTAAATTTTATTTCGTTTGGCAAATTGCTCAAAATAGCGCTTGGTGGCCTTGGAAGCCAATACCAAGCCTTGGCCTCCTTTGAGGGTTTGGTTGGCATACATATCTAAAAATGTAAAGTATACCGCATTGCCGCCAGTATTGCCACGAATGTCAAATATGAGGTTTTTACTGTTGAGTAATAACTTCCGATTAGCCTTTACCAGTTGGACGAATTTTTTATAGTCTACCGAAAAAGAGGGGATGGTAAATAATGTATTGTGATCATCTAATTTTTGAATCGTGGGAAGCTTGGGGGCAAAAATGGCACTTTGCGCATTTTTAACTTTTGTCCAGGCTATTCCCCCCGAAAACCTTAGAGAAGTGTTTTCTTTGTAGATACCTCCCCAAATGTAGCGCGGAGTATACTTATAAGTGTTATAAGTAGCCTTAATGCGATGTTGATTTGCGTGTAATTGGGCGAGTAACTCCCCGGTTTTAGAGGCGTCATCTTTATTTTTTAAAATATAAGCATTGTATTTTTCTTGCTCGGTAATTATTGCTAGCAGCGATTTGCCATCCGTCCAATAACCAATCAAAGGATGTTTTCCTTGTTGCTGTTGTACCATTTGTGACAACTGCTCAGTGGTTTTCTTTTGAGATTGTATACGTTTTTTGTGCACTTCTAATTGTTGCTCGGTGTACTTGGGATACTCAAATACGAACAAATGCCTATCTTGAAAATAGTCCAGAAAATCGTTCAAAAAGGCAGTACATTGATCTGAGGCGATGCTTTTAACCTTTTGGCGATAAGCTTTCACCCTTTGCTCGTAGTCGTTGGCCTTTCCGGCAATTTGCATTTGTTTGAGCTGAAGATAATTATTAGCTACTTTCTTGATGACGGCCTCGAATACGGTGGGACAGTCGCATTTTTGAGCTTGTGCCTGAATACTCAAAGCAAAACATACAACGAATAGAATAGATTTAGTTTTCATGGGGATATAAAGTTTGGTATTGTTAAGTAGACACCCTTTTAGACGACTGAGTACATCGATTATTAATAAATTTTAAAATAATTGTGCTAAAATAGGAAAGCCCCAACCTAAGATAGTGTTGGGGCTTGTAGATATTGAACTATCGGAATTGATGGCCTAATGTGGCCTTGCTACAAATGTAAGTACCGCTTCTAGCTGCTGTCTCCAATTGTCAAAACTATGATCGCCCCCAGTATTGAGCACGGCAAGGGTGTAGCCTTTTGATTGATACATTTGTTGCAAAGGAACCAAGTAGTTTTCGGCGTCTAGCTTGCCTGTAGACAAGAAAATTCTCAGATTTTGGTTAGACGAAAAAGCAATGTGTTGCATTAGCTTTTTGCCTGGATAAGTAATGGGAGAGAGCAACGCATAGTTTTGAAACAAGTCCTTTGATTTTGCCGAAAAATAAGCGGCATTGAGTCCTCCAAACGATACCCCTACCAATCCCCGATTTTTTGCCAGAAAGCGGACCCCCAGTTTATCTTCTATGGTTGGGATGAGTTCTTGAGCAAAGAAGTCAAGGTAATTTTGATTGCAAAAGAAGTATTCTTCCCGAAAATCGGTTGCTGGGTTATCAGGATCTAGGCTGCTAACAAACACATAATAGGCCGGAGGAATCTTTCCCTGAGCAGTGAGGCGGTCTATTTCTTTCCAAAATCCCGCCTCTATTAATTTATGACCATCAGTAAAGTACACAATGGAAGAATGGGCCTGTACTTTCCCTGCTTTGTAGGTGTAGGTTTGTACTGTGCGTGATAGATTTTTACTTAAAATCAACGATGTATCCAACTGAGCGTAAGTCATGTCTATACAAAATACAAGCCCTAAAAAAATAAATAACTTTCTCATAGTGAATGACTTAGCTAACGGGCGATAAAGCAACCGATTTGGATTGTTTCTTTTGATATTTCTTCATGGCGGCTTTTTTGCGAGAATGTACTTGGCCCGTTTCGGCGTATACTTTGAGTTCTTCTAAAGCCTCTTGCAAAATTTTGCTCATATTTTTACGCATGAGCCCTTTCATCAAAAAGCCCATCACGCCTTGTACTTGCATACTTACCTGCATTGTGATTAAGGTAGCATTGCCTTTTGCTTCGTGAGTCCAGGTGTTTTTCGCATATTTGACAAACCCCGGTAGGCCTCGCGCAACTTGGTACGTAAACACATAATTTTCATCGTCATAGGCAATGATCTTCTCGCTCGTTTCTTTGAAACCTTTATAACTAGGCAAACAGGTTCTTTCGTGGCAAACGGCTCCTTCTATGCCCTGGCCCGATCCAGTAGAGTGATTGACGCCCGAAATCCAACGATCTACCTTGTCAAAGTAATGGGCTGTAATTTCCCAAAGTTGTTCCCTTGGAACATTGATTTGGATACTTCTATTGATGGTAATTGCTTTTTTTTGTGACATAATGTATTCAATGATTGGGTGAATAAAAAGGCTTGTGGATGTATGAAAACCCACAAGCCTTTGGGTTGAAAATGTGAAAAAAGGTGTGTTTTAGGCAGCTATTACAGTTTTGACAATGTTGTCAATCATCTCGTGGATAGATTGATTCAAGAATCCCATAAATTGTTCCTCGGTCATTTGAGGGTTTTGTACAAACTGCTCAAAATTGCTCGTCCATACAATCATAGATTTTTGGTAGCCCAAATCCAGTACTTTAAAATTATTGACCATTCCCTGAGCAGGCACACCTTCTTTTACTCCATAGGTATAAGAGCGTTGGTCATCGTCAAAGCCTAAAATGCTTTCTTTGAAAACTCCCTGACCATCAGGAGCGTAGCAAACTCTTTCGCCGCCTACTCCGTGGTTTCCATTCCACTCTACCCGCTCTACTGCAGAAGAAAACTTGTCAATATCATCCATTTGTCGTAGTACTTCCCAAACCTTGTCTGCCGAAGAATTCACGACCTTGCTTACCGTAATATTGGCGTTGGCATCAATTGTATTCATTGTGTTGTTTTTTCTGATTTTAAAATTGATTATTTGTGTGAATAAGCTGATTAGGTTGTTTTCTTAGCTGCTTTGGTTACATTGGTAATCATTTCGGTGATTGCCTTATTCAAGAATCCCATAAACTGTTCTTGAGTCATTTGGGGATTTTTAAGAAACTGCTCAAAGTTGCTTGTCCATACAATCATAGATTTGTTGTAACCCAAGTCTACTACCTTGAAGCTGTTCACCATGTTTTTGGCAGGTACGCCTTCTTTCACTGCGTAAGAATAGGTGCGATTGGCGTCGTCAAAATGAACAATTCCTTCTTTGTAATAGCCTTTGCCATCGGGAGAGTAACAAACGCGCTCACCACCTACCCCACGATTTCCTTTCCACTCTAATCGGGCGATAAAAGAAGAGTATTTTTGAATGTCATCCATCTTGCGAAGTACGCTCCATACCTTATCGGCCGAAACTTCTATTACTTTGGTAATGGTTACATTGGCTTGAGCATTTTGGGCTTTTGCTTTGAAAGTGTAGGCACTGATGAAAAGTAGTGCCAAAGCGAAAATTGCTTGAATCGTTTTCATTTGTTTTGATTTAAAATTTGTGTGACTAATAAAATTTGAATTGTTGTTGTAAGTGTTTTGTTATCAGCAGTTTATTGATAACTCATGGCGGCTTTATTCAAAAACCTGCGGTACAGGCCCAACTGGCCAATTTCATATCCTAAATGATGCATTTGGAAGCCGAGTAATCCGCGAATGGTTTGCTCTTCATAAGGAATTGGAAAAGGAGAGGGAGCGTTTAATTTCTCGATGCTCATTTGCTCCATACTTTCGGTAATTTTAGGAACCAATACGTTCCAGTCGGCCTTCATTTTTTCCAGCGAACCATAGTCGGCTTGTGCATCAAACTTTTTACCTGAGGCAAACTGTTCCTGGTAAGGATTTTCTGAGGTAATACCCAATAGATTGGCCAAGCTGTACTGGGTCCAGAGAATATGACCTGCAATCCAAGCGAAACTATTGGTAGTGTCGCTCATTCGCTGATGGGCATCTTCATCGGTGATGTCTACCAGCACATTGTTAAACAAATGGGCGTGTAACTTATACTGATTCACAATGGTAATATCAGTAGCTTTATCAATTTGGGTTTCCATGAGACTTTATCGATTTGATAAGTTGAGTGTGTTTAAACTTTGTCGGCTTTTTTGCCGCGTTCAACAATTGGATGCGCTAGGAGAGGGGGTGTTACAAAACGGGGGAAAGTTTTTTGATAAAGGCATAAAAAAAACTCCTGATGTTTTGATTTTCAGGAGTTTATAAAGTGAAATTTTTAATTACTTTAGATAAGTCATCAAATCTTCATCATTCAAAATTTGATTGACAATGGTAGTTTTGTCGAAATCTTCTTTGGTAGGATGGTCTCGGTATAGTTCCGTTACTTTGTCTTCGATTTGGTACATAAGGCCTTCGTAGCTTTCTTCAGCATACGCCACAATCTTGTGTTTGTATGAAATATTAAACACCATCTTTTTTTCATCCAAAGCTCCTGCTGCTTTTAAGGCCTTGGTCTTTTTTGGGCAGCGACAAGGATTGGCTTTGTTGATCAACCCACATTTATTATGTATATAATTATGCAAATCTTTTCGTGCGCGGTGCAGCTTAATCCGAAAATTTTGTGGACTCATCTCAAATATTTCGGCCCCTATTTTATGGTTGGTACCAAAAGTGTCACCCAAGATATAAATGAGTCTTTGTTCGCGAGTAAGACACATAAGCATTCCTGACAAACAGCGAATTTGCATTTCGCGAGAGAGCTCCGCAAAGGCAATGTATTCTTCTTCGTTGAGTTCTGGGGTAGGGATGGAGTCTAACCGGGAGGCGTGCTCTTCAAATGAACTCAAGGTATTTTCCATTTTGCGTCGTTTGGTTTGCAAAAATTCATTGACCACAATGCGATACAGCCAGGTGCGAAATGAGCTTTTAAAGTTGAACTGAGAAAGTTTGGTAATGACTTTAAGTAACGTTTCCTGAGTCAAATCCATCGCATCGTTGGGATCGTGGACCATTTTCCAGGCTACATTGTAAATAAAGGGTTGGTGCAAGTGGATAAGTTCATCCAGAGCCTTGCGATCTCCCTTGAGGGCTTGTTTTACCAGGGTTTGGTTGGTTGTTTCTGAATATTTAGAGGACAGGGGATTTTTCATATACATCACAATTTAAGGTTTTTTACTTCATTATTGAATGAAGTCTTTGAGGTTGGATGCAGGGATAGGAGAGATGTTACAAAAGTGGAGGGGTTATTTTTTTCGTTTTTTCTTTTTCAAGGATTTTAAATATTCCCTGCGTTTTTGACGATATAGATTTATCTTTTCCTGAGACCAAACCGCTACTGAAGCATAGCTACCATCTCCAATGATATAACTTGGATAAGGAATATGGGGAGTGAATGCTCTCCAAAGTAATTCATAGTTGACTTTTTCTCTGATTTTTTGGATAAAATACCTCATTATTTTTGCTTCGGCTACATCTTTTTGAATTGAAGGAGTCCAATAAGTTTTGAAGTAATAATTTTTAGCATCAGAAAACTCTATTTTATAAGTAATACCATCACATCCAAATCTCCATTTAGCAATCTCTGAATCACTAGGGATGGTTAATACCTGGGTCGAATCAATTAGATTTTTTACTTGAGCGACTTGATTTGAAGAAACTTGATATTTCTTGAAAAAATGCCTGCTTGGGCCATCAGCGTATTCTTTGGCCCACATGATTAATGAACCTTCAAGAATATTTTGTTGATTTTTCCATATATCCAATATTTCGTTTCCTGTCCACAAACGTAGGTGAAACTGATGAGGAGAATCTTGTAGATGACTCAACTCAAATTTTTTGATTCTTTCCTGAAGTAAACTGTACCAAAATGTTTCAGGGGTGTCAGAACCTCTGGATTTGGGTAAATGAATTTTACGGTTTTGAGCCAGACCTGCTTGAGATATGTAACAGATTAAAAGTAAACTGATTAAATAATTCATTTTAATTGTGATAGTTTAATAACATGAAAGTCCAAACTAAACTATATCAACCTACGAAATGCGTGAATTTCACTCAAAGCTTCCAAGGCTTCGTTTATATACTGCTGATGGAGAGAAGTATCCCAACCCATTTTGGCAAGTTCTTGATCGACTTCTTGCTCGGTTTTGTCTTGAACGTAATAATGGTAATAAGCAAAATTTATCACTTCCTGAGGAACTCTTTCATAAGCGTAGTCTATGCTATGGCTCACGAGATAATAGTCGGTAAATACATAAATGATAAATAATTGTAGCCCAAGCACTACCAACCAACCTATTCCTCCCAGATTTATGTCTTCCAGAGTAAAACCAGACTTGAATCTGGCAATGATAAAATCAAAAAAGCTCCAATGTTGGATATCTTGCTCAACGAGGATCCATAAATATTGAAAATATTCACTGAAAACGACAATGCTTACAGTGGCACCAATGAGCAAAGTTCTCAAGCGGGAATAGTTGGTGTAATTACCCCACTGAATACCGAGTTTGAAACAATAACTTAGCCCAATGGCAATCAAAGATTCGTACAATACAATTATATAGAAAAACCTCTGACCGACAGCAAAAATAGTGGAGAGCAAAACACTTCCTAAAAATGTAACCAACAAAGGAACATAGATGGTAGGCTTTCGCAACCTAGGGGGAGCTGGCAGGCTTGCTGGTACTTCATAATCTTCCCAATTATCTCTTGCCTCGGCTTCTTTTACCAATTCCTGAAGACTCTCATCAGTATATTCGCTCAGGATATCTTGTAATACATACCAAAAATGATGTACTCGTTTGTAGTTTTGGCCATGATCCCAAACGCCATCGGTAAGTTTGGTACTGGTTACCGTGACCAAACCTGTGCTATCAATTTTAGCAATAATTTTTTCGGTAGCCTTTTGCTTTCTATAAGCTTTGGCTTCAATCAAAGGCGCATTTTGGTGTACAATATCCCAGCCCAAGGCAGTCATGGCTTTGGCGGCCAGCTCAACAAAGACTTGGGCATTCAAATCGGTTTGATATATCTGAGTATATTTGGGTTTCTTTAGTAAACCAATTCGCCCCTTGCCTTTGAGGCCATTTTCGTAAGATTTATATTTTTCTTCCATAGTTTCATCAATGAAGTCTTCTCACCTTTTAATAAAATACATCATACGGAAAACTTTTACGAGAGATTCATCCAGCAAAACCCAAAACGTTCAACAAAACCTTCAGAAAGTTAAAAAATTGTTATATCAAAATTCCTTGAAGGGCAATTGCATACTTTTGAGGTTGTATTGAATAATAAGTACGAGAGTAAACTCTCAAAGTATTAACTCAAAGTTATGAGAATGAAAAATAACTATCTAGTGAATCTAAAGTTAGTGGCGTTGTTTTGTATGGGACTGCTTTTAGCAGGCTCTAACGACGCTTTAGCTCAAAAAAAGAAAAACCGTAAGGGTAAAAAAGGTGCGAAAACTACCTCCAAAACTCCTCCAAAACGTCGGGCGCGCGCCAGAGGAGGGATCAAACCGTATGCACAGGTGATTACCAAAGATGCAAAGTCTGATCCAGGGTTGTTTACTTATCATAAGGTAAAGACTAAACATTATTTTGAGATTCCGAGCACATTGTTAGACAAAGAGATGTTGATTGTGAGTCGTATTGCTGGAATTACTCAAGGGTTGACATTTGGTGGTGCCGGGATGAAATCTCGTCCTCAGCAAGTAGTACGCTGGCAAAAGAAAGACAACACGATCTTGCTTCGTTCGGTATCTTACAACAGCGTAGCCAACGAAGATGATCCGATCTATAAGTCGGTAAAAAACAACAACTTCGAACCCATCATTATGTCGTTCAAGTTGGCAGCTATCAATAAAGAGAAAAAGAACTACGTGATCGAGGTTTCCAAATTGTTTACCACTGATGTACAAATGATCGGGCCTTTGAATACTGGTCAAAGACGTCGTTTTGGTATTCGTCGCTTAGACCGTACCCGTTCGTTGATCAACCACGTACACAGTTACCCAAAAAACATTGAAATACGTCATATCTTGACTTACAACGGTACCAAGTTGCCTAGCAATGCTGTAACGGGGGCTTTGTCGTTAGAAATGAACCAGTCAATGATTTTGTTGCCTGAAAACCCCATGAAACCTCGTCATTTTGACCGCAGAGTGGGATATTTCTCTGTAAGACAAACCTTATATGACAAAGACATTCACGAGGCTAAGCCTCGCCAATTGATTACTCGCTGGAGATTGGAGCCTAAAGACCCTGAAGCTTTCAAAAGAGGAGAGTTAGTAGAGCCTGTAAAACCCATTGTATACTACATTGGCGCAGGTACTCCGGTAAAATGGCGTAAATATTTGAAAATGGGAGTTGAAGATTGGAAAAAGGCTTTTGAGGTAGCAGGTTTCAAAAATGCCATCATTGCTAAAGATGCCCCTACCAAGGAAGAAGACCCAGAATTTAGCCCTGAAGATATACGTTATTCGGTGATTCGCTATATTACTACTCCTATTCAAAATGCTCAAGGGCCTCACGTACACGACCCTCGTACCGGTGAAATCTTAGAAAGCGACATTATCTGGTACCATAATGTAATGAAGCTGTTACGCAACTGGTTCTTTGTGCAAACTGCAGCTATCAACCCCGATGCTCAAAAGCCTAAATTTACCGATGAGGTAATGGGACAATTGATTCGTTTTGTATCGGCACACGAAGTAGGGCATACCTTAGGTTTACCTCACAATATGGGTTCTAGCTCGGCTTACCCCGTAGATTCATTGCGTTCCGCTACTTTTACCAAAAAAATGGGAACAGCTCCGTCTATTATGGATTATGCGCGTTTCAACTACGTAGCACAGCCTGGCGACAAAGGTGTTTCGTTGATGCCAGGTATTGGCCTTTACGACAAACACTCTATTCGTTGGGGATATCGTCCTATTTTAGACAAGAGTGAAGAAGAAGAAAGAGCGATTTTGGACGGATGGATTACTGAGAAAGCCGGCAATAAAATCTATCGTTTTGGCCGTCAAATGTTCAACCCACGCGACCCTTCATCACAAACCGAAGATTTGGGAGATGATGCCGTAAAGGCCAGTACTTATGGTATTGCCAACCTAAAGCGCATTATGAATAACTTGACGAAATGGTCTTACGAAAAGAGAGACAATTACGGAAACTTAGCGGAGTTGTATCGCAATATTTTAGGACAATGGTCTCGTTACATGGGCCATGTAGCCTCTAATGTAGGAGGGGTGTACGAGTTTTACAAAACTGCCGATGAAAAAGGTGATGTTTATAGCCACGTACCCAAAGCCCATCAGAAAAAGGCGATGAAGTTTTTGATTGACCAAGCTTTGAAAACACCTAAATGGATGATTCGCAAAGATATCTTGGGTAAAATCGAGGCAGATGGGATGGTAAATCGTATTCGTTCGGCACAAGGCAGGGTATTGAACCAAGTAATGGACTTTAGTCGTTTGGCTCGTTTGATTGAAAACGAAGCCTTGAATGGAAACAAAGCCTATAAAGTAATGGAATTGTGTACTGATTTGCGTAATGGTATTTGGTCAGAAGCCAAAACCGGACAAAAAGTAGACACTTACCGTCGCAACTTACAACGCGCTCATATTGAGCAATTGGAGCGTTTGATGACTAAAGAGCAACGCGTGCCAAGAAATCGTCGTATTTTGAGTTTCTCTGGTTTTAGCCGTATAGACGTGAGTCAGTCAGACATTCGTCCAATTGCCCGAGGCGAATTAAACCAAATCAAGCGATTGGTAAAACGTGCCGCAACCATTACCCCTGATACGATGAGCAAATATCACTACCAAGATATTTTAGCGCGTATCGATAAGATTTTGGATGTGAAACAACCGTAAATAATTATGAATTGATGAATTACATCAATTCATCTATACAAAACCACTCTCTGACTTTGGGTTGGAGAGTGGTTTTTCTTTTTTGATAATTAGGGCCAGCAATTTTATAAGCGAGGGTGTTTGGACGAAATACTGAGAACTTTCTATGAAAAAACTATAGACGATGGACCACTGCTATTTCCTTAACCGTCATTGATCGGGCCAGAGGCTCTAGTATAATCTTCACTCGCCTCCAGGTAAGCGAGTAACCAGGCCAATGTTGTTTAGTTAGTGAAAAAATGTTGATTAACGAACACTGATCAACGATGTAAGAAGGAGGCTGGCGCAAACTCAGACGCTTGTTTCCTTCATTATTCGAAGTTCGTTGATCGATATTCGACATTCATTTTTTAAGAACAGCTCTTCACTTAATGACATTGCCCTAGTGGTAAGACCAAAGCGTTGAGAGACTTGAGGGAATGTGTAATGCAGCAGCCAATAGCCAAAGGCCAGTAACCAACGACTGAATTCCTAACTAACTTTACTTCTCCTCTTCGTATTTGCCAAAAAAGAGATTACCACTGCTACTCATGGCTCTTACAAAGGTTTTGTTGCCGTTGCGGTTGACGTATTTTTTGCCATGACGGTCTTCTCCTATTTTTATACTTCCAGAATTAGAGCGTAAGTCATAGTCTAGCTTATTAAGTTTGTTCTTGAGTTTCATTTTGATGTAACCAGAGGAGCTTTGCAACCTGGATTGATTTACAAACAAAACTCCTTCTCCGATAATGCTCCCTGAATTGGCTTGAAGGTCCATGGTACCATGGACATTTTTTAAGCGAATTGTACCAACGTAATTCCGGGCGTATACTTCTCCTACATAGTCGTATATCCTGAGCGTACCCTGATGGCTGTGGAGTCTTAGTTTTCCTTTGCCACCAATCACCCGAATGGTAGACTGATGACAAGAGGCATCAAGGCTTGCCCTTACATTGATCCAGCGTTGTGATCCTTGATGGTTTTTGGCGTTGATCTGATTGGCTTTGGCATCAATCAATTTAAAATAACCTGAATGGGAATTGAAATTTACTTCCTGACTGTTGAGGTTTTCTACCTTGATATTGCCCGAAAAACTTTTGAATTGTGCAAACTTAGCATTGACGTATTGGGCTTTGATGGCCCCACCGCGGGTTTCCAGCTTTGTATAATCTCCACTAAGTCCAAAAGCATAGATACTGCCGGAGCTACTGCGTACTTTGACATTGGTTTGAGGAGGGATTTTAAACATCAACCGGCTTTCGTTGATGCTTGAGCCACGATGTCTACCCTCTAGCCAGACTTTGAGCTTATTGCCGTATACTTTATGACGAAATGTATAAGGAGAGTGTACTCGTTTGGTCTTTTTTTCGGTACTAATTTCGCCAAAGAATTCTACTCGGCCGTTTTCACTGATGGCTCCTATCTCTACTCTGCAAAAGGCGGCATCTACTTCAATTTGCTTGATATTGGCGTAGCCAGTATCTATGCGGGCAATGATGTTTTGAGCAGAGACCTGGGTACTAAACAAGAGCAGCAGAATACTTAGATAATGGGTTACGGGTTTGAATATCATAATTTTTCTTTTCTATGGTATATGGGTTGTATAATAGACTTCCCAAATACAAAAATGTTGCATCCTGAATATACAAAAAAACGGTAAATTACCTTAAGAGCAATTTACCGTTTTATGAAATATGGTTGAGTGACTTTTTTTACTAGTCTCTTCCGCCAAAAGTCAGATAACGTTGACTTCCTGAACGACTGGTACCAGTTACTAAAATTCCGTTACCGTTTCTGAGCACCAATCTTTTGCCCGAACGTTCGCCGCCTACGCGCAAACCGCCTGAACCAGCTTTAAGGTCAAAATCTAACTTGTTTAAGTCATTTTTAAGCTTCATTTTAATGCCACCTGATCCACTCTGAAAATTTGAATTTCCGGTGAGTAATACGCCATCACCCGAAATGCCTCCAGAGCGCGTGGTGAGGTCTAGCATTCCCTGGATGTTGTTGAGACGAATGCCGCCCGATCCGGCTTTAGCTTTTACATTCCCGGTTACATTGGCTACTCTAATGGTTCCTGAACTGGTTCTTACATTGAGGTTGCCTTTTATGCCATCTATTTTGATTCCACCCGACCCGGCTTGAGTCATAAATTCACCGTTTACGTTGGCCCAACGCTGGCTTCCTGAACTAGTGCGCGCTGTAATGGTTTTGCCGCTTAGGTTTTCTATTTTTAGGCCACCCGATCCGGTTTTGAACTCAAGGGTTTCGCCGCCAATATTTTCGCCAGACATGCTTCCCGAGCCTGTTTTCATGTATACCTTAGAGGAATTTACATTTTCGGCTTTTACACTACCCGAGCCAGCTGCTAAATGAGTAATGGCGCCATTGAGGCTATAACCACGCACGCTTCCTGAACCGTTTTCTACCACTACATTTACTCCTCGAGGAATTTTGAACAAAATCCGGCTGCGGTTGATAATACTGATACCAATGCCAAAAGAAGATTTACCTTCTAACCAAACTTTGAGTGTATTGCCCTCTTTTTGGTGCATAAATTTATATTTTCCTCGGTCGTGGTTTCCAGTAATTTCACCAAAAAACTCTACTTTATCGGTACTGCTGACGGCACCTACTTCTACCCGGCAAAATCTACCCTTTACCTCTAGGTTTTTGATGCCTGTATAACTAGTGTCTATCTGGGCAATGATGTTTTGTGCCTGGGCAGAAAAACTATAAAAAGTTAGAAAGCAAAATACCAGGGTAATGGCCCAAAGCAAGTATTTTATTTTATTCATAATTTTGAGTGTTATATGGTAATGTATAATGAGTTTTCTTGCTGCATATTAAAGGATTTATTGAATTTTGTAAACCTTTCGAATGGTTATTTTCCAGTAAAGGCTTCATAGCGTTGGCTTCCGGCACTGCTAATGCCCTTGACCATAATGTTTTGGCCATTTCTCAGGATAACTCTTTTACGGTAGCGATCCTCTCCGATCCAAAGTTTGGCCGCACTGGCTCTTAGGTCAAAGTTTAACTTTTTAAGATCGTTAGAAAACTTCATTCTTATTCTACCCGCAGAGGTTTTAAAGGTAGAGTTACTGGTCAATAATACTTGTTCACCAATGATGGCCGCCGCACTGGTTTTGAGTTGAAGTCCTCCTTCTACGTTTTTGAGGCGAATGCCTCCTGCCGAAGTGCGAATGTGCAGGTCACCTTTTACATTTACGGCTTTGACCATCCCCGAAGTGGCCCGCGCACCTATGGCGGCGGTTACATTGTGTAAACGAATACCTCCTGAGGTACTTTTGGTGATGATTTTTTGAGCTTGTACATCTTTAAGGTTGATCATTCCTGAAGTAGTACGTAAACGATGTTCTTGCCCCTTGAGATTAGAAGCAAAGATACCTCCCGAGGTGTTTCTAATATCCAATTCTATAGTAGCAGGTACCTTAAAGTGTAAGTAGCTTTTGGTAGCCAAAGTAGCCGAGTTTTCTGATAAATCGTCGATCCAAACCCGCAGTGTCTTGCCTATTTTTTCGTGCATAATCTCAAAGCGGCTCTTGCGATTGAACCCCCGAATTTTGCCCTCCATTGCTACATTATTGCCATTGTCTACAGTTTCTATTTTTACCCTACAAAACCTCCCTTTTACCTCTAATCGCTCAATATCGGCATAAGTGGTGTCTACAAAAGGATATTTTTTGTTTTGGGCCTGGCTTGAGTAACTGTAGCCAATCAATATCATAAGGGTAAGCAAGCTACCCCACCATAAGTATTGCGTTTGTTTCATATGGTTTCGTTTTTAGTTGTGTAAAGGGTATATGGTCAATTTTCTTGTGAGACACCACCATGCGTGGCAAAGGTTGCATCGTGGCTTAATTTTTTTCACAAGAGGGTAGCTTTTCACAAAGCCAGGAAATTTGGCAGTCAAATAATTGTAAAAAAACGAACCTTTACAAGGCATTGATAATGGCTGTAACAAAGCGAGTTGTAGCCTCAGAATCACGGTCCAAAAACAATTCAGGTTCAATCAATTCAAGTTCCATTAATAGAAAATTCCCTTCTACCACTACACCATCTACTCGGGCATATAGCAATTCCTCTCCGTGAATATCTACAATATTTTGTGCCTGATGAATCACAAACGGGGGAGGAGTTTCGGCCAAGGCTTGCCCACCAAATTCTGATTGTACCCTAAATTCTTGATTTTTAGGAACCTTTCTCACCGAATGACTGTACTTGCCTCCAAAAAACATCAAAGACCACTCTCCTTCAGTTTGTATTTGAGGTAAAAATGCTTGCACTAATACATCTGTTTCCTGTACAAGGTCTTCCAGCTTAGATTGATAATCACTGGCTTCTGTTTGGGCTAATTTATAGGTTTTATAGGCACTGGCTGATATGGCAGGTTTAATGATGCCCTGTTGCCAGTTTTGTTGGCTTAACATTTCGGTGATAGATACCACACTATTTTGCCTAACAAATACCGTAGGCACAATGGCTATACCTTGTGCTGCCAAATGCTCCAGATAAAATTTATGGCTGTTTGCTTTCATCACTTCTATTGTATTGCACACCTTTATTCCAAGGTTTTGCAACTGGTCTAACCACTTAATAAAAGCCTCATATTTTTTGAAATAATCCCACACACTACGAATAATCACCAAATCGTATTGCTGCCAATTAATAGAAGTATCAGTCCAAACTACTGGTTGGGTATCAAAGCCTTTTTGGGCTAATTCTTTTACAATAGATTGTTCAGCAGGGATCAATTCGGGTATTCGTGCACAAGTGGCAATCGCTATTTTTTTCATGACTTTATAGTTTTAGAACTTGTCTGAGCTTTTGGCGGGTAAGGTAAGCACAAAAATGTAAACACTTATTTGTAAATGGGGTTTATTAAAATGACTTAGAGTCACAATAATCAAGGTAAATTCTTACACAAACCATAGTTTATCAATGATGAAATTATCTAAGCTTTATTTTCTAACTCTCTTTATTTTATTGAGTTTGTGGTCTTGCTCTAAAAGCAATGATGAGCCAACTCCAGATACCAACACCGGAATTCCAGCCAATGCTCAATTGAGTAGTGTAACTGAAGCCACCGATTCGCAAGGCAACCAATATTCAGTAGGTTTTGACCAAGCCTCTGGCAACAACCAAAACCCTTTTGTGATTAAAAAGGACAGTCAGGGCAATCAGGTTTGGAAAGTGACCCACGAAAATACTGGAGTAGATGGCCGAGGGGTATTGTTGGCCATTGATAGCAACGACAATCCCTGGGTAGTGTTTACCGTAGATGGAGGCAGCAACGACGGAGGATACATTACCAAAAAACAAGTAGATGCCAATGCATTTTCGGGAGTGTTTATGAATAGCTACGGGAGTGGGGGAGGCCCCAAAGCATCGGTGATAGCTCTGCTTGATCCAGCCAATGGAAATATTAAAAAGGGCACTTTTATGGCGGCGCGCCTGACCAGTGGCAATACCAATACCCTCAACATTACCCAAATAGGATTCAACGATGGCAATGTAGCCTTTGAGATTTCTTCAGCGGCCTGGCCTCCTGGTACAGGCACCAGCTATGAGCGATTTCCCAACATTACCGATAATGATCGGGTAAATGGCGCTTTCAAGATTTATTATGAAATAAAAACCGACCTATCGGAGATCGTAGTGGCCAACTTGTTGACCCAATAGATCGCTTATTTGAGATCATAGACTAGTCTGCCCTCTACGGTGCTGAGTCTATGATTTCTCCCAAATTAATTTGCCTCACGCTTTTGATCACATTTTTCTTAAATGCCTGATTCTTATCATCGCATACATTATCGACACATTTGGCAATTAATGCAGTGTCTAGTTTAGCATTATTGGCTAATTCTTGATGGATTTTCTGGATAACTTTCTGACGTTGTTGGCGAGTTAAATCCATTGATGCTCTGAGTACCCCACCTTTGACCAACCACGCTGTTCCAAAAGCAATTAAGGCGACGGTTTCGCAAATAAAAACCGTATTGCGAAGCATGCATTCTTTTAGACCAGGCACAAAGGAAAGGATCATCAGGATCAAACAAATAAAAATGGAAACCCCCGTAAAGATGTAAAATATATTCCTGCTTTTTTTGCCAGGTAGAAGTTGCTTGTTAGCATTATTGCTTTTGGTAAAACGCCAGACCGAAAAAAGACCCAATAATGCAAAAAAACTGCCCCCAGAAATAATGTGAACATATCCTACCCAATCATCTACCCCACAAGTAGGTGTAGGGAAAAAAGCCACCCCCAAGGCACAAATACCTACAGCATTGGCCAACCAGTTGTCTATATTGTCAAGACCTTTGTAAAAAAACATAAATAACGCTACTGCGCACAAAGCACCTACAAACAAATCACGGGCAGGGGTATGAAAATGGTGACTAATGGAGTCTTGCCAAATGGCTTGCCTACAAGTAAAGTTGTAAGGAGTGATGGTAAGCCCTACAAAGTTTGTGAGGTAGTTGTACAAGGGTAAAACAATGGGGATCGCAATAGCAATGCACCCGATGGTTTTTCTGATAGAAAGATAAGACAGGGCATAAGAATAATTAGGGGTGTTTTTGAGCAAAGAGAACCGCATACAACTCTGAGTTTAGTTTGACGATTACTTTTAAGATAAATAACCTTGGTTGGAAGGCCAAGATAATGTAGAGAAACAACCTTGCAAAACTGATGAAATGTAGCAAGGCATATGACAAATCCCTTTGACATACAAATGGCTCAATGAAATACATCGTAAAGAATTATTGTTTAGATTTGCGCCCCTAAGTATAATTATTACTCAAGTCAGGCCTTATGCGTGCCATTCGCTACCTTCAAAACATATTTCAACAACCTTTTCCGCAGAAAATGGACTACCGCGTCCATTTTATAGACGTTTTAGGAATGAGCTTTATCATCAGTTTTGTATTGCTTGTATTTCAACCCTTCGGAATGAGTAATTTAGAAAACCCCAGGAGGTTTTGGGTAGGGTTAGGTTTTGGTGGAGTCAGTTTTTTGATGGGGCAGCTCAGCTACCTTTGGGTGTTGGTTCGGCCTCGTTGGTTTACCGAACATACCTGGACTTTAGGCCGAGAATTTCTTTGGGCTACCTATGTTTTTTTGGCAGGAGCGTTGGGCATCATGGCAGGAGGACAGCTTATGATTCCTGAAGAAAAGCTGTTTGATCAATTTGGGATGGTACTGTTGATTACCATCGCCGTAGGGCTTTTTCCTTATTTATTGATGGTCTACATCAACCATAATCGCTGCTTGAGGCGTTATCTTTTAGAAGCCCAACAACTCGAAACTGAGCTAAAGAAGGCTGAAGTAACGATGACCCCAAGTGATCCTATCTTATCTTTTACGGATGAGGCAGATTTATTACCTCCCATTCATCGCTCGCAGTGGCTATTTCTGGAGGCAGAGGGGAATTATCTCCGTTTGTGGACCCGTAAGAATGGCCAAATCACCGATTATCGCTTGCGTAACACGATCAAAGACATGCACAAGCGTCTCGAGCAAGAGGCTTCCTGTTTTCAATCTCATCGTGCTTTTTTAATCAATATCCATCAAGTACAACATATCGAGGGTAACTCAGCAGGATACCGTCTTCGCCTGGATGCTTCGCTGCCTACAGTGCCCGTTTCCCGAGCCAAAACCCAAGCTTTCCGAGAAGTAATGGCTACGATTTCTTCCAATTAATCTCTCTTTTTATCATTCACTTAAAAATACCCTCCATTCCTTTTTGTATTCTGTCCCTATAGCTTGTATTACATCCCAAGTAATTGTTTATCAGATGCCTAACCCTCACTTTTGCGTCGTCAAATTTTAACACAGGGCTGGGTTTAGGTGTATAAATTTGCCCCTAATTTCCTTAAAAAATCAAAACAATTGGGCCAAAGAACGCAAGGGGCAATACCCACCAAAACCGGTATGTTGATTTGAAGATAAATCACAACAATTTTTCTAAGGATTTAACTCGAAGCATTATGAAAATGTCGCGTGTACATTTACTGTTTATAATTTTATTCATGGTTTCCTCTCAAATTTGGGCTCAAACCCAAACTATTCGAGGAAGGGTATTAGACAAACAATCTAAGTTTCCATTAATTGGAGCCAATGTATTGATTGTAGGCTCAAACCCGCTCATAGGGGCGGCTACCGATGTAGATGGTTATTTTGTGATTAACAATGTTCCCTTGGGTAGGCATCAGGTGCGAATAACTTATTTGGGATATACCGAACAAACGATTCCGAATGTAATCGTAAATGCGGGTAAACAAACGGAATTGAATGTTGCCCTGGAGGAATCTATTGAGATGGGCGAAGAAATTGTAATCAAAGCCAAAAAAGATAAAACCCTGACTAACAACGAAATGGCTTTGCTCAGCGCCCGAGGTTTTACCATTGAGGAAACGTCTCGTTATGCAGGTAGCCGAAATGACCCTTCACGCATGGCTCAAAATTTTGCTGGAGTGAGTGGGGCCAACGATAGCCGGAATGACATCATTATTCGGGGTAACTCTCCAGTGGGCTTACTATGGCGACTAGATGGGATCGATATTCCCAACCCAAGCCACTTTGGATCATTGGGTACTACGGGTGGGCCAGTGAGTATGTTGAACTATAACACCTTGGCCAATTCAGATTTTTTGACAGGGGCTTTTCCAGCAGATTATGGTAATTCGGTGTCGGGTGCTTTTGACCTACAAATGCGTACCGGAAATAAATCCAAGAAAGAATATACCGGACAAATTGGTTTTAATGGCTTTGAGTTGGGCGCAGAGGGGCCTTTTGCCAAGGGTTCTAATGCCACTTATTTGGTAAATTATCGGTACACAGCTACTCCTGTGTACGATGCCTTAGGCATTAGCCTTGGTACTGGAGGAGCGCTTCCTATTTATCAGGATTTGTCTTTTAAAATAGATGTACCGACCAAAAAGGCAGGAAGGTTTTCCATGTTTGGGGTAGGGGGGATTAGCAACATAGATTTGCTGGATAGCGAAACTGATTTTGATCCTGAAAACTTGTTTAGTCAAAACTCGGAAGATGTGCGCCAAAAAACCAATATGGGAGTGGTAGGACTAAATCACCTGTATTTTTTTAATAAAAACACGTTTTCTCAGTTGAGTTTGGCGGTTTCCCGCGCCTCAGAGAATGTTACTTTAGACTCAGTGATCAGAAACTTGACTACCAAAGCCGTAGAGCAGTTGATTTTTAGTGGTGCACGTGATTTTACTCAAGTAAAATATACCGTTCGTGAACAAATCAACCATAAATTCAATGCCCGTAATACCATCAATTTGGGGGTGATATTTGACTGGTATCAGGTAAAAATGATTGATAGTGCTTTGGTAGACAATGGTACCCGTTTTCGTAGATTCAATGATTTTACAGGCGGTAGTGCTTTGTTGAGAGGATACATTCAGTGGCAGCATCGTTTCAACGAGCGATTGACCTTGAATGCAGGTATGCATTACCAACAGTTTTTATTCAACAATACAAACTCGCTGGAACCTCGTTTGGCTTTGAAGTACAAAATTACCCCTACCCAATCTATCGGGGTTGGAGCTGGTATGCATAGCCAGCTGCAACCATTGCAGATATATTTCCAGGAACAGAACGGAACCTTAACCAACGAAAACTTAGGATTGACCAAAAGTAATCATTTGGTGTTGACTTATGACAACTCGCTTGCGGCAGATTTAAGATTGAAGGTAGAAGCATACTATCAACAACTAAGCAATATTCCAGTGGATCCTAATTTGCCTCAGTTCTCGATGGCCAATGCGGGTACCGACTTTGGAATCCCATTAAGAGATGGTTTAGTAAGCGAAGGTACAGGTATAAACTATGGCGTGGAGATCACCTTGGAAAAGTTTTACAGTAAAGGATATTATTTTCTGGTCACCGGCTCTTTCTTTGAGTCAAAATACGAAGGGTTTGACCGGGTAGAGCGTAATACAGCTTTTAATGGCAATTTTGTAGCCAATGGATTGTTTGGCAAAGAATGGAAAGTGGGTAAAGGAAATGCTTTTACGGTGGATATAAAAACGACTTATGCTGGAGGACGACGAGTAGTGCCTATTGATTTGGCCGCCTCGCAAACACAAAACCGCGAAGTGCTGATTTATGAACAAGCTTACGAGCAAAAACTAAAAGATTACTTCCGACTAGATTTTCGAATTGGTTTTAGGTTAAACGAAAAACGGATCACTCAGGAATGGTTCATCGATATTCAAAACATGACCAACCACCGTAACATCGCTACGAATGCTTACAGTCCCGTGACCCAAAGTATTTTGACTACCTATCAATTGGGTTGGTTTCCATTGATGCAATGGAGGATTCTTTTTTAAACTGAACAAATTAGGCAAGGTAAAGGGACGCTCACTCATCGGGTTGTCCCTTTTCTTTTATCATGATTTAGTGGAGCTAAAGGTGAAGATAGGCTTACTCTATCCAAAAAAAATCATAATTTAGATTTTGTAACAATGTCAGCTTCGGTTCAAATCTGTGGATTGCATCACCTTTGAGCCTGAAGCTTTCGCCTATAGAAACGCTTTATTCATTCTCGACACCCCATGAGCAAAAGAGACCTTACCACCGGGAGCATCCCAGGAAACCTAATACGCCTGAGCTTGCCTATGATGTTGGGCATCATAAGTATGGTAGCCTTTAACCTAATAGATACCTATTTTGTGGGTAAACTAGGGGAAAAAGAACTAGCCGCACTTACTTTCACCTTCCCCATCATTTTGGTTATATTTAGTATAGTGCAAGGATTGGGTATGGGGGCAACCGCCCTTATTGCCAAATCGATTGGCCGGAACGACCGAAAAAAAGCAGCCCGTGAAACAACCGATAGTATTATACTTACCTTGTTGCTCACCGGGTCTTTTATCATTGTAGGATTGATCTCCGTTGGGCAAGTACTTACCATATTGGGAGCCGATGGTGAAACTGCAGCCATGGCCAAAGAATACCTGCAAATCTGGTTTGTGGCGCTTTTTTTTGTATCGGTACCTTTTGTGGGCAACAGTGCCATCCGTGCCACTGGTGATACCCAAACCCCAACCTACATTATGTTATTTGCGGTAGTAGTCAATGCCATACTCGACCCCATTCTTATATTTGGTTATTTTGGGTTCCCAGCCTTGGGTTTGAAAGGCGCAGCCATTGCCACCGCTATTTCCCGAGGGTTGACGCTGGTTTTTTCACTGTACATTCTGATTAGGCGAGACAAGCTAATTACCTTTGAGATTCCCACCCGGCAAGTCATTATCGGATGTTGGAAAAGTATTTTGTACATCGCCTTACCCTCGGGATTGGCGCGTTTGGTAGTGCCTATTGCTACAGGAGTAATTACAGCTTTGCTGGCCAGTTATGGCGAGTTTGCGGTAGCGGCTTATGGAGTAGGAAGCCGTATCGAGTTTTTGGCCAATAGTGTCATCTTTGCCTTGGCAGCTTGCATTGGACCATTTGTGGGGCAAAACCTGGGCAAAGGAAGGTTAGATAGGGTGCGTGAATCGGTAAAGCTCAGCAATAGATTTGCTTTTGTATGGGGATTGATAGCCTGGGGATTACTTGCACTGGGAGCACGCTTCATTGCGGGGATATTCAACAATCACGAAGAGGTGATCGACACGGTACAGCTCTTTTTGTGGATCGTGCCGGCTGGGTTTGGTTTACAAGGCATTCTAAGTATTATCAATAGCAACCTCAATACGATCAATAAACCCCTGCAGGCATCATTTATCATTGTAGTCCAAATGTTGGTTTTAGGGTTACCCGCCATTTACCTGGGCAAATCGCTCTATGGGGTACAAGGTATTTTCGTAGGCATTGCTTTTACTTATGCTTTGGGCGGGATGTTGTCAATGGTGATCAATAAACGCATTATGGACCAGTTTAAAGGTTGAGGAATTTTCAATAAATAGGACATTAAATAAGTTTTAAATGATTAAAAAAATTACTGAAGAAGAAGCCGATCAATTGGCCGTTGGAGCAGATGAGTTTCCAGTCATCACCAAAGAAGAAAACGAGGGCAGTGAATCGGCGGTTTGCCTAAAAAAACTTCCTGCTGGCTATTTATTAGGCGTTAGTTGTGATACCAAGGATTTGTTTGACCTCTATTACTCCGAAGACTATGAATTGATCAAAGATAAATGCGATTTTCATATAGCCCTCATGAAAGCCAAGGGACACCCGTTTGAAAATGTAGAATAAAAGCGAAATTTCCTCATTTAAAATCTTTACCAATCTCGCTACTTTATGAAGTTAATTATATTTGATATAGATGGCACCATCATCAATTCTGTGAAAACCGACGATGAATGTTTTATTCAAACCTTTGCCGCGCTTTACCAGATTGATTTGGCAAAGGCCAATTGGAATGAATTTACCCACGTAACAGATTGGGGATTGACCCAGGAGATTTTTGAAAAATGGCAAGGCCGTATGCCTACTAAAGAAGACATCATAACCATCAAAAATCATTTTTATGGCTTGTTGCTGCAAAGGGCTAATGAATTTACTGAGGTTAAAAATGCGCTGATATTTATACAACAGCTCTCCTCTATGCCTGATGTTGAGATTGGTTTTGCTACGGGTGGGTGGAAAGAAACGGCGGAGCTGAAATGTAATACGATTGGGTTAGATTTAAATAATTTTATTTTTAAGTCATCCAATGACCATTTCCAGCGGGATAAAATTATGGAGTTGGTCATAGAGGAAGCAGTAAATAAACATCACAATGCGGAGTTTGAGTCAATCACCTATTTTGGGGATGGACTGTGGGACCTGAAAGCTACACAAGCGCTGGGTATTAATTTTATTGGCGTAGATAATACCCAAAATCATAAACTGCGCAAGGCTGGGGTAGAGAAAGTGATCTCTGATTATGAAGACCTGGATAGAATTTTGGGTTGGATAAATGAAAGCAAACGGACCAATGGTAGACATCAAAAAACTACAAATCAATGATTTAGAACTTGTGAGGCAATTGATCCATTTATTTCAAACAGAGGACGAGATTGCTCAACCAACTTATGCCTCCAAAGAAAGATTGCTGGAATTACTCTCAAACCCAAATTTCTATATGATTGCAGCCTTTCAAAATGGAATCTTGGTAGGTGGACTTACCGCTTATATTTTGAGAATGTACAAAGAGAATATTGCAAAAGTTTTACTCTATGAAATCGAAGTTCGGCAAGAATGGCGACGGCAAGGTTTGGGAACCTTACTCATCAATTACTTGATAGAATGTGCCCAGCAAGAGAGAGCAAAAAAGATTTTAATTCCAGTAACCAAAACCAATCAAAATGCCCTCAGTTTTTACAAGGCTATTCAAGGTAACTTCACGGCAGACGACTCTCTAGTGAGTATAACTATTACATAAAAAATCGTATCTTAACAACTGCTAAAACTTAACTGAACCAACCGCATTTTGTATAGATGGGTTATTATTTTTCCAGATAAATTTTGAACATAATTAGACTTAACAATGATTGCAAGAATTTGGCATGGAATCACCAAGGCTGAGCACTATGACGAATACACTGATTTTATGAAGTTGGTGGCTATTCCTGATTATAAAAAGACCGCAGGTTTTATCAAATTATCTTTCTTACGCAGACTCGAGGGAGACATTGCTCATTTTAACTTGATTACTTATTGGGAAAACCTGGAAGTGATTAAAAACTTTGCTGGAGACGATTATGGAATTGCCAAGTACTATCCCCGAGACAAAGACTACTTGCTAGAGTTTGAGGAAAAGGTGATTCACTATGAGGTTTTTGCTGAATAGATGAGCACTTGTTTTTATACCTCTCGCTTTGTTTGAGTGCAGAAGCAAAAACTTCCCAAATTTGTGTTGGCCTATCCGGAATTTGTGTAGATAGATTTGTATTTTAATGATGAAATTTGAATTGTCTTTAAACGAATCTCTAAAACAAAAAATATGACCAACCCAATAGAAACCCTTCATTTAGAAAAAATCATTACCGATCACGCTCAAGACATGACCAGCAAAGTGGTAGCCATTACCGGAACCACTAGTGGTACGGGGTTTATATGTGCCCGCGAAGTAGCCAAAAAAGGCGCTACGGTGTTATTGCTTAATCGAGAGAGTGAGCGTTCTACAAATGCCCTTCAGCAATTGCAGGAAGAAGCTCCTGGTGGGAAGTTTGAAGCCGTTACATGCGATTTACAAGATTTTGAAAGTGTACGTAAAGCGGCTGAGGCCATCAAAGCCAAATACGATGTAATAGACGCATTGGTAAATAATGCTGGAGTAATGGCACTTAAAGACCAGGCAACTGGCGATGGTTATGATGTGCAAATGCAAACCAATGTCATTTCTCATTTCTTGATTACCAAAGAATTATTTCCGTTGCTCCAAAAAAGCACCCAGGCTCGTATCGTAAATCATACCTCTATGGCTCGTTTGGGTGGACCTTTGGCCAGTGATTACTTTGAGAAAAAAGGAGGCAACTTAGGTGGTGATGGTACCGACGCTGATAATCTTAGTTTTCGTGGTCCACGTTGGGAACGTTATCATCAAACCAAGCTGGCTAATTGTGCTTTTACCTATGAACTCAAAAAGCGGCTGGAAGCAGCCAATATCACCAACATATTACCTTTGTTGGCGCACCCAGGATTGGCCAAAACCAAGCTTCAGGTAACTACTGCGGCTGATGGTGGTATGGACGGCAACGCTGAATTTATGAATATGGCCCAATCGGCGGAGGATGGTGCTACAGGGATTATCAGAGCTACCATGGATCCTAATTCTAAAGCTGGTGATTTTTATGGTCCTTCAGGGCAGGGGTGGAAAGGCTTTCCTGAGTTGTTGACACCTGAAGAGTTATTAACGGATGAAGCGAACCTGCGTACCAACTGGGAAGGGTGTGAAAAAGCAGTAGGCGCTTTTACAATTTAGTGGTAGTTTTCACATTTAAAATAATTTGTTATAAAGAAGTCTGATAAGTCATTGTCAGGCTTTTTTCGTCGCCTTCGTTTGTGTCTCCACCATAGCCGTCAGGATAAGGATTTAATCTTTTAAAAAACAACGTCATCGCCTCCGCTTGTGTCTCACAAGCGGATCGAGACCTCGAGTAAGTGAAGTTTGAAGACGCTGTCGGTTCGTGAGGACACCGAACCGAGGCGGAGTAGGTGCTTTTACAATTTAGTAGGAGTTTTCACATTTAAAAGAATGGTTATACCAATTCGCTACGATAATCTGTACAAGTTTACGACTGGAAGCCTACTGCTATTGCTCACTCGGCAGAGCAGAGCGAGTATGTATTCGCCGCTCGGCTCTGCCGAGTGGCAACTATCCAAGGGCCTCTGGCCCGTTTGAGGTGTACGGATTTTCTCAGAGGTTTGGTATTATAATAATTTTTTGATTTTAATTTGTACCGAACGGTCTGTTTAAATATATTTGCCTTATGAATCACCGACACAATAAAGAAAAGGTCATAGCAAAGGGGATGGAACTCTTCTGGAATGAAGGATTTCATAGTTTGGGGGTGGATAAAATTTGTCGAGAAACAGGGATGACAAAAGGCGCTTTTTACAATACGTTTAAAAGCAAGGAACAATTCTTACTTACTACCTTAAAAGCTTACGGAGATTTGATTGAAGCACATTTGAAGACCCAACTATCAAACAATACCGCCAGCGCATTCGACAAATTAGTTGCTCTTTATAAAGAAATGCTTGAAAGCCAATTACAAAATGGATTTAAAGGCTGCTTTGTTAATAATATGATGTCGGAGATGGCCACGTTGAATATGAATGTTTCAAAATTATCTGACGAACAATTTAACCGATTCATCAAAGTCATTGAGCCAACTGTTCAACAAGCTCAAAATGATGGTGATTTTGAAGATAATTTATCGGCAAAGCAGTTAGCCGAAATTATTCATACAATGTTTTTTGGCTGTTTAACAAGAGCCAAGAGCCTCAAATTATCTACTCACGAATCCATGGTTCTTTTTCTTCATGCCTTAAAAAGTAAATAATATGGAACAAATGAATGAAATCTGGGAAATTTATAGAAGCTGCTGGAGTGAGCGCAATTCTACCAAGAGAGTCAATCAATTGAGTACTATTATGTCTGATGATTTTCAATACAAAGACCCTAATATTGAACTCATTGGATTTGAGCAATTATCTAATTACATGCAAGAATTTCAAAATCAGTTTGAAGGAGCATCCTTTGAAATTACCGATTTTAATGTACACCATGATAGTATCATGGCCAACTGGAATATGATTAGTTCAACCCAGGAAGTAATGGTAAACGGAGTTGATTTTGCAAGGTTTGAGCGTGGTAAACTGAAACAAATTACTGGTTTTTTTAAAGAAGATTAACTCATATGGACTTTAAAAAAGATTTGCTAGACGCTTGGCATCTCAATACCAAGGTAACGCTTTACTTACTGGAAAATATTGAACCCGAATGGCTACCGCTAAAGTTACAAGGCAAAGGGAGAAGTATTGGCGAACAGTTTGTCCACATCAACAATATTCGTTCGTATTGGATTGGTAAAGTGGGTACCAAAGAAGATTTGAAGATTGACAAAAAATACGGAAAAGACAAAGTGCAAATACTCACATCTTTGACCTTATCTGGAGCCAAAATGGCCAATACTCTTCAGGAAATACTTGACCAGGAAGACATTACTGGCTACAAACCCCACCCATTGGCCTTTTACTCCCAGATGATTGCCCACGAAGCTCATCACCGTGGGCAAGTAATGGCTGCGATTACCAGAAACGACCTCCCTATCTCTAAATCCGTCAACTTTGGCTTGTGGAATTGGAATAATAAATAAGTGTTTATTGCTCACATCATCAGCGGGATAAGATCAATTGAAAGTTATTTGCTATGATCAAGTATGTTTTATAATAGTGGATTTATGGCGAAAGGTGGGTGTTTTCTTCAAGGCATAAGGTAGTTTTTAAGGGTGAACTTGGGTTTTTACTAAGCCTATTTTTTGGTATATACGCTCGAAAAATTAGCTTTATAGCCTAAATGAGATAAAAATAACTATCTCGGCCCTACACAGGGCTTAATCCTGGAAATATGAAAACACAAATTATCTACCTTATTTTGTTGATACTTACGGTGTCTTGCAACACTACTACCCAAAAGCAAGCAACTACCCAAGATACTACTACCCAAACCAAAGCAGATACGCTCACCGTGTATAGTGCCGAAGAAATCAAATCAGAAGCATTGAGGGCTTGGAAAGCTTATAAAAAATACGCTTGGGGATATGATGTGTTGTTACCTCTTTCGAAGAAGGGTTATAATTGGTATGATGAGTCACTGGAGATTTCCATATTTGATGCGTATAGCACCTTGGCTGTCATGGGCCTAAAAGAAGAAGCCAAAGAAATAGAAAAATTTGCCTTGGCTAAAGACTGGAATCAGGACGTGTACGTACAAGTGTTTGAAGTGAATATTCGCATTCTGGGTGGTTTACTGGCCATTTATGACGATACCCAAAACCCAAAAATACTCGAAAAGGCTATAGATTTTGGGGATAGGCTTTTACCCGCATTTAATTCACCTACGGGTATTCCTTATCATTCGGTCAATCTCAAAACTGGTAAGACCTCAGGCGATCAGGGGAAAGGAAAAGGCAATGTAGTGAACGTAGCACAGGCAGCTACTTACTTATTTGAGTTTGGTATTCTGAGTTATTATGCCAAAGACCCTAAATATTATCAAGCGGCTAAAAAAGCGACTAAAGCTGTTTTTGAGCGAAAATCAAAAATAGGCTTAGTAGGAGATTACATCGATGTAGAAACTGGTAAGTGGACCAACGACTGGTCATATTTGCAAGCAGGCATGGATTCTTACTATGAATATATGTTCAAGAGTAACTTCTTGTTTCCTGATCCTGAAGTTCAGAAAATGTGGGAATTCAGCTTAGACAAAATCAATCAATACTACGCCGAAGATTATCAGGGCAAAAGATTTTATGCCTGTGTAAATATGCATACGGGCAAAATCGTGAAACGCTCCATGTCGTTGTACGATGCGTTTTTTCCGGCAGTACAGGCCCTTCATGGAGAGGTTGAAAATGCTGAAAAAAATATGGCTACCTGGGATTGGTTGTGGGACAAATACGGGTTGTTACCGACTCGCTATCTTTACGAAGCCGATTCGATAGAATACGCCAATTCAGAATTGAATCCCGAAATTATAGAATCCGCTTATTACCTGCATCAGATTACGGGCAAGGATCAATACCTAAAAATGATTGATAAGTACTGGAAAGACATGAAAAAGTGTTGCCGCAATGAAGTAGCTTTTCATGCGGTGGAAGATGCCCGTACTAAAAAAGCCAAAGACTATTTAGCTACTTATTTCATTGCCGAAACCCTGAAGTATTTTTACCTGGCAGTAATAGACAAAAAAGTGTTTGATTTCAATGATTATGTGTTCAACACTGAAGCACATCCCTTTAAGCGAAGCCATTTTGATAAGAGAAAGGTAAAGAAATATTTGGGGATTGAATCCAACGATTAACACAATTAGACTCCAATGAACACAATTGAAATACCCACACCAAGAACCGTTCTTAGATTAATCAGCATGGGTGATTTAGAAGCAATTCATGTGCTTCATTCTTTACCAGAAACTGATGAGTTTAACACTTTGGGCATTCCTGAAAACCTTGAAGAAACGCAAGAAATTATAGAACAATGGGTGGCAGCCAATCAGCTAAAAGATATTAAAAACTATACCTTTAAGATTGAGTTACTTCCTGATAATCAACTTATTGGACTGTTTGGCCTTAGATTAGGGAATGAAAAATACCGGAGGGCAGAAGTATGGTATAAAATACACTCCTCGTATTGGAAACAAGGATTTGCTACCGAAGTATTGGCGGCCATGATAGATTTCGGATTCGATCAATTGAACTTGCACCGGATTCAGGCAGGGTGTGCAGTCGACAATATTGGGTCTATAAAAGTCCTCGAGAAAGTTGGAATGATAAGAGAAGGACGAGGAAGGCAGATATTACCTTTGAAATCAGGCTGGTCCGATAACTTTGAATATGCTATACTGGACTCCGATGAACGTAAACAAAATACCAAGCAAAAACAGTAAGCACTGTATAATGATCAGTTAAATGGACACAACCTCAGACATAGACAAACAAGCCATTGATAAAATAACCACTGCTTTCTTTGGTATATTTTCGAATAAAAACAATACAAAACCTGATTGGGATAAGATCACCGAGTTATGCATCGCTGAAGCTATTATTATTAAGAAAGTGCATCAACAGCAAGAGATTTATAATCTAAAGAGCTTTATTGCTCCAAGAAAAAAGATATTATCGGGTGGCACCCTTCAGGATTTTGAAGAAAAAGAAATACAGGAAGAGACCAAAATAATAGGGAGTATTGCGCAAAGGGCTACCAAGTATGTCAAAGAAGGATACTTAAATGGCGTATATTTTAAACAACAAGGCCATAAGCTGTTTCAATACCTAAAAACCGACAAAGGCTGGCAGATAAATGCTGTAGTGTGGGAAGATGAATAATCATTAACTAGTAAACCGATAAAGGAAAATAAACATGGCCAAAACATACAAAATAAAAACCGAAAGATTGATTATTCGTTGTTATCACCCAACGGATGCCCCCCTTTTGCAAAAATCAGTGCAGGAAAACATAGAACATTTGTTGCCTTGGATGCCCTGGGTAAAACAAGAACCCGAAACCCTTGAGATGAAAATAAAGCGATTGAGAAACTTTAGGGGAATGTTTGACCTGGACCAGGATTATTTCTTTGGTATTTTTAATCACGAAGAAAACGTGTTGGTGGGGTCTACTGGAATGCACACCAGAGCAGGAGAGGGAGCTAGAGAAATTGGTTATTGGATTCATAAAGATTACATAAACCAAGGCTATGCCACCGAAACCGTAAAGGCACTCACCAAAGTAGGATTTGAGATTGAAGGGCTGGATAGAATCGAGATTCGTTGCGACCCAGAGAATACCCGAAGCAAAAAAATACCACCCAAAATGGGCTATACTTATGAAGCAACCCTTAAAAAAAGAGATGTTGACAGTGATGGTAAGCCTCGTGATGTGATGATCTGGACTTTGTTTAAAGAAGACTACTTCAAAAACCCACTAAATTCGTTTGATTTAGAAGCGTATGATGTGGTCAATCAGCGTATTGCCTGGTAAAGTGAAATTGTGAGATTATTAAACAAAAATCTTAGCCCCTTGCACCAAGGCCAATGCAATGAAAATACCTCCAATGATGCGGTTCATCCAATGGCTCAGCGAAGTAATGCGACTCACAATCAATAGGCTCATTTTGCCATAAAGCAATAAAGCCATCAATTTGCCCAATGATACGCCAAACAAGAATAATAAGATAAAGTCCCACATACCAAAGCTTACCCAAGTCGAAGATTTAAGGGCCGCAATCACGGCTACCCAGAAGGGCAAGGCTTGAGGGTTCAAGACACCAATAATAGCCCCTCGCAAGAAAGGCGAAGTTTTGCGTTGTGTTTCTATATCGGCATCTTCGCGACCTTTGCGCATAAAAAATATCGCCCCAATGGCAAAAAGTACTATAAATACCGAAAGCTGAATCCAAATATTGTGTTCGAGGTATTGGGTAATCCACATCCCAAAATTGTAAGCAAACAATGATTGGCCAATTTCTACAATGGCAGCAGCAATAGAAAAGCGTAGCCCCACTTTCATTCCATCTTTGATGGTAGTATCTACCATAGATAAGTTAATAGGGCCAAAAGGCAAAGTGCCTAAAAAACTGGCAATAAAGCCCGCCAAAAAATGTATAATATAAGTCATTCCCTCTATTCTTCGTAAATAAGCTTTTCAGTGATTTTTGTAGCTTCAAAGTTAGCAATTAATCATTGATCATTGACCATTCATAATTGAATATGTATGAAACTTGAATTGAAACGAAAAAATTCCAATCATATTCTGTAATTTTGTAGAATTTCAAGATTAGATACCTTGGGATAATGATTTTAATTGATAATTCATCATTTATAATTCATAATTAAAAAGAATGTCAACTTTTCAGGATTTTAAATTCAACAAACAAATCATTCAGGCAATAGAAGAGGCTGGTTATCAGACCCCTACACCTATTCAGGAAAAAGCCATTCCTTTGGTGTTGGCGGGGCACGATGTGATGGGAGTGGCCCAAACGGGTACAGGTAAAACTGCCGCATTTGTGTTACCAATCCTGATGAAAATAAAGTATGCTCAAGGCGATCATCCCCGAGCTTTGATATTGGCCCCTACCCGAGAGCTGGCCCTGCAAATAGAAAAAGCAGTACAAACCTACGCCCAATACACCGATATTCGGCATACTTGTATTTATGGGGGATTAGGACCCAAAACTCAAATAGAAACTATAGCCGAAGGCGTAGATATTTTGATTGCCACTCCCGGGAGGTTACTGGATTTGTACAGTCGGGAGGCGTTAGTGCTCAAGGACATCAACACCCTGGTAATGGATGAAGCCGATAAAATGATGGATATGGGTTTTATGCCTCAGATCAATAGTATTTTAGAGGTGATACCTGTTAAGCGGCAAAACCTACTTTTTTCGGCCACTATGCCCGAAAAAGTAGTCAAACTTTCCGAAGATTTCTTAGAGTTTCCAGAAAGGGTAGAAGTGACCCCCCAGGCTACTACAGCCGAAACCGTAGACCAGGTGGTATACGAAGTACCCAATCTTAAAACCAAGATCAACTTGCTACAGCATTTCCTCAAGGACGAAGAGGCGTTTAGTCGGGTCATGATTTTTACGCGTACCCGCAAAAGTGCCGATGCCGTGTATAAATTTATTGCTCGAAAGTTTTCAGAAGACGCAGTACGAGTAATCCACGCCAACAAAGGACAAAATACCCGCATCAATTCAATGAATGCTTTTAAAAATGGAGAAATTCGTATTCTGGTAGGCACCGATGTAGTAGCTCGGGGAATTGATGTAACCTTGGTGAGCCACGTAATCAATTTTGATATTCCGCTCATTTACGAAGATTATGTGCATAGAATTGGGCGTACTGGAAGAGCTTTACAGGATGGTAAAGCCATTAGCTTTATTACCGAGGCCGATATTTATCATATGCAAAAGATTGAGAAAATCATTCGTATGCAGGTGCCTATGGCCAAAATTCCAGCTGGTGTTGACATTCCCGATACGCCGTTTGACGAAGCACAAGCCATTGCCCGAGAAATTGATCGGCAGAAACGCAAAGAAAATCCCGACTACAAGGGAGCCTTTCACGACAAAAAAGACAAAAGTAAGGGGCAAGGTTCGAAAAATAATGGCAAAAAGAACAGTTTTGGAAAAAAACTTACTTCACGAAAAAAGAAGAAATAGCTTCCAAAAATCTAACGCTAAAAAAGTGACCTTCATTCATCTAATAATTAGTACGCTTTATCGAAATTATAGCCCCATTTACCGATGTATTCTCCCCCTTTATCTAATTGTATTAGCCAAGCATTGGTCAATATACTATATTTGTTACGTAAGAAATGATTGATATAATCTTTAGGGCTGGTTGATAAAGATTATTTGTTTATCAGTCTTTCTTTCCATAGCTGGTTGAAAGATCTTGGAGGGTTAAGCTGGCAACGCCGCTTCCTCCAGGTATCTTTTTTTTGCTTTAGATACCTGGCTAATTCCCATCACTCCCAACAAAACTCCATAAATTTTATTGCTTCAAAAATCTAAAGGGTACCCAATAGGGCACCTATTCGGAAAAACCATTTTGTAGTATTTACTAGTTCGTTCAATGAAGAGATGGAGCAAACCAAAACCAAAGACAAACAATTCGACTTCAAAGTCATCTTTGAACAATTGAAGCCCCATTTTACAAATGTACGAGATATGGTGTTCGCAAAAGCTCCCAGTGTTTCGGAGAGCGGGGACTTTGTGAATTTGATCTTGGAAAAAGAAAGTGATGGTATTCGGGTACTTGTAGATAAAAGCTGTTGCAAGACGTTCATCAAAGAATTTGAATACACCAAAGAAAGTGAAGATGGGGGGATTCAGAAGAAAATGATTGAAGACTTTAAGCTCAAAATCCGCTATCAACCCTATGGCCATATCTCTGACACTCTCATATATTTCTTTGTGGCCAAATTTTCGGGGCAATTTAGACAATTCACCGGGAAAGGTAATGACCACAAGCCTCAGACGATTCCAAGAAAACGCTCAAACAATGTATTCTAGCAATTCTAATTTTTTACATAAATATGATTTTTGGCTCAGGCTCTCGGAAGCTGATTTAATAGATACACCAGAAGAGGCCGCGACGGGGCGTAACTATCGAAGACAAATCAACATCCCCAAAAGGCAGCTTATGCCTATCCCTGGGAAAGCTGGAGAGTCTTTGCCAAAAGAGCTGTGGCAAGACATTGAGAAATATTTAGATAGTGAACAAAGTCAGATTTTCAAGTGATAGACATTTATACTGAGCTGGAAAAATGTCTCAAAGCTCCTAAACCAAGCATTGGTATCCACCACTTTGATCTGTGGGATGGTCAGTTTGAGAGTACCGCTGAGTAGTTTTCTTACTCGCTACCTGCGGTTTATCTGGAAGTAAAGAATGAAGAGGTGAGTCCACTGGGAGAACTTATATTATTATTCACTTTGAAAATATTTGCAGGAAATCGAACTAAGGTAAAAGGGGGTATACGATTTTAATAATGCTTATTTGTCTTATTAAATTTGGTTTTCGCAACCACGAGATAATAATATCCTCTAGTATATGTTTGTTTTTTTGTGATGTTGATAAGGTTGCCCCACACCTGGTCATATAGAACTTAGAAAAAGCCACACCTTATTGCTTTTTAAAAAAAGATTTGATTATCAGGCACTTGTATATAAGTATACTTGACTAAACAGGCTTTAATGAGTCTTTTTAAATTTATGGAGACTTTTTTACCCTATTCTTTCTTTACATTTGCTGACCTCAGAATTCAAGATTACAGACTCAAAACAACACAAGTATTTGTACACTTATTTCAGCTTTCATTTTGATAAGTTCTGTAATTAGTAACCATCCATAGGTTGCTAAAATTTGCGTATACCTGGCATTTCTTAGAGTCAAAATCCTTTCAATATCAAATGCAAAAATGGTGATACTTTTAGACTCACAATCGGCGTTGTCGTGGGAATAAAATAACCTGTGACAAAATAGATAGCAACAACAGACATTTGGGCTATTCGCTAAGGTGATGAAGCTCTTATTATTTAATACAAACTAAATTGTTATATAAATTACAATGATAAAATATCAAAGAAAGACAGCTAGTAGAGGGATTTTAGCTTTGTTATTTACTTGCCTGTTCGTGAGTTACTCTTATTATTCGGAGGCTCAAGTTACTTTATTAAAAGATATCAATAAAATTGGAGTAAACAGTTCACCTACCAAATTAACTGCTTTTCAAAATAAAGTATATTTTGTCGCTACTGATCGTACTCACGGAGCTGAACTTTGGATAAGTGATGGTACCGAAGTAGGTACTCAATTATCCAAAGACATAGACATAGGGACTTCCAGTAGTAATCCAAGTGAACTCATTGTTTTTAATGATCAACTTTATTTTGTGGCGGGTACTCCAAGCGGAACCGGATTGTGGGTAAGTGATGGTACCGAAGCAGGCACTCAGTTAGTAAAAAGAATTGCAAGCGGAAACCAAAGAGAGCTAATCAAAAACATTACGATTTTCAACAATAAGCTATATTTTTTCGGAAATGACTTGGATGGGCAAGTAGGTTTATGGGTAAGTGATGGCACCGAAACCGGTACCCAATTTGTAAAAGCATTCTCCAACGCCCGTAGTTTTATCGTATTAAATAATCAATTATTTTTTGTGGCTGAAGACAGTACCCACGGAGAGGAGTTATGGGTAAGCGATGGTACCACAAATGGTACCCAGCTCGTGAAAGATATCCATCCTGGATCGTTTAACAGTCGCCCTACCCATTTAACTACTTACAATAATAGGCTCTATTTTTCGGCAGAAAATGGGACCCTGAGTGCCGAGTTGTGGGTAAGTGATGGTACTGAGGCGGGTACTCAACTCGTCAAAGACATCAATCCTGGAGGTTTAGGCAGTGAGCTTACCAACTTTGTGGTTTATAATAATCGGCTGTACTTTTCTGCCAATGATGGTACCCATGGACAAGAGCTTTGGGTAACTGATGGCACCGAGGCAGGTACCCTGCTTTTTAAAGATATCAATACTGGTAATGAAAGCAGTACTCCCGCTCAATTGTTTGTATTTAACAGCAAGCTCTACTTTAGCGCTGACGAAGGAATAAGTGGGGCTGAATTATGGATAAGTGATGGTACTCAAGCTGGAACAAATATGCTCAGAGACCTCAATCCATTGGCCAATGGTAGTTTTCCAACCAACTTTACCATTTACAAGAACCAACTATATTTTTCAGCCACTTTAGACCAGCAGGGAGAAGAACTCTGGGTAAGCGATGGTACTGCGGTGGGTACGCAGTTGTTCAAAGATATTTATACTGGAAGTGAAGGCAGTGCCCCAAACCAACTATTGGTGGTAGGTCAACAGTTGTTTTTGGTAGCCAATGATGCTACTCACGGGCAAGAGCTTTGGGTAAGTGATGGTACTAATACAGGTACTCGCTTGACCAAAGATATTTACGAAGGAACCAATAGTAGTAAACCAGTGACTTGGGCAAGTGCAGTACTCAATGATCAGCTGTACTTTGCGGCCAATGATGGGGTCAAGGGATTTGAACTCTGGGTGAGTGATGGTACCGAAGCAGGTACCCAGTTGCTCAAAGATATCAACAGCGGAAAATCGGGCAGTAGTCCAGTACGTTTTTTTCTATGGAATAATAAGATTTACTTCTCGGCAGACGATGGTATCCATGGGCGGGAATTGTGGGTGACTGACGGTACTGCCAATGGTACCCAGCTTATCAAGGACATTAACCCTGGAAATGATGGGAGTAATCTTGAAGATTTTATTGTGTTTAATAATCGGCTATTTTTTGTAGCCGCTGAGAGCACACACGGGCGAGAGCTTTGGGTAACCGATGGCACCGAAGCCGGTACCCAACTGGTCAAAGATATTAATCCTGGTAGTAGCAATAGTTCAATTTTTGAATTGATTGTTTACAATAACAAATTGTATTTTGGGGCCAGAGATGGTGTCCAGGGGCAAGAATTGTGGGTGAGTGATGGTACCGAAGCCGGCACCCAACTGGTCAAAGATATTAACCCTGGAGTAAGTGATGGACGTCCCGTAAATTTTCATGTGTTTAATGACCAACTTTACTTTGTAGCAGATAATGGTACCCAAGATGAGGAGCTCTGGGTAACTAATGGTACCGAAGCCGGTACCCAACTGGTCAAAGACATCAACCCCAATGGCAACAGTTTTCCCTCGTTCTTTACTGAGTACAACGGCAAGCTATATTTTCAGGCAAGAGAAGGTACCAACGGAGTCGAGTTGTGGGTAACCGATGGCACCGAAGCAGGTACGGTCTTGGTCAAAGATATTAATCCAGGTACTAAAAGTAGTGCCCCATTTAATTTAACAGTACTCAATAATCAGTTGTACTTTTTTGTATATGTGCCGGGTAATCAACCTGCAGGTATCTGGGTAAGTGATGGTACCGAAGCCGGCACCCAAAGAGTGTTTAGAGTTTTACCAGAAAGAGGCGGCGAGCGCTTGGTATATAGTAACAAAATATACTTTGTATCAGATGGGGGAGGACTATGGGTAACCGATGGTACTGCTGAAGGAACACTGTCTATTGGGGGAGAGCTAAAAGTGGGTAGTAATAACTTTACACAAAATTTAGGGGTTTGGGGCGATCGTATCTATTTTGGAGCCAATGATGGCAATGTAGGTCTGGAGTTTTACGTGTATACAACACCTATGTTTACTTTTACTGATTTTAGTCCCAAATCTGGCTCCCCTGGTGATGAAGTAACACTCACCGGGAGTGGTTTCGAGGGAGCGACTGGCGATTATTTGGTCAAATTTAATGGAAAAGAAGCCCTGGTAACTTCAGTAGATAATAATCAGATAAAAGTGATTGTACCCGATGAGGTAACCACCGGGAAGGTTACCTTGGCTTTTGCGGGCGTGCTTGCTACCAGCAACGAGGATTTTACCTTGAGTACCACTACCAACGTAGCAGACCTGTTAAATCAGGATATTGTAAAGATATTTCCCAATCCTACCAGTGAAGTCTTGCACTTGGAGTTGAATCACTATACCAACGAAAAGGTGCATATTACACTGTATAATAGCTTGGGGAAACCTGTATTACACGCCCAACAACGCCAAAAAAATGGCCAACTGGATTTAGAAATAAGTACTATACCTGTGGGTAATTACATACTCAAAGCCAAGTGGGGTAATATTTTCAAGAGCTGGAAAGTGATTAAAAGATAAGCGAAGCACCTAACAGCTACATTGACTGGAATCCTGATAATGTGGCATTCTATAACTAATTTAAAGGCGAGCTTTTGACTCTTGAAGGCTTGCTTTTAAAATTTGTACACTCCAAAACTCCCCGCTCAAAAGACTAATATTTGCAAAAAAATTAAAAACAGAAATTTTGGAAAATGGGTTTTTGTACAAAATGTTCGCAAAAATTGGCATTCAATACATACCGACTTATGAAGATAAAACTTATACTATTACTACTTATTTTACTAACAAACTCTTGTAGTAACGCTCAGAAAAACAAAACTTTTACATCGCTGAAAGAGGCACTTCAAAATCCAAAAAATGTATATCATCTGTCATTAAATAAAAAAGATATTCTGAAAAGGGCCAATACAGTAGCCTCTCCTATTAGAGAAGATATGTTTATGGATAAACTTCCTGAAAGCATACTTAAATTAACAAACTTAGAAAAGCTAGATTTAGGTTATAATAAATTGTTCATTTTTCCGGGTGAATTAGGGAATCTCTCTAAATTAAATAGCCTTTCAATTTTTTCTAATCAATTGACCACTATTCCGGATGCTGTGGGAAACTTAAAAAGGTTAACTTTTTTGGACTTGAGACTAAATCAAATTAGACAAATGTCAAGCGCAATAGGTCAATTATCTAATTTGACTAGGCTTTCATTAAGTTTCAATAAATTAACGAGTATTCCTTCATCTGTAGGGCAGCTTCAACAACTAGATTCGCTTGAATTGGGATATAACCAGCTAAAAACGATTCCAAAATCAATAGGTGATTTATCAGAATTAAAGGGGGTATGGTTGAACAGCAATAAGCTAACTACTATTCCTGATGGTGTATTTAAGTTAAAAAAACTAAAGGTATTAGGTTTAAGCCATAACAAGATTAAAAAACTCTCAAATTCTGTAGGTGATTTAAAAGGGCTTGAAAGACTGGGGCTCAAGAATAATCAACTGACGACTTTACCCGAGTCAATTGGAAACCTAAAACATCTCAAGTATCTCGATTTAAGGAACAACAGTTTGACAAAATTACCAAAGTCAGTGGGTGATTTAAAGAATCTGAGAGAGCTTCTTATCAGTGACAATCAACTGAGTCAAGCAGAAAAACAAAAAATTCAAGAGTTATTGCCAAAATGCAAAATCCGATTTTAAAAATGTTTATGAGCAATTTGCACTTTGTATATCAGCGAATAAATGCCTTCTTTTTGAGAGTAAACTTATAATTAATATATCTGCCTAAAAACTTACATAGTAGATTATAGAGTAAACTTATGTTTAGCATAGAATTGGTA
>DMXI01000636.1 GCA_003483885.1 Microscillaceae bacterium
TAATTTCCATACTTACCTTTAAATCAGCTACATCCAGTAAGTCGCCTGCAATCCAGCGCCCTTTTGGTAAAAGCGTTTGTTGGGCCAATGCACTGAAAGCGAAGAAAGTAATGAACAAAAAGGTAAAAGTTGCTTTTTTCATTTCAAGTTATTTTTGGGGTATAATATCTGTATATCGCTCTGAACAACAAAAGCCCGCGATTGGCGAGCTTTTGCATATTATTTTAAGTAAAATTAATAACATTCTGTTCAAGCAATTGCTCACAATACGTAACTGTAAGCAGGTCATGTTTCTCGAAACAAAAATTTCCGATTACATTCTCTCTGGAACCTCAATTCCCAACAGACTAAGTGCTTTTTTGATTACCTCTCCCGTTTTAGTAGAGAGCGCAATTCTAAACTTGCGTCGTTCCATACTTTCTGCCGAATTATCAGGAGTTTTCAAGATTGGACATTCCGCAAAGAACTGGCTATACGTCTTGGCCAGGTTATACGCATATTGAGCCACCAACGAAGGATTGTAACCCATTTTAGGATCAATCAATCCCGCGGCATCAGCCACTATTTGCTCGTATTGCAACAATAGCATAATCAATTCGCTTTCCATTGGGTGCAAATCAGCTATTTGCCAGCTTTCATTGGTATTGATGCCTAACGCAGCCGCTTTTCGCAAGATAGAACGGGTTCGCACATAGTTCATTTGCACAAATGGCCCCGCATCTCCCTGAAAATCAACCGATTCTTCTTTATCAAACAACATTCGTTTCTTGGGATCCACTCGTAATAGCGTGTACTTTAAAGCTCCCAAAGATATAATTCGATAAATTTCTTCTTTCTCTGCCTCAGACATTCCTTCAAGCTTTCCTAATTTATCCGTTCTGTCTTGAGCAGTTTCTTTTACCTCTACCAACAAATCATCGGCATCAATTACGGTACCTTCACGTGATTTCATCTTACCAGTAGGTAAGTCTACCATTCCGTAAGACAAATGGTACAAACCCTCAGCATAAGGTCGACCCAGCTCCTTCAAAATATGGAACAACACCAAGCAATGGTAGTCTTGCTCGTTTCCGATGACATAAATAGACTTATCGATCTGATGATCCTTGTATTTTTCATCGGCCGTACCCAAATCCTGAGTCATATATACTGAAGTACCATTGCTACGCAACAACAATTTATCGTTGGGCGAAATCTCAGGAGGCAATTTAGACCATACCGAACCATCGGGCTTGGTATAAAACAATCCTTGATTTAAACCATCCTCAATGATTTCTTTCCCCAAAAGGTAAGTTTCAGACTCATAATACATTTGGTCAAAATCTACCCCAATAGCCTTATAGGTAGCATTGAAGCCGTCGTACACCCAGCCGTTCATGGTTTTCCACAATTTTACGGTATCAGGGTCTTTGGCTTCCCACTTTTGCAACATTTCGGTCACCTCACCCATCAATGCCGTTTTGTTATTGGCCAGCTGCTTAATGTTGCCTTCTTCTTTGCCAATGCTATTGTATAATTTGATCATTCGACGAATCAGCTTCACCAAAGGCGCTTGTTTTTTGCCAAACGACGCATTGTCAATATATTTCTTAAAAGTAGAACTCGTCGCTAAGTCAGTGCTCTCCCATTCATTGAATAATTCTTGAAAGTCTTCATCAAAACTTGCCAACAATTGCCCTTTAAGCGCTGGCAAGTTTTTTTGCTCTTGCTCAATATCTTGCTGAATCTTGGCAATCTTGGTTTGGAAGTTCTTGATATTTTGCTCTTCAGCGGGCGTAAACAAGGAAAAATCGCCTTGAGCTACTTGCTTCAAGATCGGCTTCACCTCCTCTTTCATGCGCTTGTCAAACTCCACGTAGTATTTACCGATCAAGTGGTCGCCTTTTTTGCCAGAAGATGCCGGTGTTTCACCTTGGCCATACTTTGTATAAGCCAACATAGACTTACAAATATGCACCCCACGATCGTTTACCAAATTGGCTTTGACTACTTCATAACCAGCCGCTTCCAAGATTTTAGCCACCGAATAACCCAAAAAGTTATTTCTCAAATGCCCCAAGTGTAGAGGCTTGTTAGTATTGGGCGAAGAGTATTCTACCATTACCTTTTGGTTTTGGGCAGGTAGTTGGCCAAAGTTTTCGTTGTTGACCATTTGGGCAAAGGCATCTATCCATACCTTTTCGGACAAGGAAATATTCAAAAAACCCTTGTTGGCGACATTGTACGCACTAACTTCGGGTAATTTTTCTACCAAATAGTCACCTAGTTTTTGCCCCAACTCTTCTGGCTTTTGCCGCACTGCTTTCAGGAAGCTAAACATCACGAAAGTATACGCGCCTTCAAACTCCTTGCGGGTAGGCTGCAACTCTATCTCCTCCACGTCATAATTAAACAGTTCCTTGAATGCCGCTTTTAAGGCATTTTGCAGTGTCGTCTCCATTTTTTTGGTTATTTAGTTTACTAGTGTAGGGCAGTGCAATGGGACTGCCGCTAAAAATTTTGCGGGCAAATTTATAGAATAATTGATTAATACTCAATTAATTGAAAGGAAGCTTCGAGAATAAAAGAATAAATGGCGAGAAGGGCTGAAAACAGAAAGATAAGGTGTTTTTTTGACCTGCCAGTTTTTTTAAGCTGGCAGGTCTGGAGCTTTACCACTTACTCCCGCGATGCCCCATTTGAAAGCTCACAACAACAATGTACATTTAATTAAAACTCCCACTCAACATCAGCCCAAAGGTGGCAAAATAGACTGACCCATCATAAGCAGTGCGAATACCTGCATAAGGCGAAATGGCCACAGGCCCCACCATAAAATTGAGTCGCACCCCAGTACTCAGCACTGGTTGAGGATTGAGTAAATCCACAATATAGTCTGTAGCCAAGGGTTCCAGGTAAATCTCGGAGCGAAATTTATTAGTGTGTTCTATATGGTAACTAATGCGCTGGGGCACAAGAGCAGCCAAAACTGCCAAGGGAATGTTGTAATAAAAATTATCATCGTTGGAATTACGAAACAGCTCAATAGACCACAAAAGCCCCAGCGGATAATTAATGTAAAATTGATTGGTAGAATCCAAGGTAAGCCCCAAACGAAGACTGTATCCAATGCTGATATCGTCCCCCAGAAATATTTCGGGATGCAATCCAACACTTCCCACTTTAAACTCCTGACTATTGGCAAACTCTATAGAGTAACGAAGTGGTAAAAAATAGTCGTTGTCTTCATCATTTTGACTCAGAGCGGAGAAGGAAATGACTGAAAATAACAGGCAAATCAGTAGTTTTTGAAAGTTCATTGATTGTTAAGTTGGTTTAAATAAAAACAGGAGAATATACAGGTTACCTTTTTAGCAAAAAAATATAAGAGGTCGAACTTAACTATCAATCTCCATGAAAAGAATTATTAAAATAGTCAGCATCAGTACCTTATTACTTCTGACTTTATTAGCTGGGGCATTTTTATACAGTCGCCCCTGGAAAAACGCCTTATTTATTTCCCCACTATATCAGCTCAATACCTCTCAAAAAGTCATTGCCCTTACCTTTGACGATGGCCCTTCGGACGCACGTACTCCAGCCTTGCTCGATTTGCTCAAGCAAAAACAAGTACTTGTTACTTTTTTTATGTTAGGCCGTAATATCAAAAAACACCCTAACATAGCCCAACGGGTGTATCAAGAAGGACATTTGATTGGCAATCATTCGTACAGCCATCCCCGCATGATTTTGAAATCACCTGGTTTTCTCAAATCTGAGATTTTACGCACCGAACAACTTATCCAATCGTTGGGGCAGCAAGAAGTCAAGTATTTTCGCCCGCCCTACTCTTCCAAATTTATTGTTTTGCCTTTGGTACTTTCCTCACTGGATAAAGTTTTAGTAACGGGCACCTACGATCCTCCCGCCGAGTATGGTTCCCCTTATAAAGCCCAAAAAGTAGCCAAACAAGTGGTCCAAAACGCCCAGCCAGGAAGCATTATTTATTTGCATGATGGCAAAAAAAGCGATCCAGCCGCATTTGTAAAATCAGTGGAAATCATCATTGATCAACTTCATGCGCAAGGTTATCGCTTTGTTAGGTTAGATCAGATTAAATAATCATATTCGCATAGTCATCAAATAAAATCAAACCCCTACTCTATGCCTGAAATCATAGACCTTAGTCAGGAAATTTATGCGGGAATGCCTGTATACAAAAGTTTGCCCCAGGTAAAAATGACGGTGCACAACACCCACGAAGAATGGGACGACGAGGAAAACCCTACCACCCAAACCCCTGCCGTGTATAAAATGGAAATGGGTGAGCATACTGGGACTCACGTGGATGCGCTCAACCACATGGCCAAGCCTTACCAAGAGCAATCTATTGACACTATGCCTCTTTCTATGTTTTATACCGAAGGCATTTGCCTGGATTTTCGCCACAAAGGTTTAAAAGAATTGATCACCTCGAAAGAAATACAAGCGGCCTGTCAGCAAGATGGATTAGACATTAAGCCTGGAGACACGGTATTGCTATGTACTGGTCATTACCAAAAACATTTCAACACCGAAAATTGGGGAAATGGTCCTGGCATTACCACTGAAGCAGCTCGTTGGTTGGGAAATCAAAAAATTGCCGCTTTTGGGGTAGAAACCATGTCGCCAGGAGTGCCCAAGGTTTCCAACAAGGAAGTTCACCATATTTGTGGAGAACTTGGTTTTACTCATTATGAAAATATGATCAACTTACATTTGCTGCTGGGGCGAGGGCGTTTTCGCTTCATTGGCCTACCGCTCAAAATTCGGGGAGGAACTGGTTCGCCAGTGAGAGCCGTGGCGGTTTTTGAAGGTTAACTCGTAATTTCAGCTCTTCTTAGTTTAGCAAAGCGGCAACTAAGAAGAAAATATGAATGGTTAGTTTGTAACTAACTTGGCTTGGCCAAACTAATTGCTGCATTCGCAGACTTCGTTACAAACGAAGCCTTCATACAATGCTCCTTCGTTTCCGCTTTGCTCAAACGAAGGAGAACAATGAAGAAACATAAACCTAGAAAATGAAAATCGCATTCGACTTAGATGGAACCTTGGTGCGAGAATCCCACCCGTTCCCTCTTGAAAACCAGGTAATTTATGAAAACCTCACCAGCGAAAATATGCGTGAAGGTACCGTGAGTATTTGGCAACAATTGCGTGCGGCTAATCACGAGTTGTGGGTGTATACTTTTTCTTACCGCCAAGTAGACGTCATAGAAAGTCTATTTCAAAAATATGGTTTGACTATAGATGGCGCAGTGAATTATCAAATCCACGAAGAAACGTTGCGAACCTCCCAAAGCAATTTTACTGGTTATTGGAAGTACCCACCTTTGTTTGGTTTTGATTTGCTCATAGATAACATGGAAGAAATTGCCCGAGAAGGCGAAGTACATGGCTTTGAGGTGTTGTGGCTTCAGGAAAATGATCCTGATTGGGTTCAAAAAGTGTTGGATAAAGTGTATTTATTGGGAAGTAAATAGAGGGACAGGGAAATTTATTGTTCTATTGTTAAATTGTTTCGCGATGCGTCACAAAGCCATATAATTGTAAATCCTCCCCGGTAAACACGGGACTATAAGCCGATAAATCGCGAGCTGTGAGTTGATTTTCATCGGAGCAATTAAAACATCAGCCACACTCCAAGAACCACTTTTTATAAACAGTCTTTTGTTAAATTAATCATAAACATGAGCAATTTGAGCAAAAGGTTGCTTGACTGTTGGCCAAAATTATTAAATTTTTCGTTCCAAGAATCTATTTTAAAATTATCATAACGAATGAAAAAAATATTTACCAACACTTCTCTATTCTTAATCCTTGTGATGGGCTTAAGCCTCAATACTTATGCTTTTCAAACCCAACAAGAAAAACCCATTGATAAAACTACTGTACAACAAGGAGCCAAACTGATGGGGCTGGAATTTACCAACCCTGAAATTGACTCCATGATGAATGGGATTCGCAACCAAATCCAACAATTTAACAGCAACCGAGGCATCAAGCTAGACAATAGCATTCCTCCAGCCTTGTATTTTAACCCTTTGCCCACAGGTTTCATCATCTCTAAAGCAAGTAACTCCTTTAAAGCTGGTAAAATAGGACGCGTCATGATGCCCAAAAACGAAAATGACCTGGCTTTTTACACCGTACGTCAATTGGCGGTATTGATCGAAACCCGACAAATCACCTCCGAAAAACTGACCCGTTTTTTTATCAAAAGACTTAAAAAATACGATACCAAGCTCAAGTGTGTCATTACCCTTACCGAAGATTTGGCCATCAAACAAGCCAAACAAGCCGATCAAGAAATCGAAAAAGGCCGCTATCGCGGTATACTACATGGCATTCCTTATGGAGCCAAAGATTTATTGGCCAAAGAGGGATACAAAACTACCTGGGGAGCCAAGCCTTACAAAGACCAAACCATCAACAAAGATGCTACAGTGATCCAGCGTCTTGAAAAAGCAGGTGCAGTATTGGTAGCCAAACTTACCCTAGGGGCTTTGGCTTGGGGTGATGTGTGGTTTGGAGGTACTACCCGTAATCCCTGGAACACCAAACAAGGCTCTAGTGGTTCTTCAGCTGGTTCGGCGTCAGCAGTAGCGGCTGGCTTGGTTCCTTTTGCCATTGGTACCGAAACCCTCGGCTCTATTGTGTCACCTTCTACCCGATGTGGAGTTACAGGCCTACGCCCTACCTATGGTCGCATTAGCCGTACTGGAGCCATGGCCCTTAGCTGGACGATGGATAAGATTGGTCCGATGACTCGTTCGGTAGAAGATTTAGCCATCGTATTCAAGGCCATACATGGCAAAGATAGTAAAGACCTGAGTTTATTTGATGCTCCTTTTGTTTACAATGGAAACCAAACCGTAGCGCAAATGAAGAAAACCATTAAGGTGGGTTATGTAAAAAACTTTTTTGACCGAAAATATGGTTTCAAAGCATATGACGAGGCTACCCTCAAAAAAATGAAAGAAATTGGCTTCGAATTAGTGCCTGTAGAGTTGCCCCAATTGCCTCAAATTAGCTTCATCTTATGGGCTGAAGCTGCCACTGCTTTTGACGAACTTACCCGTAGCAATCGTGACGATATGTTAGTGCGTCAAATCAAGCAAGCCTGGCCCAACTACTTCCGAATGGCGCGTTTTGTACCTGCGGTAGAATACCTGCAAGCCAACCGTTTACGTACCGTTTTGATTGAACAAATGCACGAGAAGCTAAAAAATATTGATGTGTTTTTAGCACCGTCTTTTGTGGGCAGCACGCTTACTATGACCAACCTTTCAGGACACCCTTGCGTAGTATTGCCTAACGGGTTTACTCCTCAGGGAACTCCTACCAGCATCACTTTTATAGGAAAACTTTTTGGGGAAGGAAAGCTATTACAGGTGGCCAAAGCTTATCAAGAAGCTACTAACTTCCATAAGAAGCACCCTGATTGGGTAAAAAAATAAAACTCACCTAAATCAACTACTTGAGATGTTCCATTTTAACTTTGTTTTGGGTGGAATATCTCATTGTAAACAATGCAAGACCGATTATTAAAATATAAGTTTACGCCTTATTTGGTGATATTTCTTTTCTGGAATATCATCGCGGTGCTTGCTACTACCCTGCTATACGCACAGTTTGTCAATACTTACCCAGATGCTTCCTGGTTGGGTTTCTTCTACCGCCAAGCGCCTATTTGGTATATTTGGATGTTTTTTACGCCTTTAATCCTTTGGTTGGTCAATTTTGGCAAAAAAAGCAATTTTAGTTTACCCAAAAACATCCTCACTCACCTATTAGTAGCAAGCGTCCTCTTTTTAATTTATGGCTTCTTAGTAGGTATTCATTCTCTCAATCTCAATCAAAAACTCGTTTGGAGTACCAGCGTCATTTATCCTTCGGCTTCTCGCAGTTTTGTGCTCAACTTTGCCAGTAACTGCCTGATTTACTTGCTGATAGTATTTGTTGGTGTAGGTTTACAGTGGTACCAATCTTTGGTAAATACGCAACAAGCAAGGCTAAAATTAGAGTTACACAATAGTGAGTTACACGCTCAATTGGTTGAGGCTCAGTTGCAAACCCTTACCCGACAGCTCCAACCTCATTTTTTGTTCAATACCCTGCACTCTATTGCCTCCTTGGTACGTACTCAGCAAAATAGCCTGGCGATTCAAATGATTGCCGATTTTAGTGAATTGTTGCGGCATACCATTCAGCAGGGTGAAGAAAACTTTGCCACCATTGAGACTGAGGTAGCTTTTATTGAAAAATACCTTAACATTGAAAAAATTCGCTTTCAAGATCGCTTGGAGGTCTCTATTCAGGTAAGCACTGAAGCAAAACCCATGTTGGTTCCGTCCTTGATTTTACAACCTTTTATCGAAAATGCCATTAAACATGGCATTAGCTCCAAGTCTGATAACGGTTGCATAGAGGTTGTGATTGGTTTAGTCGCTCAACAACTGGACATCCAAATACGAGACAATGGTGTTGGTTTAAGTAAAGGGTGGAAACTAACTGATAATCAGGGAGTAGGCCTTAGTAATTCTTTGCATAGAATGGAAAAAGTGTACGCCCAAAACTTTAGCCTAAACCTAAATAATCATCCTGAAGGAGGCGTTTTGGTACATCTTCAATTATCTGCTCAAGCGCCTATACACGCCAAATCCCCCATTGAACATGCCATTGATTGAAACCCTGATTGTAGATGATGAATCCTTGGCAAGAGACTCCGTACGAGTATTATTGCAAAAAGAACCTGATTTTAAAATTGTGGGAGAAGCGCGTAATGGTGAAGAAGCCGTAAAGTTGATAGAAAAGTTAACGCCTAAATTGGTTCTACTGGACATTCAAATGCCTCAAATGACTGGTTTTGAAGTGTTACAGCATTTGCAGTTACGCCCTCTGCCCTACTTTATTTTTATTACTGCTTTCGACCAATTTGCGCTCAAAGCCTTTGAAGTAAATGCTTTGGATTACTTGCTCAAACCTTACTCAGATGAGCGTTTTTACCAAAGCATTCATAAAGCAAAAACGGCGATTCTAAAAGATGAATGGGCAAAACTGCAAATCAATTTGCAACAAATGATTCAAGGGCAATCTGCTCCCCCTACTCAATTGATAGAAAGGCTTGCCGTGAAACAAGGTGGTAAAATAAAACTCATTACGGTATCAAATATCGCTTACATCAAAGCTTCGGGTACTTATACCGAAGTATTTGAGATTAGTCAAAAGCATTTGACCAACTATAGCATTGGAGAGTTAGCCCAAAAACTTGATCCCACTAAGTTTATTCGCATTCATCGCTCTACCATCGTCAATGTTGAACAAATCACAGAACTGGAACCCTATTACAATGGCGAATACATTATTTATATGAAAGATGGTTCACAGCATAAACTGAGTCGGTCTTACAAAGATCAGCTTGATAAGATTATTTAGTTCTTTTTTGTTTCATTACATTGTGATTAAACCAAAACTTCTCCAATATCCACTTCTTGTATGGTCTTAGTAAAGCGAGACCATACAATGGCTTTTTTGGCCTCCTCATTGTTACTTCACTTCGTTTCCAAAATCCCACGCTTCATGCTTGTTTCTCTTCAGCTCATTAAAAATGACTATCGTATTGTATAAGGTTTTAGTAGGTTTGAGTTATTGATTTTCAGTTACTTAACCATTGTCAATTAAACCAATAACTATGAGAAACCTCATTTTTGTATTATCAATTATTGTCTTCTCGTTTTTTACCAGCGCTTTTGTCAACACTTCGCCTTCCAAACCAGTTTTTACCGCTTACACTATAGACAAAACCCATAGTTTTATCAATTTTAAGGTAAATCGTTTTAGTATGGTAGATGTAGTGGGTAGGTTCAATGAGTTTCAGGGTACAGTTGCTTTCGATGCCAATGATTTTAGTAAAACACAGGCAGAAGTAACGATTCAAACCAGCAGTGTATACAGTGGATTTGCGGCTCGGGAAAATGCCATCAAAAGCCCAGCATTTTTGGATGTAAAAAAATATCCTGAAATCAAATTTAAAAGCAAGCGTGCCTATGAGAAAGGCGGTAAAAAATTCGTGGTGGGAGACTTTGCTTTACATGGAGTAACCAAAGAAATTACTTTACCTATTGAGATGAGAGGACCGTTTGTAGACCCTACCCGCTCTAAAAGCATTGCCATTAGAAGCAAAATTACTATCAACCGTCAGGATTTTGGAATGAAGTTTAACCGCAAGCTCAAAAACGGTAAACCATTCATTGGCAATGAGATAGATATAGAATTGAACATTTTAGCTTTAACTAAGTAAAGCCTATCCTACTACTTTCTTTCATTGCTCAATTGTCTTGAATTACGTCATTAAACAATTGAGCAATGAAAGTAAAAACTTATTGAATCAAAGGAACTCCATTGACAGTACCATTAAAGTCACCTTTGGTCTGGCTGTGGATATTAGAAACGGTATGAAATTTATTCTCATCCTGACGAGGCTGAATAGAAATAGCGCTGGGCTTTAACTGCAAAGTATCTTGATTGAATACCACCATATGCAGCTTGTTTTGGTCATCGGCTGCATCGGAATGATAATTAAAGTCCTGGGTCTTTTTCTCAATGTAGCACGTAAGCGAATCTTGTGTGGTAAAGCGTAGCTTGAAAACGTATAAACTCCCCTCCCCTTTATAAATCAAAGAAGAAGCTACCTGATACTTTACTAGTGGTCCATTGTTTTGGTTGGTGATTTCACCTGTAGCGTTGGTCTCTTCTGTTATGTCAGTAGGGCTAATTTGCCAATCAGGATTAAGACCAGTTTTAGGATCATCATTTCGCTGGTTGCATTGAGCCATGGTTACTAAAATTCCCATCCATAGCACGATATTCCATATTTTTTGCATTATAACTATGTTTTATGTTAAGTAGAAAATATTTTTCTAAAATCCGATGCAAAGCAAAGGGAAATCTTTGATGTCTGCAATAAGCTCTACGTATTTACTGCTAAACAAGGCAATATTTTAGCAATTTTTCCTGACACAACACCTCATAACACTTTTACTCATAGCAATCCAACAAAATATTATCAATCGTTTCAGCAATTATTTAGATATTTGTATTCTGCAAATTATGATTTTGCACTACAAAACACAAAATGACACTATGGGACATGCAATTACGGCCATTGTTATCAAGGGCCATTATAACCAAGAACTAGCCATTACATTTGACCTAAAAGGCGTAGCACTGGGCTTTGACTTACACATGTTTTTTATTGACCACTATTATTCGGCTTGCTGGCAAGAAATGCTCAAAGCTGATGGCTACCTTGAAGTCAATGAAAACTCAGGGCATATCTTATTTCCTAATGAAATAGCGGTAGCTGAAATCGTACAAAAAATTGCTCAAACTCGTTTTGTACAGTTTGCTATCATTGCCACCGATTATTTTGGCGGTGTGGGTAATCAATACGCCCAAGTATACCAGGGGCAAAATCTCGCCAGCAAAGATATTGATGATATCAATGGCGCATTGAGATGGTTAGGAGTTGTACCCACCCAAGGAATGGATGCTTTTGATACGGTGGGTTTATCAAATTACCGAAGTAATCCTGATTATTTGGACAAATACGCAGACTTGTCGATGCAACTGGGGGTCTAAATCCTATGATCTCGCCTCCAGAAAGCCATCATTTACACCAAGAAATTGATGAGGAAAGATGACTATTATTATAGCCCGTTTTTCTTTTTTAAGAAATGATTGAATATTTTTAGTTCACCAATAACATTCAATCTACATGCACACCTTTGTTAGTACTGTATTGCTTTTATTTATTTGGACTACCACACAAGCGCAAAAATGGGGTGTGGAATTACACGCCCAAAAAGCCCAGGTTTTTAGAGGAGCGCAAGCCATAGCCCGGGGTAATCCACAAGCCATTGAATTACGCCTGCTTAAAGCTACCGATGGCACAGAATGGTGGCATGCCCCCCACCAATACCCCCGCTTTGGTATCAATATCAATTACCTCGATTTTGACGATCCCATCCTAGGTCAATCGTTGAGTGCTCAGCTTACGGGCGAACGAACCATTATCAAACGAAAGCGTTGGCAGTTCAATTTTGTGGCAGGTATGGGTATTGCCTGGATTACCAATCCTTTTGATCGGATAAACAATAACAAAAACATTATGTTAAGTGGGAATTTAAATTCATCATGGATTGCCAATTTTTCGTTGGCTTGGCAGGTGAGACCTCCCTGGCAATTGATGTTTGAATTTGGAATTATCCACTACTCAAATGGCGCAGTGCAGTTGCCCAATCAGGGAATCAACTTGGCTACTGCCAATATTGGCATTGGTTATCGTCCAGCGCTCAAAATAGCGACTCAAGATCCTGAAAAACAGGCTTTTGATCCATCTCAAAAGATGAAAAGAGTCAACTGGATGCTCAATACCAGTATAGGTTTTGTGGAACGATACCCCACCAATGGTTTTAAATATCGAGTATATGGATTGCACTTGACCCGTCAACAAATGTGGGGCAAGGTTACGTTTTGGCAGGTAGGGCTAGAAGGCTTTTATAACACTTGGTTGTACGAGTTCACACGCGCTGAAGAACAGGCCAATGCAGGAAGAGTAGGGTTCAACGCCGGCTTAGGTTGGGTAGCAGGACGCTTGCAAGGCGATATAGGCTTGGGAGTTTATCTTTACAAGCCTCAAATCATTGATACTCAAATGTATGAACGGTACGGATTGCGCTTCTTTATTACCCCTAATGTTTCGGCTAGTTTTCATGTAAAAAGTCAACGAGGCAGTGTAGACAACTTGGAATTTGGCGCAGGATGGCGGTTTTAATAGTTGTTGGCCAATGTCATTAAGTTAGCGGGAAAATGTTGATTAACGAACCCTAATCAACGGTTTAAGAAGAGGGGCTGATGCTCCCAATAACTGAGCGTATCACAGTTTTTCACTTCATTATTCGGAGTTCCCCCGATACATCGGGATTTGCAAAGTTGATCGATATTCGTCATTCATTTTTAAAATAGCTGTTGGCTGTTGGCTGTTGG
>DMXI01000668.1 GCA_003483885.1 Microscillaceae bacterium
ATCAACACTATGAGCAAAAGCATCCAGATTGGGTAGTTCAAATTCTTGGTCATCTACTATAATCGTTTTTATGAGTTTCAGTTACGGGGGACAATATTTAATATTTCCATCAAAGCATATAATCTGCGCTAAAATTAACAAATAATAAAATAACATTTGCAATCTAAATGACAGTGCCTTTTTTATGCAATGGTGAGTAGCTAATTATAAATTGATCAATTATTATTTTAATGGTTAATTGTTCTGCCTACAGCTTATTGTTTCATTTACGCCTACGGCTGATTGTTGCATTGTTCCGCTGCGCTTATGGTTAGTTCCTTCGGCTTCGCTCAGGACAGTGGGTTCCGCGATGCATCGCAAAACTATGGACTATCGACCAATGCTGTTTCCTTAAGGGTTTAAGTTTGTAGTGGTAATCCACGAAAGCCCCCTTTAATTCCCCCAAGGGGGAAAACGATACTCGCAATATGGACTCGATTCTTGTTAAGGAAACAGCATTGGACTATCGACCGTCGACTGTGGACTAATTACTGCTTTGCGTTAGTTTTTCACTCAATAAACCGCTCCCCATTCCCATTGACCGCTCCCCATATTTTGCTTTCTACACACGGTGTAACCCCGTACTTTTGAGTAAATCATTCAGAAAATTTCTAAACACATATAATAATGAAAAACCTCTCAATTGTCTTTTTAGTCATCACTTTTGCATTTTTGACAGGCCTTGCCTTTGCTACCCCTCAGGACTCAAAGTTTGATGCATTTAAAGTAGAAGTAAAAGGGACCGATAAAAAAGGGAATATTTTATTTATCCCTGGCTTGGGTTGTCCTGGCAAAGTGTGGGATGCCACCGTCAAGAACTTCCAAGGTGAATACAAATGTCACGTGTTTACCTTGGCTGGGTTTGCAGGACAACCTGCGCTCAAAGGAGCAAACCTGGCTCAAATCAAAGATCAAGTGATTGCCTACATTGACCATAAAAAACTCAAAAATGTATCGCTTATTGGCCACAGTTTAGGAGGGTTTATGTCTTTTTGGATAGCCTCGGAACGACCAAATTTGATCAAAAAAGTGGTTTCGGTAGATGGTTTACCTTTTTTGGGTGCTATGCAAAACCCTTACGCTACCTCCAAAAGTATGCGCCCTATGGCTCAGCAAATGAAAGAAAACATGCTCAAGCCCCAATCAGAAGATGTTGCAGTAAAAATGCAAACACGTACTTTGAAAACGATGATTACTGACCAAAAACATCTTGATCAGGTATTACAATGGAATTTAAAATCTGATCGGGAGGCGGTAGCTCAGGCTATGTACGATATGTATACCGTAGACTTGCGCGGAAAGGTGGCCAATATCAAAGCTCCTACCTTGGTAATGGGGGTTTGGTGGGGCAAAGATTTTGGTTCTCCCCTTGAAGCCATTCGACAGACTTACTTGGGGCAAATCAAGAAAATACCTAACCATCAGTTTTTGATGCACGAAAAAGCCAAGCATTTCATTATGTACGACGACCCTGCGTGGTTTCAGACGCAACTAAAGAAGTTTTTGAATAAATAATATAGTGACAAAATCAAACAATAATTAATTGCGTTTCACAATTCACAATCAATTAATCATATTTAAATATTTTCATTTAAACAGATAAATTAATACTTTACAAGGATTGCACCCAAGTTCTTTGATGTACAATTTAATGATAGACTAGCGATCCTTATCCTGCGCATTTTTTATAAAATATTCAGAGCAAGAACATATTTAAAATCAATAAAGCTGAACAGCACTTAGCATTCAATAAATTATTCAGGCATAGATATTAAATCAGGCAATAACCACTTGTAACTAATTATTCATTTTTTATACTAACCTAAAACAAGTATGTTTTTACAACAAAATACATTATCTGTTAATAAGCGATGGATGTTTATTACCATCGTTCTATGCTTCATCTTGAACCACCAAACTCAGGCTCAAAAAGTCTTTGAGCTTATGCAAGACGATCACGTTGACGTAAAAGAATTAGAACGCGTCGGCAAAAAGTATTTTCAAAACCGCGACAAAGGTAAGGGAAGCGGTTACAAACTGTTTATGCGCAAATTGTACTGGGCCAAACGTAATGCAGGAAGCGACGGTCGGGTAATTAGCGCTACTCAGGTATTAGACGAATCTCGACGATTTCAGAAATCCTGGGCCCAAAAATCTGCTTCAAAAAGACAGCGAAGCAGTGGGTGGACAGAACTAGGGCCATTTAACTGGACCCTCACTCAAAGCTGGACTCCCGGATTAGGGCGCATTATCTCTATTGCGGTAGAGCCAACCCAGCAAAACATCATCTATGCTGGCTCGCCTGGTGGAGGTATTTGGAAATCTACCAATGCCGGGCAAAGTTGGCAACCACTGGGTGACCACATGCTCAATATGTCTATTTGGTCCATTGCCATTGATCCAAACAACGTCAATACTGTTTTTATTGGCAATGAGGCTGGGCAAATTATGAAATCTACCAACGGAGGAAGTTCCTGGACAGAAATTGTCCAAGTAAGTGGTATTCCTCGTACAATTTTGATTCACCCCAACAACAGCAATACCATTTTTATTAGTACTAGATTTGGAATACATCGTTCGCTTAATGGAGGTAAGAGCTTCAGCAAGGTGCATAATATCGGAGTCGAAGATATAGCGTTTAAACCTGGTAATCCAGATATAGTATACGCTTGCGGTAGTCGTTTTTTTAAGTCTACTAATGGAGGTGCTTCTTTTTTCCGCATTTTCAGTATCGTGAGAACGGAGCGATTGAAAATGGCGGTAACACCTGCTAATCCTGACTTTGTATACCTGGTACAAAAACGAGGGAATGGCTTTGGCTATCTATACCGTTCCTCAAACAGCGGAGACAGCTTCAGTGTTCAATCTGACTACAATACAGTTTCTATGAAGGAAGTATATTTTACTCAAGCTTTCCGAGATATGGCCATAGCGGTATCCGATACTGATGCCAATGAGGTACACGTAGGAGGCCTGAATTATTCCCGTTCTTTGGATGGAGGTGTAAGTTTTACGACCCTCGCCACTTGGGATAACCCAAAAGACCCTTCCTATGTACACGCCGATATTGAAGTATTGCAATACCTCAATGGAACCATCTATGCGGGAACCGATGGAGGCATATTCCGCAGCACAAATCAAGGCAATAGTATGACTGACCTTACTCAAGGAGGGCTGGCAGTAAGGCAATATTACCGTATAGGAGGGGCAGCTACCGATGCCAATATGATTGTAGGAGGCGCCCAAGACAATGGTACCAATATTATGAGTGGCACAGATCGAAGCTTTAAAGAATGGCTGGGAGCCGATGGTATGGAGTGCTTTATTGACCATCAAAATAAAAATGTGGTATATGGTAGTGTTCAGGAAGGGATACATTTGTATAAAAGTACCAATGGAGGGAATAGTTATGTCCCAATTACCAAGCCTGTAAATACTCGAGGTGAGTGGGTCATTCCTTTTACGATGGACCCTATAGATAACAAAACAATCTATGTGGGCTATGACAATTTGTACCGACATAACAATGGAGGAAACAGCGGAAGCTGGCAAAACATTACCCAAAACGTCAATATTGGAGGTGATTTAACCGAAATAGCCATTGCTGCTTCTAATAACAATTATATCTACATTACAGAAGGAGGAAGGGTATGGCGTACCAAAAACGGAAGAAACCCAAATCCTACTTGGGTAGAAGTAAGTGGTTTTGGCGGAAGTGTAAATTATATTACGGTAGATCCTAACAACCCTGAGCGAGTGGCCATTGCTGGTTCTGGAGTATATGTATCTGAAAATGCCGGAGCTACCTGGACTAACATTCATAGGAATTTACCTGTGATTTCGGCCCAATGTGTAGTATTTGACGATACTCCTGCCAATGGCTTATATGTAGGGATGCAATCGGGGGTGTACTATACAAATGATAATTTAAGTGGGTGGGAACCATTTTCTACCAACTTGCCACGTGTACTAATTTCGGAGTTGGAGATTCATTATCCCAGTCGTAAGATAAGGGTGGCTACTTATGGAAGAGGCATTTGGGAAGCAAATTTACGTGATGAAGGAGTAACTGAAATCAATCCACCAAGCTATTTGGTAGCTCACGTAAACAATCAAAATGTAACCTTGACATGGAGAGATAATTCAAACAATGAGAGTGGCTTTAAGATTGAACGACGCAAAGGAGGAGCTTTTCAGGTTATTGGCGTTGTAGGTGCCAATGTCAAAAATTTTACAGATACTGACTTAGCTGTCGGTCTCTACACTTACCGAGTAAGAGCTTATCGAGGAACCAACTATTCTGCCTACTCCAATTTAATACAAGCAGTGATTACAGCCCCTATAGATCCACCCACTATCGTAGATAACTGCGAAGGTTGTACGGTGATTGCTGCTAGTAGCGAGGAAACTGTCCATGCTGATTATGGAAAGGAAAAAGCTGTAGACGGAGATCTAAATACCTTTTGGCATACTAGCTTATACGATGAAAATAGTCAACATCCACACCATATTACAATTGATTTAGGGCAAGAACGAGACTTGGTAGGGTTTTCATATCGAGGTCGCCAAACTGGTAGTACTGGAATGGTGAAACGTTATGCATTTTATGGTTCAAATGGAGGCCCCACCTGGCGTCCGTTAGCCATAGGGTCATTCCAAAGGTCTCCCCTTAAACAAACGGTAGATTTTGACAAATTCCGATGCCGTTATATTCGTTTTCAGGCAATATCTGAGGTAGATGGTGGACGTTGGGCTTCGGTGGCCGAACTTACGGTAAGGTATGAACACCAAACCAATGGTAGACAAACGAGTCAAAATACTGCAACTGATACTAAAGTAGATTTACAAAATTTCTCAGGAATCAAAGTATTTCCAGTTCCTTTCAATAATCAATTGAATATCCAAGGCATCACTTCTCGTAAAACCATTCGCTCTATACGGCTGATTGGGGTAGACGGTATTACTCGACGTGCCAGTGTGAAGTCTGAAGGAAAGTACCTTACAATTGATACAAGTAAACTTCCCAAGGGGTTTTATACACTGTATCTTGAAGAAAATGGAGTATCCAAAAAAATACGTCTTCTTAAGCAATAAAGGTTATTTGAAAATGCTTGATTGTAAATAGGCAATACCTACTTGTAGTACGCTTATTTTAGTCAATGTTTAATTATTAATCAATCATTGCCTCAATGTTTGAGGCAATGATTTTAACCCAATTTTATGAAAAGGATTGTGCTCATTAGTTGTCTGTGGTTGATTCTATTCAGCGATACTTTTGCCCAAAAACTTTACCTCAAAACATTTGGACAAGCGACTCAGCCTGCGATGATATACCTTCATGGGGGGCCGGGTTACAACAGCGCAAGTTTTGAGTTTACCACTGCCCAAAAATTGGCCAATGCCGGATTTTTCGTCATCGTATATGATCGTCGCGGCGAAGGCAGATCAACCGACGCCAAAGCTAAGTTTAGTTTTGAGGAAACCTTTGCCGATTTACATCAAATTTACGCCCAATACAAGCTCAAAAAAGCCACTTTGTTGGGTCACAGTTTCGGAGGAGTGGTAGCTACCTTATTTGCTGAAAAGCATCCAAAAAAAATCCAGGCTGTGGTGCTGGTGGGTGCCCCGGTGGCCTTGCAAGAAACGTTTGAGACGATTATTGGCAGGGTAAAGAAAATTTATCAGGATAAAAATGATGAAGCCAATTTGCAATATGTAAGTCGGCTGGAAAATATGGATAAAAAAAGCATTCAGTACAGCTCTTATTGTTTTATGCACGCCATGCAAAATGGTTTTTATACCCCTAAAAAAACCACTCAGGAGGCCAAAACAATTTATGCCCAGTTTGGCACCAATGCATTGCTCAAAAAATACGCTCGACAAATGAGTTATGCTGCACCACAAGGTTTTTGGAAAAATGAACAGTATACCACCATCGATTTGACGAAAGTCCTTATGAAACTAAAAGCCCAAAAACTACCCCTGTACGGTTTATACGGCCAGGATGATGGCTTATACTCTAAGCATCAGGTAGAAAGCTTGGCAACACTCATTGGCAAAGAAAACCTGAAGTACTACGAACAATGCTCACACAGTGTATTTATTGATCAACAAACGAAATTTATCAACGCCCTAAAAACCTGGGTAAAAAATTAGTCTTTTTTATTTATTATTTAAATTAAACCACCTTAATCTTATGAAAAAGTACCATCCATTTATCGTCATTGGCGCCATTGGCTTCACTATCAGTTTGATATTACATTTGTCTTTTATAACATTGGAAATCAATACATCTTCCTATTGGGCTAATTATATGGTTTGGGTCGTGTTTTTAACCCTGGGCATTGCCAAAAACCGTTCATTTCAGGAACAAAAAGCTTCAGGACATTCAAAATCTTAGATGATGCGTAACTCACCTAAAAAATCCAGTCAGTATTATTGGTATTGCCAAGGCATTGGCTGGACCATTTATACCTTCATCAGCTTTACATTTTTTACGCTGGCGGGTAGTGCTACTACCCGGCTTTTCATCTATTATACCATTGTGTCACTTACTGGGTTTGGACTTACGCATGGGTATCGATATCTTATCCAACGCTGGGGCTGGACTAAGCTCAACGCTGGACAAATTACCCTCAGAATATTTCCAGCCAGTATACTTCTGGGGATTTCCTGGTTTATGATTGATTCATTGGCGTGGTTAGTACTAAAAATGTTCACTGATAACCCTACTCCAATGAGCTTTCGCTTGGCTTTTGGAGTTATCTTTAATACCAGTGTAGTTGCCCTTATTTGGTCGCTACTATATTTTGGCTGGCATTATTTCAACAATTACAAACAGGCCGAAATAGATCACTGGCGGATGGCCTCTATTGCTCAAGAAGCCCAGCTCGCTGCCTTAAAATCTCAAATCAACCCCCATTTTATGTTCAATGCCCTAAACAACATCCGAGCGTTGATACTAGAAGATCAACACAAAGCCCGAGAAATGCTTACGGCGCTTTCGGAGTTGATGCGTTATGCCCTTAACTATAGTCAGGCCAAGCAGGTGTCGCTTGAAGATGAAATGTACATTGTAGATAGTTATTTACAGTTGGCTTCTATACAGTTTGAAGATCGCCTACATTTTTCTAAGCAAATAGATGACGCTTTGATGGAAGTGCAAATCCCGCCTATGTTGTTGCAAACATTGGTAGAAAACAGCATTAAACATGGTATTGCTCACTTACCCGAAGGGGGCGAAGTAAAACTCAGTGGAAGTCGGGAGGCCAACGAGGTAAAATTAATCATTGAAAATACTGGACAATTTCGCCCGCAATCTCCTACCGAAAAAGGGCAATCAAAAAATACGGGTACAGGCTTAAAAAATGCCACTGAACGACTCAAAATGCTCTACGGAGAACTGGCTTCTATTCGTTTGACTCAACAAAATAATTTCGTAACTGCCACGGTAACTATTCCGCAATAAATTATCTACACTATTATGAAAGCAATGATCATTGACGATTCTCGTTTGGCTCGTAAAGAACTACAGGTATTGCTCCAGCAGCATCCCGAAATTGAAATAATAGATCAAGCCGCTAACGCTATAGAAGCTTTGGAAAAAATAGACCAGCAATCTCCTGAATTGATATTTTTGGACATCGAGATGCCCGGAAAAAATGGTTTTGAATTGTTGGAAGAACTCACCAAAGCGCCAAAGGTGATCTTCACTACTGCTTATGATGAATATGCCATCAAGTCGTTTGAGTACAATGCCTTGGACTACTTGCTGAAGCCTATTAAACCCGAACGCTTGCAAAAAGCGTTGGAAAAACTTTCGCAGGAAGTAGGTACACCTGAACCGATAGAAGGCCCCAAAGAAATGCTTACCGAACACGATCAGGTATTTGTAAAAGAAGGAGAGCAATGTTGGTTTGTAAAATTAAATGAGATTCGTCTCTTTCAGATTGAAGGTAACAATACTCGAATATTTTTCGAGAACCACCAACCTTTAATTACTCGCTCGCTCAACTATATGGAGCAACGACTAGATCCCAAGAAGTTCTTTAGGGCCAATCGTCAGCACATTATTAATCTCCAATGGATTGATAAAATCACGCCTTGGTTTAGCGGCAACCTGAAAGTATTGCTGAAAACCGGGGAAGAAATAGAAATCTCTCGCCGTCAGGCCAATAAATTCAAAGAGTTGTTGAGCTTCTAATAGTTTACTCTTTTTCAAGTTCAAAGTCTGGTTTCATAATTCTCTCGCGATGATCTAGCCCCCACTTTCTCAATACGGCAATTAGTTCATCCAATGACTTACCATATTCGGTCAGGCTATACTCTACGGTAACAGGAGTAGTGTCATACACTTTACGGCTTACCAAACCATTCATTTCCAAATCTTTTAGTTCTTTTGATAACATTCGAGGTGTAATGCCTTCTAACAACCTTTCTAATTGCTTGAATCGCTGGGTGCCAAACGACAAAGCTACGATTACAGGAAGCTTCCATTTACCTCCAATCAACTCAATGACATCTCTTACGGGGCGAATAAACTGCTGGCACTCTTTGCTGGCTTGACTCAACTGTGACATAAGTATCTGATTTACAAGTGACTTCTCTTTAGTATACTGCTATACTAAAGTATACCGATATATTTTGTATAGTACTAATGTATACATTTGTAACCATATTTAAAAACTTAATTTTATTAACTCTATGAAAGTACTTGTCTATGGATCCACTGGTTCGCAAGCCAAACCAGTTGTATTTGAATTACTCAAAAAAGGTCATACCGCTCTTGCATTTACCCGAGATGCCAGCAAAGCCCAGGATTTGGCCGACGCTGGTGCTGAAATCATCGAAGGCGATATGAGCAACTATGAAGACACCCTAAAGGCTAGTCAAAAAGCTGACGCAATTGCCTTGTTGGTGCCTGCTTTTGGAGCCGAACCTTTAAAAATGGCGCAAAATGCTATCAAAGCCGCAAAAGAAGCCAAAATCAATCATATTGTTTGGAATGCCTCTGGGGTAATTTATCCTGAAAAGATTGGGAACCCAGCCTATGATATTCGCATCGATGTTCAAGAAGCATTACAACAAAGTGGCGTTCCACATATCATTTTGCAGCCTACCCTTTATGCCGAAAACCTGCTTGGCCCCTGGACAGCTCCTTCTGTAAAAGAACAAAACAAAGTAGCCTATCCTACCCTTCCTGATTATAAAATTGGTTGGTTACCTTCGGCTGACCTGGCCAAATTGATCGTAGCTGGCATAGAAAAACCTCATCTGACAGGTAATCAATTTGTAGTAAGTGGTAAAGAAGCCCTCAGCGGTACCGCACTGGCCGAATCATTTAGCAAAGCTTTACAAAAAGACATTGCTTATCATGCCTTACCTCCTCAAGAGTTTGGAGGTATATTGAACAACGTGATGGGCGAAGGTGCTGGAGATGGAGTAGCTGCTGAGTATCAGGCTATTTGGGATGGTAAAGCCAACCCAGTTATGTATGTGGATATGGAGGAAATCCTTCAAAAGTTTGACGTAGAATTTATCAGTATGGAAGACTGGGTAAAATCTTTTAACTTTCTGTTTATCTAAAAACCCCACCCCGCAAATGTAAACGCAGGGCTTTTTGCACCCACATTGGGTACGTTTTAGATCAACAGATTTAGCTTAAACACAGATTCAAAAAAACGCATTGGTTTGTAAATCAATGCGTTTTTTTGGTTTAAGATGTTTCGAAACAAAAGTTATTGGGTAGAAATAGCTTATTTGTCCTCTTACAATTGTAAATTTGTGTCTTAGGAAAGTACTAATTTTATTATATTATATTTAAAGAAAAGCCCTCGTACTCGATAATAGTTGATCGGGTGATAAATTCGGCAGTATTACACTGACTTTCTAACACCATTATAACATATAAAAACACAATATGACTGAACAATACTTTAAAAAATTCAGGCGGGGAATTATTGGGCACAACTTACAAATACCTACTCCCGAAGGACCCAAACCGATGATTTACGCTGATTGGACTGCCAGCGGCCGCAATTATGCTCCTATTGAGGAACGCATTCAAAAAGAAATTATGCCATTGGTAGCCAATACCCACACCGAAACCAGCACTACTGGTATGGCCATGACGCATGCGTATCATCAAGCCCAAAAACTAATCAAACAACACGTCAATGCAGCCGAAGATGATCTCATTATCACCGCTACTTCAGGTATGACCCGTTTGATTAATAAACTACAGCGCATTTTGGGGATTAGAATGCATGAGCATCAGTGTATTCAATTACCGCCCGAAAACGAGCGCCCAGTGATTTTCATCACTCATATGGAGCATCACTCTAATCAAACCAGTTGGCTCGAAACCCTGGCTACTGTAGAAATTATAGAAGCCCTCCCAAATGGTTTGGTCAATGTAGATCATTTGGATGTATTACTAGAAAAATATCAAAATCGTACTACTAAAATTGCTTCTGTTACGGCTTGTTCCAATGTGACGGGCATCATTACACCCTACCACCAAATTGCGCAAAAAATGCATCGCGCAGGAGGTTATTGTTTTGTAGATTTTGCCTGCTCGGCCCCTTATGTACACATTGATATGCACCCTGCTGTCGAGAAGTATGGCGCTGGGGCGTACCTGGATGCAGTCATCTTTTCTCCTCATAAATTTTTAGGAGGCCCTGGTTCAGCTGGCGTATTAGTATTCAACCAAAAATTATATAAAAAACACATCCCTGATAACCCTGGTGGTGGTACAGTAGACTGGACCAACCCTTGGGGAAAACACAAATATGTGGAGGATATAGAAGCTCGAGAAGATGGAGGCACTCCTGCTTTTTTGCAAACCATCAAAACTGCCCTGTGCATTCATTTGAAAGAAGAAATGGGGGTTGAAAACATTCTCAAACGAGAGCACGAACTAGTAGATATTCTGTGGGAGCACCTTCAGGACATTCCCAATGTCCATATTTTGGCACCACAACATCGCGATCGCTTGGCTATCTTTTCTTTTTACATTGAGGATTTGCATTACAACCTTGGCGTAAAATTATTGAACGATAAATTTGGCATTCAATGCCGAGGGGGTTGTTCTTGTGCAGGTACTTATGGTCATTATTTATTGAATGTGAGCCCAGATCAATCTCGTGAAATCACGGATATGATTGACCAGGGAGACTATTCTACCAAACCAGGCTGGATCAGGGTATCACTGCACCCCACTATGACTAACCAGGAGGTTGCCTTTATTGCAAAAAGCATTGCCACATTGGCCCAAAACTTTGAACAATGGATAGCATCTTACGATTTTAATCCCAAATACAACCAATTAACTTCTCCCAACAGGGTAGTTGAAACCAAGATAAAAATGCAGATAGAGCATATCCTTACCACAAACTTTATAGACAATATCCCCGAAAAACAACCATCACGAAGAGCCAATGCTGCTCCTGGAAAGGTAGCCTCAAAGGATTTTGTGATAGAACGTTTAGGCAAATCATAAAAGGCTCATTATTGATATATTGTACCAAAAGACCTGTGACACTTCGCAGGTCTTTGTTTTTATAGTTTTTTCTTAACTATGTTCAAAGCTTCACCACTCGTCTAATTAATTGGCTCTGTTTGCTTTTAAGGTATATCAAATAGGTTCCAGATGGGTAATTCGCTAAGCTTATCGGAATATTTAGCTCATAAGTATTTTTCAATATTTGTTGGCTATACAGTTGCTTTCCATCCAAGGTTTTGAATCTCATCATAATTTTGCCCATTTCTCGATTTCTTAGCTTTAATACAAGGTGTGATTTCGCAGGGTTTGGGCCAATTCTGGTGTTTTTGAAATTGTTTTCACCCAAACCTACCAACAACAAACTAAACATATTACTTGGGTTTGAATCCCCAATATTGTTGAAGGCCTTCAGACGATAGTAGTATTGGTTTCCTTCTTGAATTGTATTATCAATATAGCTCGTCACATCGGTACCCACTTGAGCCACCTCTACAAAATTAAGCGAATCATTCACCGCTCGTTCAATCTTAAAACCAGTTTCGTTGTCAGCATTGTCTTGCCAGGAGAGTGTCGCTACCAATTCTTCTCCTACTACAGCTCGCGATGTAATTTGTAAATTGCTGATTTGCGGAGGATTAGGCACCGTTTCCCCACTTCCCATTAAATTGATATTGTATACCGGGGTAATCGGTGAATTGCTCTCAATAGTAAAAGAAGCCGATTTGGCACCTAGAGTAGCAGGAGCAAAAGTAATCGTAAAAGAAGTGCTGGCGCCTGGATCAATCTTAGCCGAAGTACTGCTCACATCAAAAGCGAAAGAATTTATGTCAGTTCCTCCAGTAGAAATCACCCTTCCAGCATTGTTAGCCTTCAACTTCAAGGTATCTCCTCCAGAGTTTTGTATTAGAAATGTTTTGGTAAGCGAGTTATTAAGGCTTACCGACCCAAAGTCATACGTAGCACCATTAGTCAATCCTGTACCATCTACCACCAGATCAATATCTGGCAGTGACACCGAATTACCATCATTGCCCTTAAGCGTAATCTTATACGGGTTTTCATCAAGATCGTCACTTTCTATAATCAAGGTATCCGTAGCTGCATTGTTATTAACTGGAGTAAACGTTAAAGAAACCTTGGCAGTATCATTGGGGCTAACTACTACTGTGGTGGTGCCGCTTACGCTAAATCCATTACTTCCCACAATTCTCACGTTAGAAATGCTCAACGCTCCCGTATTCTCTGTATTTTTTATAAAAACGGTGTATGTTTTCGTATTACCAGATGCTACAGTTCCAAAATTAAAACTATTACCATTAGCTATTTCTTTACTTTCTATCACAACCTCAATCTCGCCTATCGGGAAATCTACCAAAGCCATTCCCTGCCCTACTCCCGTAGCCACAGTATTTTGAAGATTACTCCCATCTAAATCTATCCTGCTTAAGAATCGAGACGCAATTGACAACCCATTGGTCCAATACAAATGATTGTTGGAGGCATCTACCAATATTGCTCCTGGACTACTCAAACTTGTCACAAAATCTTCTACCACTGTACCATCTAAATTAGCTCTTTCGATCTTATTGATAACTCTATCGCTCCAATACATCTTACCATTCGTCAGATCCAAAGCAAAGCCTCCCAAGTCAGTAGATATCAAGTTTACCAATTGTGTTTGTCCAGAGCCATCCAGGTTGGATCGATATATACCCAGAGGAGCTGCCCAATACAAATGGCCATTTGTAACATCTATGTCAAATGCAATGGGAGCAGACGGACCATAAGTAGTTATATTGCTAACTCCTCCCCCTCCGGTAGAAGATTTTTGGATTTCGCTCATTGATTGGTTTGCCCAAAAGAGCTCATTAGTATTCTTATTTAGGGTAAGACCTGAGATATTACCAAGGTTTGTCCCAGTGATATCGTCTACCTGATTAGTAGAAAGGCGATAACGTTTGATCTGTTGCAACACTTCATCGACGTAGTATACAAAGTCATTCCCATCATACACCAACGATTTGACAATACCAATAACAGGCGCTACAACAAAAATAGGATTCATACCACTCAAATCAGTATAACTCACATTCTGGGTCTGGGTATCCACATAATACAAACGATTCATGGTTTGGTCGGGCACCACACGACGAGGGTTTCCCAGATTAGCTACTCTATCATTTGCCGCAGGAGTCGTTAGGTCCGAATTACGAATCTTACCTGATTCAGTCCAAAAAATTTCATTATTACCCAAATTCAACGCCAAGCCCACAGGTGTAACCAATCCTGTTGAAATGAAGTCTGATACACCGCTTCCATTCAGATCTGATCTTCTGATTTTGTTAGAAGTTCCTGCTTCTGACCAATATATGTTTCCCCCTCCTCCATTCACTACCACATCCTGAGGATCAATCACTACCGTACTAGTGAGTACAACCTCTACCGAAGTGCCATCAAAATTTGCTCTCGATATCTGATCATTTCCCTGGTCTGCCCAGTATATTTTATTGTTGTTACCATCTAACGAAATAGCAGTAGGGTCGCTAATTCCAGTACTCACCAACACTTCTATAGAGGTTCCGTCGATATTTGAGCGCTTGATTTGATTGATAGTACTTTCTATCCAATAAATTTTGCCTGCTGAAGCATCTACCGCAATATCTACCGGTTCATTGGTAAGGTTATGAATCAAGGCAACCGCTCCCGTATTTGAATTAGTTGAATTAATCCGCCTATGGGCTCGATCTACCCAATACACTATTTGATTGCTCAAATCTACATCTATAGCCCACGGATCGTCAGTATTTATCAACAAGTCTCTTAAATTAGATCCATCCTTTTCAACTGCTCCCAGTTTGCCCAAATCTCCCCAAAATATGGACTTTTGAGCATAACTATCGGACAACAATAAAAGCAAGAAAGCAACAATGTGCAGAAAGCACTTGCAGGAGATGGTAGTTTTCATAGGTATAAAGAGCAAGAAGTTCGTATGTATTTAAGATAAAGTACTGTTTTTTAAGACGTTGGATAAATTAAATAGTTCAGCTTTACCTATCAAAAAAGCCCTCTAAAACTCTTCATTTTCAGAGGGCTTGTTTTTTACTTCCACCAAAAAACTTGCTTTGCAGGAGAGTTTTCGCGCAAGAGCCTATTTAGCCAAATATATGTATTTTAAACGAACCATTCTTCATTCGTTTTTTATTTGAAACAAATCTCCTACAAGTGTAGTTGTTAAGTATAAAAAAAATTGGCAAACACACTTTCAACCTCTACTTCTTCTTCATTTTTTTAAAAATATCTTTTTCCAATTGCATCTTCTTTTGTCTAAAACTCTCTTGCGCCTTTTGCATCTCTAGTTTAATCTCTTTCAGGCGCTTTTCTTTGGCTTTTTCATCTTTCATCTTCTGTGCTGCTACATAAGCTTTTTCAAAAGCCCTTTTCTGCTTACTCTCCGCCATTTCTAGCTTTTTATATCCTTCCATAAGAGCTTTTTTGCTATGCATATGTACTTCGCGCCTTTCTAGGGCTTGATTGATAAAACTAAACTTACCCAAGTCTTGAGCAGCATATTTTTTATCATCTACATAAAACTCAGAGATTTTACCTTGTGGATTTTTGATTACAATCGCTTGGCGGTATCGTCCCTTACTTTCTGCTGTTACGTTCAGCGTATAAGCTTTGAATGACTTAACTTCTGCATTTTTCTTAATGGCTTGCGCCCAGGAAAAATGAATTCCAGGCAAAGTAAAAATAGCTACTAGCCCTACCAATCCTATGATGCTTGCCATAGATAATGGTGTTAATAAACGAGGTTTTGTTGAATGTTTCATTGTTTGATTATTTAAAAGTTGTGTAACTCGCGTGGTTAAAGGTTTTTGCTGAGATGCCATAGACACTACCCAGCGAGGTTGCGAAGTAAGCCAACTGGCCACTTCCACCAGGCACTTTGCCAAGGCTTGGTTATTTTGAGTAACCTGTGTTGCTTTTACATCACAGATTTGCTCAGTTACTTCGTGAATTTGCCGCAATACCCAACGATTGAGCGGTTGAAAAAACAAAAGGATGTGCAATGCCTGATAAAACTTAAGCCATAAGTCATCACGCCGCTGTAAATGGGCCAGTTCGTGCGCTAACATACTTTTTTGCTCCTCAGCAGTCAATAACTCCAATGCCTTCACAGGCACTACAATGGTATTTCTATTCAATACCAAAGGACTAAGCGTATTGCTTACCAGACACAATCGCACTTGTTGTGAAAGCCTAATTTTGCCACAAAGGCTTTTTAGTATATTGCTTAAGGAATGATCAGGAGCAGAAACAAATATCAGGGAACGTAAAAATCGCTGTTTATGCCAAGCCAAGCGTATACACAACCACAACACAATCGCTAGCCAACTCAGTGTCAGTGCCTCATACCAATGAATAGTAAGGCTTGGTCTTGTAACCAAGGGGTTTTCTTCGGTTTGACTCGTCAGTGGTTCAGCCTGCACCACCTGCTTTTGTGCTGCATCCTGAGGTATTTGTGCTGGGGTACTATTTGCCAAGATAACCGTGGTATTCGCCCACCCCCAACTGCCATATAGCTGAAGGCTTGCAGTACACAAGCCCAAGATCAAGGCGGTTTTGAGTAATATCTCCTTCAAATAAATACTCATTACAGGACGCATTTTGATCCACCCCCACAGTAATACAATAATGATGGTGCTGTGTAAGACATAGGTAAATATCCAGGCAGAAAATTGGAGTGCTATATCTGAAGTACTGAGATGAAACATGAGCTATTTTTTATTTTTTTCTTCGGCCTTTTTAATCAATTGTTTAAGCTCGTCTAATTCGGTTTGATTCAGTTCATCCTTTTCAATCAAGTGATTGACCAGCGAAACCGAACGCCCTTTGAATAGTTGCTTCACCAGATTACCTACCATAGAAGTTTTGGTTTCTTGTTCTGATATAGCTGGCTTATATACATACTTTCTCCCCACTGTCACATGAGTCACCGCTCCTTTTTTTTCTTCCAATCTTGACAAAACTGTTCCAATAGTGGTAATAGCCAAATCTCGTGAGTTTTTTAGAGCCTCTTGGATTTCGGCCACTGTAGCTTCTTCCTTTTCCCAAAGTACTTGCATAATGGCCAATTGCAATTCGTCTAGTTTTATCTTACTCATATCTGATCTTTTGTTCTATTTACTCATCACAAATACTATAAGTCTTATCAACTTTTTTATTTAGATGTACACTATTAACTACACCCGTAGTTACAAATATACTACAAGTGTAGTAATTAACAATAACTCACCCGACTTTTTAAAAAAGTTATATAAATCAATAGAAGCTAAACTCGCCAACTCAAAAAACGTAAATAACAAATTTATGACAGTTAAAGAATTGAAAAACAACAAAATATGCCAAATAACCAACGCCATAGAGGGCAGCACTCCGATGATGTAAAAAATTTTAATGACAAGTGGGTAATTACCCTCAAAAAGGCCGTGGGTGATTTAAGTTTTTTACTTTCAAATGGCTATTCCGACAAATCTTCTTTAAAATTGGTGGGTGATCGTTATCGTCTAAATGCTCGCCAGCGCCAAGCCTTATTACGGGCCAGTTGCTCCGACCAATCTCGCTTTTTGCGAGCTCGTCGTCAGATAGAAGCCGAAGTACTCAAAGAAGAGCAAATTGCCGTAGATGGATATAATTTGCTCATTATTACTGAGGTAGCCTTATCGAATGGAATCATTTTGGCTTGTAGAGATGCATGTTACCGTGACATTGCCAGTATCCATGGCACATACAAAAGGGTGGCCGAAACCATGACGGCGATTCAACTCATTGGAGATACCATACAAAAACTGGGAGTTACCCAGGCCAATTGGTACCTGGACTCGCCCGTATCCAACAGTGGTCGGCTCAAAGTATTGCTACTTGAAGAGGCCGAAAAAAACGGCTGGAACTGGGACGTAACGCTGGTGTACAACCCTGACAAAGCGGTAGCCGAAACCAAGCAAATCGCTATATCTTCTGATGGTTGGGTCATAGATCATAGCCCCAGTTGGTTCAATATGTTTGGTTATATGCTAGAACATAAAATCCTGAAAGCCAACTTAAAAGTACTTGGATAAAGGAGGTTGCTTATACTACTAGACATTTTTCGTTTGTGTCTTCACAAACGAAGGCGATCGCGTCGTTGACCGTGTCTTTACGGCCAACTTTAGGCAAAATGTCTAGCAGTATGGGAGGTTGCTTACAACTTTTTTTATGGTTACCTTGTTATCCATTTTTACATCCCCAAAGTCCCAACTATGCGGGTTACGAAATTGAGGTATTTAGTGATTGATATGATAACAAAAAATATAAAAAAGATATGGAGGATTTGCTGTATAGTATTGATCATACACCATCAATTTGCCCACGCCCAAAAAACAAAGCAAGCCGATAGCCTGGTGGCATTGCTCAACGAAAGTAATGCCAATGCCGATAAAGCCCGTCTATTGATCAGATTAGCCGAAGTCTATCATAAAAAATCTACCAGTCGCTCGGTAGGCTATGCCCAAAAAGCCCTCGAACTCTCCGAAAAACTCAATTATCAAAAAGGTATTGGAGAATCTATGTATTACCTGGCCATAGGACAATTCAACCAAAGCAAATTTACTATTGCCCAGGATTATTTAACCAAAGCATCTATCCTATACCGAGGTATCGACGATCAAAAAGGTGTAGCCAACGCTCAAAAGCAAATCGGGAGAATTTATGATCGATTAGGCGACTACGAAAAGGCACTCGAACACCATGTAAATAGCCTAAAGATCAACGAAAACCTTAACAATCAAAGAGGCATGGCGGCAGCTTACCTGGAAATCAGTCGGGTATATTATCATCGTAGCGATTACTTCAAGTCATTGGAATACTGCCGAGAAGCGTTGAGCATTGCCCAAACTATCGATGCCGATGCTTTACTAGCCGAAAGTTATAAAAACCTGGCTACTACTTATCAAAAAATTGCAGAATACAAACAGGCGCTTACGTATTATCAAAGAGCGTTGAAAATATTTCAGCAACTCGAAGATCAAAAAAACATTTCTACTACCCTGCTTGGTATTGGCGAGGTTTACATAGGAGCACAACAATCCAACAAAGCACTGGAAAATTTATTAAAAGCCCGGAAAATCCAGCAAGCTGTTGGTGACCAGGAAGGGCTAGGCTACACAAGTTTAGGCATTGGGCGGGTGTATACTGCCTCCAAAAACTATGAGCGAGCCCTTGATTATCTCAACAAAGGGTTACAAACATTTCGAGACATCCAGTCCAAAAAACCAATCAGCGAAAGCTATTTCTACCTGGCCGAGGCTTATCAAAAGCAAGGAAAATATCAGCAAGCCTATCAAAATTATCAATTGTATAAAGCTTACACAGATTCATTGTACAATGAAACCCGCTCGTTGCAAATTGCCGAAATGCAAACCCGACTGGATTTACGCACCAAAGAATCTGAGATTAAACGGTTGAATAAGGAGCAAGAACTTAAGGATTTAACCATTAAACTAAAAAATGCTGATATTAGCCAACAAAATACTTTTTTAGCTATTTTACTGGCAGGTACTGTATTAATCTTGGTATTGGCTTTTGTGCTGTTCAATAGCCGTCTCAAACTTAGAAGAACCAACCGACAACTGCTGCATCAAAACCAAGAAATAGATCGCCAAAAAAAGATTGTAGAAGGGCAACACCGCAAAATCACCGATGGATTAAGATATGCAGAAACTATTCAGCTTTCTATTTTGCCTCATCAGCCCCAAATCAATGAGTTTTTTCAAGAACACTTTGTCATATATAAGGCCAAAGATATGGTCTCTGGTGACTTTTACTGGATAGATCAAGTAGACGATAAGATTATTACTGCGGTACTTGACTGTACCGGACACGGAGTAAGTGGCGCCTTTATGAGTATGGTAGGCAATACTTTGTTGAATGAAATCGTCCGTCAGAGAAAAATTGTATCTCCTGCCATTATCCTGGAAGAACTCCACAAAGGAGTAGTAGAATCATTACGCAAGCAAGAGTCTAACCTGGACTTAGGCATGGAAGCCTGTATTTGTGTTATAGAACATAATAATCATCAAGAAAAACAGCAGTTGATTTTTGCTGGTGCCAAGCGTCCTTTGTATTACATTCACGACGAAACAATTACCGAAATAAGAGGCAATCGTAGTGCAGTAGGTTTTGATTTTGGCAAAAAACGTATCTTTGAAAACAAAACCTTGGATGTACAATCAGGTGGGGTTCTTTACCTGACTACTGATGGCTTCAGCGACCAAGCTGGTGAACACAACCAGAGGTTGGGGCGAGCACGCTTCAAAGATTTGTTGGTGACCTATTCTAAGCTTCCGCTGGATCAGCAAAAAGAAAGTCTGGAAAAAGCACTACAAAAACACCAAAAAAATGTCCCTCAAAGAGATGATATTACCATTTTGGCGGTTAGAGTATAGCAGGTAGCATTTTTTGCACTCCTTGCGTATTATGTTTGAATATGAATTTGATTGTTATGTGGATGATGAATGTACGCCTTTCTCAACAAAGTAGTTTTTCAAAAATTTTTGGCTTAAAACTTATCTTGCTTATTGCAATAAACGTTTCTCAGGTGCAAGCCCAGTACCGTTATCAAGCCCCCAAAGGAATGGTTTTGATTGAGCGAGATACCGTACAAATAGGGTCTGAAAATGGCCGAGCCGACGAAAAACCTACCTTTCCATTTGTTATACGTCCTTTTTTGCTCGATATAAAACCTGTAACTGTAGGAGACTTCAGAAAATTTATAAGGTTTACCCGCTATGCCACCAATGCCGAACGTATGGGTAGATCTTATGTGTTTAACCCTGAAAAAAACAAGTGGGATACCATTCCTGGTGCTTATTGGCTATACCCTCATGGTCGTGATAGTAGTCAGGCCAAATCTGCCGACCCCGTCACACACATCAGTTGGAACGACGCCAAGGCCTATGCAACTTGGATTGGCAAGCGATTGCCTACCGAGTTTGAATATGAACTGGTGGCAAAAAAAGCCTCCAAACTAAAGCTGCAAGACATCAATCAAAAGCTCTGGCACTGGTGTAACGACTGGTACCGTTTTTACGGAGAACAAGATTATTATACCAAGCGAATAAACGACCGAAAAACCCTACGTGGAGGCAGATTTGTTCACTCTAAGGCATCGTATCGTCCATCGCAACGTATGTCGGCCCTACCCTATACTAGCACCTCTCTTTTTGGCTTCAGATGTGCCAAGGATTTACAGTAAGCACTTTAGACCTGACAGGTTTTTAAAACCTGTCAGGTCTGGAGCTAAAACTAAAACATTATTTGGTTTTAGCGTATATGATGAAACAGCCTTTTTTTATGAAGTACAAGCGATTTTTTTAAGCCTCTACCAATTGGTGACTATCAATCAATGCTTCGGCAGTCGCTTCTAAAATTTCAAAGGCATTTTCAGCCATTAAATTAATCTCATTATCTAGCGTAGGGTTAATTTCTACCATTTCCCAGCATACCAACTTAGGACTTTGGGCAAAACCTATGTTCAAAGCCTTGGCTTCCTCAAGCGAAATACCATTCGGTACTGGAGTACCAGTACCCATTGTAATCTCAGGATCCATGCTATCTACATCAAACGACACATAGATCATATCGCATTCCTGGAGAATATCCAAAGTTTGCTGTACAATCGCATCTGTCCCTTGTTGTTTGACTTCTTCAGTGGTAAAGTTTCGGATGCCATACTTATCTATCAAGGCTTGCTCTTCTTTTTCTATGTCTCTGCCTGCAATCAATACAATGTGGCGCCCCTCCAGTTTGGCTCCTGGTTGTCCCGTATTTTTCAAAGCCTCCCAATGTTCGTGCGTCTCTGCGTCTAAAGTATTGATTTGGTTAGCCTTATTGTCATCGTTCAATGATATAGCCAAAGGCATGCCGTGCATATTACCTGATGGAGTTGTATAAGGAGAATGTAAATCGGCGTGGGCATCAATCCAGATTACTCCCAATTTTCTGTGAGGATAGGCTTTTTTGAGTCCGGCAATGGTACCAGCCGCAGAGCCATGATCCCCAGCCAATACCAACGGGAACATATTCTGACCAATGGTTTGTGCTATATGCTCACAAGTAGCGTTTAACACTTTACGTACTCCATTGATACGTTTAGCATAAGGAAACTTGTTTTTTTGAAACAAAGTATCGTTTGCGTTGGGTACTTCTGTACGTGCGTGTTTAGCAAAAAATGTCTGGTCTTCAACAATATTGTTCTGATAAGCTCTATTCAAACAAGCGGTTTTCAGAGCATCTATGCCTAAACTAGCTCCCCGAGTACCCGCCGCTATCTCCGACTTTACTTCAATAATTCTTATCTTCGTCATGTGTATTTTTCTGATATTGGTGTAGTGACTTATTGTACAAAATTACAAAAATATATGTTTTTACTACGATTCTGGGATATAAAGTATCTATTCCCATCCGCTGCGATATACAACTAATAACTTCAATTATCGTTACAGCATCTAGTAATTCTTACTAAAATCAACGAGTTTTATCACTTTTTTTGTAAAAAAAGCCAAAACTCTATTACATTTAATGCCGAATTGCGTTATAGCTTTGTACATAGATTGGTATAATAAATGTACTATTTCATATAATTCATTATAGTAAAGCGTTAAACACTAAAAATTATATAAATTGATGAAAAAGGTTTTGACTGTATTTGCTCTGGTAGCATTGATTGGTTTTACTTCTTGCGCCAAAAAGAGGTATACTTGTCCTACTTACATGAAAGACAGCCGAGAGCAGAAAGACATTAAGGTGAAAAATACGACTACCCCTCAAAACAAGGCTACTTTGGTAAAAACCAGAGGATAAGCTTGAAGATATTTTAGCTGCTCGAAGACAAGATAATTTGAGTAGCCTGATACAAGTCTTGAACAGTATAATCTCTGAGCGCCGATAAAGGCTTATGCTCGTAAGTAGATTCAATTTGTACTGTTTTGACTTGTATTTTTTTTGCCGCTTCTATATCGGTAGGGCTATCGCCTACCATCCATGATTGGCTCACATCAATTTGGTATTTGGCTATCGCTTTTTCTATCATCCAAGTGTCTGGCTTGCGCGATAAAGAAGCAGTAATGGTAGGATGATAGGGAGCCATAAACAAGTCGTCGAGCAAGTGATTGCAATGTTCCTGTAGGTATTCATGACATTTTTTCACATCTTCTCGTGTATACAAACCTTTAGAAATACCCGACTGATTGGTGACCACAACCAACAAATAGCCAGCGTCTTTTAGCTGCTTCAGTGATTCGGGTACACCTTCTATAATTTCAAAATCTTCAAGACGGTAAGTATACGTTCCACGCTCGCGATTCAACACACCATCACGATCCAAAAAAATGCATTTATTCATACTTGCTGTTTAATATTTTGTAGTCTATAAGCAGTTAGTGGTTAGCCACTGGCTATTAGCTTTTTCATTTACTTCGGCATTCGCTAACAACTTATACCTGTATTTTGACTTGCTGTTTAATATTTTTTTAGTCTTTGGCTATTGGCTTTTTCGTGTATCCAGCATTCACTAACAATTTACATCTGTATTTTGGCTCACCAACCCAAAGCCTATTTACAACCTTGCGGCCATCAACAATCCCAAATCTTTGTAAGGCATATCTAGCTTCTTGGCCAAGTGTTCATTGGTAAGGCTACCCTTGTAGGTATACACTCCATCCATAAACCACTTGTTAGCAAAAATCATTTCATCCATTCCACCAGCCTCTGAGATTTTCATCAAATAAGGGGTGAAAATATTGCTCAATGCCGTGCTAGAGGTTCTACTCACCCGTGAAGCAATATTGGGCACACAATAATGTACTACTTCGTACTTCTTAAAAGTGGGGTTTTCGTGGGTAGTTACTTCCGAGGTTTCAAATACGCCTCCTTGGTCGATACTTACATCAATAATGACCGAATTGGGTTTCATGTCTTGCACCATTTCTTCGGTTACCACACAAGGAGCCAGCCCTTTTTCAGCCCGCATAGCACCAATCACTACATCGGCTCGGCTAATGGCTTCAGCCAACACTCCGGCATCAATGGTAGAGGTATACATTTGGTGACCTACGGCATATTTTAAACGACGAAGCTTGTAAATATCTTTGTCAAAAATTTTGGTTTCAGCCCCCAAGCCAATGGCCGTACGAGCCGCATACTCTCCTACTGTACCTGCACCAATAATGACGATTTTGGTGGGTGGTACACCAGTAATCCCGCCTAAAATAATTCCCTTACCTTCGTGAGCGCTACTCAAATACTCCGAAGCAATCAACATAACGGTACTTCCCGCAATTTCGCTCATAGAGCGAATAATGGGCATCTCCCCTACTTTGTTTTGAATAAATTGATAAGCGATGCCAATGCATTTTTTTTGCATCAATGCCTTAAAATAAGCTGGATGCATGCGAGCCATCGGCAATGAAGAAACAATGGTACGCCCAAAACGCATATATTCGATTTCTTCGATGGTGGGGGGTTCTATTTTGAGGATGATGTCTGCCTCAAAAACTTCTTTGGTGGAATAGCATACTTCGGCCCCAGCTTCGCTGTACTGTTGGTCAGTAAATTTAGCTCCTAGGCCAGCGTTGGTTTCTACCCTGATTTCGTGCCCATTGCGCACCAAAATCTCCACCGCCTCGGGTCTGAGCGATACCCGGTTTTCCGACTTGCTTTTCTCGCGTGGAATACCAATAAATAACTTTTCTGCTTTTTTTCTAATAGGGGCGAGTTGTTCGCTGGGGTATAAAACAAGTTGTTCTTTAGTGAGGGTAGCCCCCTCAGTGTACGTTTTCTTGCTCATATTTGGTGCTTACTCAAAATGGGTTAACTCAATGATGCGATGATCAGACTGCAATATTATAGCAATTTTTAGATAATTGGTGGGTATTAGGTGAGGAATTTTAGAAGCCCACTCAATAAAACAGTAGTTTTTGTCATAAAAATATTCTTCGTACCCCATATCCATTGCTTCGGTTTCATTTTTTAATCTATAAAAATCAAAATGATAATAGGCTTCTCCCTTGTCATCTTGATATTCGTTTACAATCGAATAGGTTGGGCTTTGCATAGTGTCTATAATCCCCATTTGCTGGCCAATAGCTTTGATTAACGTGGTTTTACCTGCTCCCATTTCCCCATCAAACACCCAGATGTTAGCGGGTTCGGGTTGATTTTGAGCAAAGTCGATAATTTTTCCAGCAACCGCCTCCAACTCGCTCAATTCTCTATAAATTATTTGCATTGTTCCGCTGCGCTTATTGTTCTATTGTTACATTGTTAAATGGTTTAGCTTCGCAGAGCTTCCGTTGGTCGGTTCGCGATGCGCAACAGAGGGCCTTCGCTTTTTTGCAAATATGATAGTCAATTATGAATTAGCTGCGTAGAGCGCCGATACATCAGCATTTACAACTTGAACTTCGTTCTGCGGTTATGAATTGATCAATTATATCCGCTTCGCGCCAACTTTTCACTTAACTCCGCTTCGCGCCATTTTTCATTTTACGTTTTTCATTTTTAATTCGAAAAACGGCTCTTGTTCCCTGATCCTTGCTCCCAAAATCTCTTCGCACCACTTTTAGCTTTTCACTTAATAAGCTCCTGACTACGAACTAAAAACTATGGACTATCGACCGTCGACTGTGGACTAATTACCGCTTTCTCCTAAAACCTCCCTCCTCTACTCCAAATACCTCTTCGTTCTCTTTTGGCTTCCTGCTGTAGCTTTAAAAATTTATTCTTTAGTCTTTTATTGTATTTGTCTGCCTGATAGACTGCGTAGCCTTTTCTCAACAACAACTCGTTCATACTATGGCCGCTTTTTTGAATGTACAAATAAGCCAGTAAGCGCCCCCACTGGTCAAATTTCTTTTTGTCGTAATCCAGGTAAATCTTGGTTCCAGGCTTTAGTTTTCTACGCACATAACGCTCTGCATGTCGAGCGTAGGCTTCGTCAAAATCAAAGATGTGATTGGCTCTTTCGGGGCTATCTACGCCAATAAGTCGTACCTTTTTCTTTTTGTAGCGCTTGGTTTTCACAATGATCGTATCGCCATCCAGTACCTGTACCACCACTCCCCGATCATAGTTTTGGGTAAAAAACCAATACAGCAAGTACATACCACCAGCCACTGTTCCAAGTACTATGAGTGTAGTATTTAAATCCATAAATTGATTAGTTTTGTTTGGGTCAAATCATGAACGAAACTCGTGCCACACCTTGTCTGCCTGTTTGCTTCTCAATATTTGATTCTTGGGTTACTTCCCAGTATTTGCCTCTCGTTTAAAAAACACAAAGCCATTTTTTGAGCCAATTTTCTTAATCGGAAAGCCAGCCTTTTGCAAAGAGTCCAATCGCCGGATACGATCGATCCGAGTTACCAAATATACTGGTTTGGAGGTTTTCCCGGTAAGAAACCACTCTTCAGAGTTGTTTTTAGGGCTTTTTTCGGGCGTACGTGCCGTATAAAAATACTGGGCATAACTCTTATAACCAATGGTTCCCACATAACAATCTTCGTTTTGCTTCGACTCCATAAATTCTATTGCTGCCGCTTGAGTATATTGTTCAATTTTGGGAATAAACACATAAAACAGCACTTGTAGGGTAAGTAACACACTTAAAAACAAGGCTTGTGCTCCTAATATAGGATTTTTTCTATTCCAGTACACCAACGTAGTAATAATGATTCCCAAAAGAAAGAAACCAATGATGGATTCAAAACCCGACCAATGCACAGCTGCATCTAGATTGGCTACTGCAAATTTATCTTTGATGTAAGGCACCAGTTTTTCTTTTTGCTGGATAGCAATTGGCAAGGCCGCCAACAATAGGGCAATCACTCCTCCAATCAATCCAATTAGAATATTGAGTAGCTTGGCAAATCGGAATCTTTGCTCTTGAATATGAAACAGGTAGGTAGCCGCCATAAAGGTAAGCGGGAAGTAACACATAGAGGAGTAGTGCATAATTTTGGTCGTAATCAACGAAAACACAATCAACACTACCCAAAATAAGGTTTTCATCCAGGTTTTAAAACCAGACTGTTCTGTCGTATCCGCCGTGTTTCGTCTGAATGAACCCAGAAAATACACACTGGCAGGAAAGCACCCCAACAATAATACGATTGGATGATAAAAAATGGGTTGTTCGTGCCCAGTAGAGGTAGAACTGGCTAAATCTAGCTGATACTCAATAAACTTGGTAATAAACCCTACCCCATTATTGAGGGTTTCGGGCAGGTACCACACTGATGATACTACAAAAGCCACTAAACCAAAAAGCAATAATTCCACGATTCGGAAGGTGCGCCATTTACGGCTTAAAATCCAAAAAACCAGTAAAGTAAGCCCAGATAGCAACAAAGCTACGGGCCCTTTGGTAAGAATACCCAACCCTATAAAAAAACCCGCTAGCAGGGCTTTGCGATTGCGTTGCCCATTGGTTTTGCGCAAAGTCATTAAGTATAGTTGGTATACCCCCAAAAAAATAAATAAATTGAAGAGCGGATCTATAATACCTGACTTAAAATAAAAGTGGGGTAGTAATGACCCTGCGTATACCAAAGTCCACCATAGGCCAAATCGTGGGTTATAGACTTTACTACCAATATTAAAGATCAATACAAGGGTGACGATGCCAATCAATGCATTGGGAAAACGTGCCGCAAATTCATTGACTCCAAAAATTTCCATAGAAGCGGCTTGCAACCAAAAAAACAAAGGGGGCTTTTCCCAAAATGGCTTAAAATCTATTTGTACTCTGGCAAAATCCTTCGTTACCAGCATCTCGCGGGCGCTTTCGGCAAAGTTAATTTCGTCCCAGTCAAATAAATGGACTACTCCTAAAAAAGGAATAAACAGGAGGGCTGCTCCAATGGCAATCAGCCAGCTAATAACTCTGGTATTCATTTCTCTTGGTGTTTTTCTTTCTTAATTTTGGGTCTTTTGGCTTTATGCTTTGTGTGGGTAAAATTAGAGGGTTTTGGGCAGGTTTTGCAAAAGTTGAGGGAGGTTTTTTAAACGTAAATCTCCAATACAGCTCAAGAAAATAACCTCTTTGGGAGTTTCATCGTAGTAAAAATACAACAACATTCAATTTCTTTTGAAGTTGCATATTATTTTGTAATATTACATAAATAGAGGATTTAAATAACGCTGATTAAGTAACTAGGTTCCTTTGATTGTTCAAAGGTTATATTGTTTTGTGGCTATGTAACATATCGAGTAACTACTTCGCCATCAAACTCCTTGACTATTGAAACCTAAATAAATTTACTTATCTCGATTTTAATTGATCCTGGAATATTTTTAAACTTATTTGTAAACATAAAAACCGGACAGATATATGGGGATTTTTGGTAGAATATCCGATATTTTTAAAGCCAATGTAAACGATGCCCTTGACAAAGCAGAAGATCCAGCCAAGATGATCAAGCTGATGGTAGTAGAAATGCAAGAATCTATTGCTAAAGCTACTTCTGCGCTGGCTACGGCAATGGCTCAGGAAAAGAAAATGGAGCGTTCTTACAAACAACACGCTACTGCGGCTCAAAATTGGGAACAAAAAGCCATGCAAGCTTTGAGTGCTGGTAACGAAGATTTGGCAAGAAAAGCTTTGGCTAAAAAAGCTGACTCGGAAGGACAAGCCAACCAATACAAGGCTATGTATGACCAGGCTTCTGGTACTACAAAAAAACTGAAAGATCAGGTAGATACCCTGAAAGCAAAACTCAGCGAAGCCAAAATGAAAGAGAGCACTTTATTGGCAAGACAAGAGGCTGCCGTGGCTCAAAAGAAAATTGCTAAACAAGTGGGAAGCTTCGATGCCAGTAGCACGTTTTCTAAATTTGACAAGTTCGAAGAGAAAATTCTTAAGGCTGAGGCCGAAGCAGACGCTTTTGCTGAACTAGCCGATGGAGGTAATGCTTCCTTAGACGATGAGTTTAAGCAATTGGAAGCAAATTCTGCAGTTGATGATGATTTGGCCAAACTAAGAGCCAAATTAAATCAAGGTGGAGTATAAGTAATTGGTATTCTACTTTTAAATATCATCCCTCCAATTATAATATTTTCAAACCCTTGTGCTTTTAAAAAGTGCAAGGGTTTTTTTAGTGAAAAACTTTTTGAATTAAAAATGTACAACGTAAAATGAGCGCGAAGCAGAGTTAAGTGAAAAACTAAAAGTGAAAAATGAAAAATGGCGCAAAGCGAAGAGAGAAACAGGGATCACGAGTAGTGCGAAGCGGATATAATTGATCAATTCATAATTTATAATTAATCATCTTAGCCAAAGGCGGAACCATTTAACCATAAGCGAAGCGATAATAATTAAACATTCGAAGAATAATTATTTTCTTTCCAACAAAACTTTAAATTTGTGCGTAAATACACAAAATCATGAGAAAGCTCAATTAACATACCTCCTTGGATAGATCATCGGCAGAGGCCAGTGTATCTCCTATCTATTTTTGGTTTTTACAACCATCTTATCAATACTTTTTTATTATTGAGGGCTATTACTATGTACCTCAAAACTTCTTGATACATTCTAAATGCAGTATTTCGACAAGTTACTAGAACTTATAAAAATAGAAAAAGACGAAGATCAGCAGCAATATCACAACCAGATGGTGCTTACCCCACTCAACGAACGCAAAAAAAAGGGCGTAACCTGGTATCCCATCTTGGTAAAGAGTACCGAAATTGGCTCAGGAGAAAACTATTACCTCAGCCTGGAACGCACTACTGAGCTTGACGAGAATCATAGCTTTCAGGTGGGTGATATGGTATCTTTGTTTAATAATACCAATAGCAAACAGGCCAAAAAAGCCAACATCTCGGGGGTTATTACTTATGTGAAGAAAAATGCCATGCGCATTGGCTTTTCAGTAGATGAACTGCCTGAGTGGGTAGAATATGGTTCGTTGGGGGTAGACTTGCTGTTTGATGCCGTTACCTATAAAGAGATGCATGAAGCCATCCAACAAGTAGTGAAAACTGAAGATCCAAGAGTAATTGAGTTACGGGATATTCTATTAGGTAAGAAAAAGGCTTACTTTTCGCCCGAGGCCGAACTGCCTAATTATTACCACATTCCGTCGTTGAATGAATCGCAAAATGATGCCATAAAGAATATTTTACGAGCCCGCGATGTAGCTATTATTCACGGCCCTCCAGGTACTGGCAAAACCACTACGATGGTGTCGGCCATTAAGATGACGCTCGAGCGGGAAAATCAGGTATTGGTAACTGCACCCAGCAATACCGCGGTAGACTTGCTGACCAAGCGATTGCTAGCCAAAGGGGTGAGCGTGATTCGGATTGGGAACCCAGCCCGGGTTAACGAAGACTTGATCCCTTTTAGCCTGGAAGCTCAAATAGCACAACATCCTGATTATAAATTGCTGAAAAAACTCCGCCGAGACGCGGAAGAATACAAAAAAATGGCGGCCAAGTATAAGCGTAATTTTGGGCGCGAAGAACGCGAACAACGCAAGCTGCTGTTTGCGGAAGCATCTAAGCTTAAGCATGAGGCGTATGCACTGGAAAAATACATTGTAGACAGTTTGCTAAATCATACTCAGGTAATTACGGCTACGCTGGTGGGCAGTGTCAATCGTTTTATTCGCCATCGCAGGTTTTCTACAGTGTTTATAGATGAAGCGGCCCAAGCGCTGGAACCAGCTTGCTGGATTCCCATTATTAAATCTGAGCGGGTGGTTTTTGCGGGGGATCATTGCCAACTCCCTCCTACCATCAAATCATACGAAGCGGCTAAGGGAGGTTTGACCAACACTTTGTTTGAGCAGGTGATTCAAAAGCAGGAAGTAGACGTGATGCTCAAGACCCAATACCGTATGCATGCTCACATTATGCAGTTTTCGAACCAAGAGTTTTACCAGGGAGGTTTGAAGGCAGACGAAACGGTGGTGGCTCATAAGCTTTTCCAACATCAACAATTGTTCGAAGACCCGATCAATCAGGCGGTAGAGTTTATAGATACGGCAGGTTGCGGATTTGACGAGAAAACCTTGCGGGAAGGTGGTAGTAAGTACAATCCGGGTGAGGCTGATATTTTGGTAAAGCATTGGCTCAATTTGGCGCAGCAAATCCAATTGGTGGAACCTGAAATGGTAGCTAACGGACATTTTTCGGCAGGCATTATTTCGCCTTATCAAGCTCAGGTAAAACACCTCAAAGAACGCCTGCACGATCATCCTGATTTGGTAGACATCGCCCAGTGGTTGGACATCAATTCGGTGGACGGCTTTCAGGGGCAAGAACGGGATGTGATTTATATTTCGTTGGTGCGTAGCAACGACAAGGGCAGGATTGGCTTTTTGGAGGATACTCGCCGGATGAATGTGGCGCTCACCAGAGCTCGTAAAAAACTAATCGTGATTGGCGACAGTGGCACGTTGGGGCAAAACACTTTTTACCAACATTTCCTGGACTATATCGACCAAATAGGGGCGTATCGTTCAGCTTGGGAATGGATGGGGGAATAAGTAAGTGAAAAACGAAAAGTGAATAGTGAAAAGTAACTTACAGCCTTTGGCTATTGGCAATTAGCTTTTGGCTGCAAGCTACTTCCCAAAAAATGCCCAAATTGAAATCAAGCTCCTAAAACAGGCAGTTTATTGGTAACGAGTAGCTTATAAGTTTAATCGTTAAAGATTTTCAAAATATCTAATGTAAATTGTTTAACAGCTCGGAGATGGTTCTTCGGGCTTTTTTTGTCCTTCGTCGGGTATACGAGCTTAGATTTATGCTAATGAGCCATTTACCCTACGATCCGCAAAAGATAGTCCTGCTTGGTTGTTACATTTACTCCAAAACTGGAATACAATTACACTGATGCAGTTATAGAGATAGAAACCTAATATTGCGTCAAAATTGTGTTTCCCAAGATGACTACATTTATCAATTTATTGGTGTTTTTCGGTAGTGAGGGAACAATATTTGACGATTTTTGTGTGCTATACTTCCTAAAATTTCTTCTTAATCCATGAAGCTTCATAAAATATTTATAAAATTATCCATGATCATTGGACTGTTATTGGTGTTGTATACCAATGGCTTCAGTTTTTACAAAACCGATCCAGTGATTGTGCTGCCTAAAAATCTTGACAGAATCAAACTAACACCTGATCAGTTCCTTTGGTTGGAAGATCAATCCAATCAGCTCTCTTTTAAAGAGGTGCTCAAGGAAGCTAATCAACAGCGATTTGGTCAAATTCCCACGCTCAATCTTGGGTTTAACTCGAGTACTCATTGGGTAAAGGTTAGGCTCAAAAGTAGTATGCTCAAAGAGCGGGAAGTAGTGTTGGAATTATCAAACCTGACTCAACAGGTGACGTTTTTTTATCAGCCCAAAGGAAAGAATGCGGACTGGGTAACTACCAATACAGGCCTGCTTAATAGTGAATTTAAAAACAGAGATATCCAACGGCCCTATTCCGCTATTATCCTGAACATATCGGGTAATGACCCTCCTATGGATATTTATTTAAGGCTCAAGACTACCTCTATCCAGGTACCTATCCATATTTATAGCACGCAGTATTTTCGCAACTATGTAGTGATTGAGCAGGGTATGTATCACTTTTTGATTTATGGGATTCTCATCTCTATGATCATTTATAACCTGTTTTTGTTTTTTGTGATACGCGACAAACTTTACCTAATTTATGTGGTGATGATGGTGATGAATATTATCCTGACGCTGATCTCAAGTGGATATTATTTGTATCTCCTGCCTTATACGCACTTCTTTAAAACCTATAATGATACCATTCTGGTGGTAAGTATGGTTTCTCAGTTGTTTTTTGGAGTGGCATTGTTGGACATTAAACGAAACATGCCTTTTTTCTACAAAGTATTCTTGGTTTTGATCGGGATCAATGGGCTATTTTTAGGGTTGAGTATGTTTAGCAGTATCCTGAAATATTTGGTACCTAGTATGTTTGTCAATGCTTTTTTGGGCATTACACTGTCCTTTTGGTTGTACCTACGAGGGTTAAAAATTGTCCGTTATTACCTGGTAGCGGCAATATTTACCATTGGAGGATTCTTCATCAACATCTTTCACATTATGGGGTTCTTACCCACCACGGCCATTATTCATCAAGCGCCTTCTTTGGGTGTAGCGCTGGAAGCCATTTTCTTCTCTTTTGCCTTAGCCGATAAGATCAATCTGATGAGAAAAGAACGATATCAGGCACAAAAAGCTTTATTGGAATCTACTCAAAAGAATGAACAGTTAGTGACCCAACAAAACGAAATCTTGGCAAAAAAAGTAGAAGAAAAAACCGAAGAACTGCGCCATGCCAACGAAATGCTTATTGCCAGTAACGATTACCTGCAAACCTCTCAAGAAGAAATTGCGGCCCAGCGAGACGATATCCAGAAAAAAAATGTAATCCTGGAAGCCAATCACCAAAAGATACTGCAGCTCAATCAGTTTAAGCAGCAAATGATGGGAATGATCGTACACGACCTCAAAAACCCGCTCAATTCTATCATTGGGTTATCAGAAGGCAATCAAAACAATACGCATATAGCCTCCATCAATCATTCAGGAAAACGGATGCATCATTTGGTAATGAATATTCTGGATGTCCAAAAAATGGAAGATAGCCAACTATCACTCAACAAAGAAACGATTTCGCTGGGGAGTTTAATGGAAATAGCTTTGCCACAAATTAGGTTTATTACCCAAGAAAAGAATCAATCTATTGTAGTAACGCATCTACCTGCAGTGACATTGGATGTGGACATCAACCTGTTGAGTAGGGTTATGGTAAATTTATTGACCAATGCAGCAGAATACTCGCACCAAAACGAAGAAATACGTATTACTGCTGAGGTGATAGACAATAGCTTGAAAAAGGGAGAAAGCTGTTGTAAAGTATCAGTCGTAGATCAAGGGGTTGGTATTGCACCTACGTTTTTGGATAAGGTATTTGATAAGTTTGTTCAGGTAAAAGATTCCAATACTTATCGCCATAATTCTACCGGATTGGGGCTCACCTTTTGCAAATTGGTGATTGAAGCCCACGAGGGAGAAGTTGGGGTAATATCGGAGTTGGGCAAAGGGAGTACTTTCTGGTTCGAGCTGCCCTGCCAGGTTACGTCTAAATCCGTTACCATTGCTCCTCAAACATTCCAGCCCGAGCATCAAGTGCTGAATACCCGCTTTACCAGTGATGAAATGGCTATACTGAGACCGATTGTGGCTCAAGTGAAAACCCATGAAATCTTTGAAACAGGGAAAATCATAAAGCTTTTGGCAGGCCTGGAAAACGATCCCACCCCTAATTTGATAGCGTGGAAAAACTCCTTGGAAAACACTTTATTGATGGGGAATAAAGTGTTGTTTGATCAGTTATTGGATATTTAGTGTTGTAAAGCAGTCATATTGTTGTTTATTTCAACCTTTTAAGTCCACTTCAGAAGACTTAAAAGAACTGGGTTACCTTTTTTTTATACTACCATCAATATTCCACCTTAATTTTTTAGGAATATATGATTTAATTATTCTGAGAAAGTGATGGTCATTGTCTTTATAACATAAGCCTGAATAAAATATTTCATTTGTTCCTGAATGACTAATATGTTTTATAGTACCATTTTTATAAAATATTTTGCACATCAATTTGACTGAATACATATCTGGTGCTTTTATCCCTTCTTTTTTAATAGATTCCATTGAAGTTAAATAACTATCAAGATGGTTCATTACATCTAAGTTCTTAATTAAAATTGGAGTCAACTCCATATGATTCTCTAACACAGATTCTGTTAAGGGTATTGATGTTACAATATGCTTATCTACAACATATAATGCCACACGATCAACATTTATTTGCTGCTCACTTGCATTCTGGCAGCCATTTGTGATAATTAAAAAAGTTAACACATTAAATATTACTTTCATAGTTAATAATGATTTAAACCATTCCTTTTCCTTTCCCTGTTGTTTTAAATGTTCTATCGGATCACTTGAAACTATTGAATGAAAATCAGTCTCCAGACTGATAGCCTTTGGCTTAACTGAAAATTGATTTTTTAGAATAAACAAGGTTCATAAGTAGATAAAAAACAAGCCTGCTCATTTTTTTGAACAGGCTTTGAGTAGCTTACTATCGCAAAACAAGTTTGGAAATTTGTCATTTATTCAAAAGTTTTAAGTTCCCGCTGCGCTCAAACTTAAAACAACTAGGGGTGTTTCCCAACCTGTAGTTGCCGTTGAAGTTACAAAAACTTTTACACTGTTGATCACAGAATAAATCCTGCTAATCCTCTCATCCTGTACATCCTGCTTCAGACAACTTACTCTCAAACAAAAAGCCCTGCCCAATTCAATGAACGAGGCTTCTATTTTTTAGCTTGCTATCGCAAAACAAGTCAGAAACTTGCCGTTTATTTCAACCTTTCAAATCCCTTTCGGAAGACTTAAAAGAACTCGTTGTTATTCAAATTGTCTGAGATGTATAAAGACTCCTCCAACACAGGAATCTAATGACGGATAATTTTTAATACCCTTATCCTCTATATAATACAAATTTCGTCTATCCACATCTTTATTTAAATAATCTAATATATTACCTGCTCTAATAACATTTATATTCCGATTTTTGATGACTTCATCTCTACAACCAAAGCTTGTTAAAATTACCTTAAAGTTTTTCAAATCTTTAGGTGGCGTTTTTATTACTTCGTCTAAAAACATATTTACTGTATCTAAACGTGTAGAATCTTTTCGAGTAAAATTTGTTTCATTTGGTTTAAAGTAAATTACAAACCTGTAGGAATCATATTTAAAACTCCAACTTGATAAAAACAAACAGAGTATCATTGTAGTAATCAAAATTAAATGCTTAAAATCCATCTTTATCACTTTTTTTGTATTTAGATGCCCCCTGTTGTTTTAAGTGTTCCATTAAATCATTTAAAACCATTAAATAAAAGCTTGTTTGACCGACCAAGCTGGAAATAATAAACCAACTTGTTTTGATTAACATTTATAGTTATATACGATAAAAAAGCCAATAAATGGACGTTTTTTAAATATGATGAATAAACATTTTAAACAATGAAAATACAAGCTCCTCCACCTCGATACGGAACAGCGGCGGCCATTGAGGTCTTGGCGGCCATCTTAGATTTACCCAACGATGGGCTTATGCAAGATTGGTCTTATGAGGTAGCCGATAGTAGCCAAGTAGATGCTTACTTGCTGCTTTATAAACAACTTACCGACGAAGATGAACGATTTGTTTTGATGGAAATGATCATTCAAGCAATAGAGGATCAACCGACTCAAGCATTGATGGATCGCTACTGTGAACTTCTTCGTCCAAAGCTTTCAGAGGACTTCGAGTTGCACACCTATACGATCTTTTATTGGGCAAGTTTCGATAACGACGATCTGGAAGGTTGTTGGCGTATTGCTCCTTATATGAGGCAGGTCTGGCAAAATCACACGCAGACTCCCCCATCAAATCGTCCTTGAACACCTGATATAAACCTGCCAAGGTTTAATGTTTCCATTGAATCTTACACTTGGTATTACGCAGCCAGGCTATTATTTTCCCACGTTTTCTTTTCGGAATGTGGTTACGTGCTACATACAAAAACTTAAGTTTAGTAAGTTGGCCAATTTCGCTTGAAAGATCATTTAATTGGTTGTCACGAAGATCCAATATTTTTAAAGTTGTTAATTGAGCAATTTGCGGCGGAAAGGTTTTGAGATAATTTCCCCGTAAATTCAAATTTTTCAAGTTAGAAAGCTGCATAATGTCTGGCGGAAGATCGGTCAATCGATTATATTGCACATTTAGCTTTTTCAAAGCAGTGAGCTGACTAACTGCGGGAGGAAGGTTGATCAAATCGTTCCCTCTTAAAATCAAGGTTTGCAAAGATGATAGCTGAAAGATTGTAGGCGGAATTTCGACTAAGTTATTGTAAGACAAATCCAATTTATTTAGCACATTCAGGCACCCAATTTCAGGAGGCAGGCTTTTCAGCTGATTCTCTTCTAAATGTAATGATTGTAAAGCCGATAAATTACCGATTTCTGCGGGTAAGTGCTCTAGCCGGTTTCCTCGCAAATTTAACGATTGTAAGTGAAGTAAAAGGCCGATTTCAGGGGGCAAGGAGTCCAACATTTTATATGACAAATCCAATGCAGTAATTTCGTTCAATCTTACCAGCCGTTCCACTTCTGTGCTATCAGATGTTGGCTCATCAAAAATAATTTGATACAATACCTCACAGCCTTTTAAATGTTTCACAACGTTGGGTTGAGGTGCGTTTTTATGAATCTCCAAGCCTACAGCTACCGACTTTTCATCAGTCGACTGAAGTAATTGAATCAGGTTCTCGGTGAGTGTTTTATCCATCATTATTCATTAACTTTTACGACCATTTTCACGATGAGATTCAAAAAGGTGGGTGTTGGCCACAAGTCCGCTTTTCTAATACCTCGAATAATTTTATCACCCAAATTTTCATCGTATCTTATCAAAAGTCTCTTTAAACGAATACTATGAACGAAATTACCCCTACTCAAATGCCTTGGATTAGCGAAGGCTATCGGGTGTTTGCCCAGGAAGGCCCATCAGGGCTAAAAGTAGAGCGGCTGGCCCGTCAAGTCAATAAGAATAAATCTTCGTTTTATCATCACTTTGCAGATTTGGAGGTATTCACCAACTTTTTGTTGAGGTATCATTTGTTGCGAGCCGATATTATTGCCGAAAAAGAAAGCCAATGTACCAGTATGGACGCACTCATTGAGGTGCTGGTAGAACACAAGCTCGATCTATTGTTTAATCGGCAGTTGCGAATTCATCGGCAAAATAAAGACTTTGCCACTTGCTTCGAACAAACCAACCAGCACGTAGGCAATGCCATTTTGGGGATTTGGGCCAGTATGCTGGGGCTTACCGAAAACTCTTATTTGGCGGCACTGGTGCTTAAACTAAGTCTGGAAAATTTTTATTTACAGATTACCGAAGAAACCCTGAACCCGCAATGGTTATCGGCTTATTTCCAACAATTGCAGGAAATGGTGAGAGAATTTAAAAAAATGGGGGATTTTGTGCCATTTAATGGTGGTCAGTAAATTCACTTACTATTCCCTATCATTAAATTATTCGCCACTGCATTTTAAAAATTGCATTTCACTAATGAATTGGTACATTTGCAAAAATTATCTACCAAACGTACCAAACTAGGATGAAGAAAATACTCATCACTGGCTCCAATGGACTATTAGGCCAAAAGTTACAACAATTACTCGTTAGCGAACCTTATCAATCAAAGGTAGAAGTACTGGCTACTTCTCGAGGTGAAAATCGCAGTTCTATCACTGCTTCTAACCTTTCTTATCACTCGCTAGATATTACCAACCAAGCCGAAGTTGTAGAAAAAATCACCCAATTGCAGCCTGATGCCATCATTCATACCGCCGCCATGACTCAGGTAGATGCTTGCGAAACTGAACGAGAGTTGTGCTGGAAGTTGAATGTAAACAGTGTAGAATATTTGATAGAAGCCTGTCAAAAGCTCGAGGCAGCAGGCAAACCTTGCTTTTTGGTACATCTTTCTACTGACTTTATTTTTGACGGAGCTGATGGCCCTTACGACGAAGAAGCAGTAGCCAATCCGGTGAGTTACTACGGAGAAAGTAAGCTAGCCGCCGAAAAAGCGCTTCAGGCCAGCAATATCCAATGGGGCATCGCCCGTACGGTATTGGTGTATGGTATTACCGAGGCCATGAGCCGCTCTAACATCATTCTTTGGGTAAAAAAATCGCTTGAGGAACGCAAAACCATCCACGTAGTAGACGACCAGTGGCGTACACCTACTCTGGCCGAAGATTTGGCAATGGGGTGTTATCTAATTGCGGATCATCAGGCTACAGGTATTTTCAATATCTCGGGACCAGACCTGCTTACTCCTTACGAAATGGCAATCAAAACCGCTCAGTATTTTAACCTGGATCAGTCGTTGATCGTCAAAACAGATGCCTCTCGCTTTTCACAACCAGCCAAAAGACCTCCTAAAACTGGGTTTATTTTGACCAAAGCACAGCAAAAACTAAACTATCAGCCGCGTTCTTTTGACGAAGGGATTGCCATATTGGAAGGGCAACTCAAGGCTGTGATGTAAGAAATATGTAAGTATAATCACTTATATGTACAAAAACTCTTGTTATTTAGTCTCTGAAAGACTCAGATTGGGGTATTTACTTTTTTAAACTTTATAATTTAGTTACTTTAGCATCTAGAAATATCTTTTCTGCTCAATTTTTGTTCTTCCCAGTATCATTGTGCATTTATATTTCAGACCACGAGTTAACTATTTTAAGCAAATTGAGTCAATAATTTAAAAATTTCTAGCCAACTTTTTTAGATTATGCTGATGCAAACCATCAACAACCAACCCTACTACGATGGCAATTTGCCTAACCCTAGATTTAGATAACAATGAGCTCACAAGAAAAAAAGGATGGGTTATTGAATTACTATACAAAGTACGAAGTAAAGCGTGCACTAAAATATTATGTTCCTACTAACTGCCAAAATGTGGCTCCTACCCTTGAGAACAACGCTGATAATAACTTTGCTTTTGTAACCCGCCAGCCACTTATTCCTTTCTTTATCAATAGAAATATTGCGGACTCGATGTATAGAGATAAGTTTTACATCATTTTGGCGGAAGCCGGTATGGGTAAAACTACTTTTATGCTTAATCTCTACACCCAATATGCCGAAAAGCTGGCAGGTACCCAGTATCAGATTAAGATTTTTCCATTGAGTTTTCCTACGGCTATGGAGCAGGTGGAACAAATTCCAATAGAACAACGACCTTATACTATTTTGTTGTTGGATGCCTTTGATGAAGACAATGAGGCGATCAAGGCTCACCAAAAAAGGCTACATTATATTTTGCAAAAGGTGGCTGATTTTAAAGAAGTGGTGTTTACTTGCCGTACGCAGTTTTTCCCACGCGAAGAAGAAGACTCGGGTGAAACTGGGGTGCTCAAGTTTAAATATAAAGAACATTCTTACGAATTTAGAAAGTTGTACCTTTCGCCATTCAATGAGGCTGATATTAAGACTTATCTTAAAAAGAATTATAATTTTCTGAATATTATCAAGCGTAAAAAGGCTGAAAAAATCACTTTACACTCCCCCAACCTGATGATTCGGCCGATGTTGCTCCGTTATATAGATGACCTCATCAAAAGCCGGGACAACTATAGCTCTACTTACCAAATATACACTGAGCTGATTGCCAAGTGGATAGAGCGTGAAGTACAACGCCGTCCTGCCGAAAAAGAAAAGTATCGCCGCGATTTGTATAAGTTTTCGCGTGAGGTGGCCATAGATATGTATATGCACCGCAAACGTCGTGGTGGGTTTGTAATTTCGGATGATGAACTGAAAGTACTGGCCGAAAAAAATAGTGTGGATTTAGGAACACTAGAGCTGAAAACCCGGGCGCTGCTTCATATGAATACGCTACACCAGTGTACGTTTGCCCACAAATCTATTCTTGAGTATTTTCTGGTAACCGAAACATTTTATAACATGGAGTTTGCCCAGCAATTGGACTTGACCGATCTTGAGCAGGGAGAACAGTTACGCAACGAAATGTTTTTTGAGAAGGCCAAATCGCTCTTTGGACGATACAAAACTTATGACTCCAATAAAAGCAAAGACTTTGCTTATATCAAGGCAGGAGACCTGGAAAAAGTGCAGCACGCGGCTTTGATTAAAATTGATCCACACGATGTACAGGTTTTGCGTACCTTCAAGAGTTTGGGATTATTACAAATCAATGAAATTCAAATTGGGGTAGAACAGCTGGATGATTTCTTATATCAAAACCGCTTGGATTTGAGCAACAAAGGGCTGGTAAATATTGGTGATCTACAATTTTTGACCAATCTGGAAAATTTAGATTTAAGTAATAATAAGATTACCAATCTAACACCACTCAAAAATCTCAAACGTTTGCAAAAACTCAACCTGAATGCCAATCAGGTAACTGACATCAGTGTATTGGCAGAACTGTCTAATCTTCGTCAACTAGACATTCAGGACAACCCTTTGGATGAGAATAATCTGGGAGGGTTTAATAGTCCTTCGCTGCAACTCACCGTTTAGTAAAGAGTATTATTGCACATTCTATTAACTTGGCATTCTCAAAGTCTGCCTAAAGTAAGTCTATCAAAATAAGAAGACAATCTTACTTTAGACAGGCTTTCTTATTTAAAGTATACTAAATTGCCATTTAATCTCTAAAATACTCGAGTTGCTCAATCGCTCGCTGATTTCTTATGAAAGCACCTGCATGGATTTAACACCAGAACTAGAAAATTTACGTCAACTATTGAACAACGATGATGAAAGCACCATTCGACTGGGGGTACAGTTAGCCAGCGGGATGGATGTGCCTTTTGCCTTGTTTCCAGATTTGACCAATACCAATTTTAAAAAATTTCTTTGTTTGGAGGCGGAGTTTATAGAGCCGCTTAAATTTGTGACAGACCTCAACATCAACTCGCTTGACATACAGGAGCTTCCCGTTAGCATTGGCCAACTACCCCAGCTTACCACCATCAAAGTGTACAGCAATCAGTTACAGGGTCTTCCATCTAATCTTGGGGTGCTCAAAAACCTGACGCGCCTACACATAGATAGTAACCGGCTTAAGAGTTTACAGGGATTGGAGGAGTTGAGCAATTTGCAGCATTTGTATGCGCATTTCAATCGTTTAACAGATGTAAAAGAGGTGGGTACTCTGTCGAATTTGCGTAGCCTTCACCTAAGTAGAAATTACATCCAGCAGCTCCCTCAAAACTTTGAGCAACTGACCCAACTTCAGGTATGCCATATCTCTCAAAATCAGCTCATTCGTTTACCCGATTTTATTGGCCAATGGCGATCTATGGAAGAATTAAATATGGATACCAATCAAATATTTGAGGTAAGCCCTCAGATTGGGCGCCTACAAAAACTTCAGAGACTATACCTGTCCAATAATCGCCTGGAAACATTTCCCGAAGCAATCACTCAGCTCAAAAATCTGAAAGAATTGCACATTAACTTCAACAATATCAGTGAGTTGCCCCCTGCGATAGAAAAAATGCAGCAACTTACCTGGCTCAATCTGGGCGAAAACAAGTTTAAGACAATACCCAAAAATATAGGAGCACTCAAAAACCTGGAAAGGCTCGATTTGGGCGACAACCGTTTAGAATCTTTACCCGAAAGCCTTACAACTTTGCCTAAGTTGACGCATTTGCGGTTGCATTCCAATCAATTGTTTTCGTTGCCCAAAGGCATAGAAAATATGACTCAACTTAAGCTCCTCACTTTACTGAGTAATAACTTAAGCAGGATCGAGAAAGCAACCCTTACTCAAAAACTGCCTGACACTGAAATTACTTAGTAACATGTTCAAAATAAGTTTCCAGGTTTAGTAAAATTACCCAAAGTTAGACGAGGCGTTTCCCCGATGGAAATCGCATACGCGTCAACTTAAGGATTTATAACTACACTTGATTTTTCAAGCTTATACTTCTTAATCAGTAAAGTACTTATTTAAAAATCAAGCACTTACAGCCTCAAAAGCCCTTCATTTTTTTCTGTAGCCAAAAAAACGAAGCAAAAAAGGC
>DMXI01000376.1 GCA_003483885.1 Microscillaceae bacterium
TCTTACCGATAGGGAGACCAGCATCCCACAAGCTCGCCCAACATTCCCCAAATGTTGTCGGTTCTTTGGTCTCGCCCATTTGTTTGTTAACTGGGAAGACCAAAGACTTGAGGGAGTTTTTAGAATAGCAAATTATTTTTGTTCCAGTGTATTAAGGACTTTGGAACATAAGTTTTTCACTGCTTTACTTCAAGTGCTAGTCGGGTTGTGAAGACACAACCCGAGGCAGTGAAACATTAAGTTCCTACTTTTTTTGGGGTATGTTACTTTTTAGAAATAGTCCAAAAAGTAACATATCCCCTATCCTTGCTTTGGGTACATTCAGCCGCTTCTTGTCAAATAAATACACTTTTATATTAACATTGGTCCAGTCGCTTTTGTAATAAAAATTAAAAAAGACACATTTTTTACTTTTGCCTGTAATACCTCCCTGAGTAGTTCGTCTAAACTTTATCAAATGATTGTAACCTTTTTCCAGCCGCTGAGTTTCACCTACAAACCAATAAATAGAATATAAGCCAATGCACGAAAACTCTGGTTTTCAGTTGGTTAAACTATACAGCATCTACTACTCGCTACCGGAACTATGTCCACTGCAATGGCAGTGAAACTTTTTTTACAAAAAAAGCATCCTTGCATTGCAACTTACCAAAAGGAGTCGTGTCCTTCAGGTACCAAATGTAAGAAATGAGCATATAACCTAATATTTATTAAAGGAACATTACCAACGATTGTAACCATGAGAAATTTATTTCCATTACTTGTTTGTTTGTTGATTTTGTGTGCTGGTACTCAGGTTCAAGCAAAAAAATGGACAAACAAGAAACCAAATTCACTGAAGGCAACTAAGGTAAAGAAAAAGCCCCGTATAGATGGGGTACTCAATGACGAAGTTTGGCAAAGTAATGCCAATTTTTATGATGGAAACTTCATTCAAACTCGCCCAGACAATGGCAAACCATCTTCCCAAAAAACCCAGATTCAAGTTACTTATGACGATTTTGCGATTTACATTGCGGCTAAACTGTACGACTCTGAACCCGACAAAATTTTAAAAGAGTTTGGCCAGCGGGATTCTCAAGGTAAAAACGCCGATTATTTTTCGGTAAGCCTTGACACCTACAACAAACAACAAAATGCATTTTCTTTTATGGTATCAGCGGCTGGAGTACAAACCGATATGTTTATCACAGCCAACAACGAGGATGTTAACTGGAATGCCGTTTGGAGCAGTGCAGTCAACATTACCGACGAGGGCTGGACCGTAGAAATGGAAATTCCTTATTCGGCCATCCGTTTTCCACGCGATGCCAACCAAAGCTGGGGAATCAATTTTATGCGTAGAGTACAACGTACCCAAGAAGAAACTTATTGGAACCACGTAGATGCCTCGTTGAACGGTTTTGTAAATCAATTTGGCGTACTCACTGGCTTGCAAAACATTAAGCCACCAGTGCGTCTATTTTTGTTGCCTTATGCTTCTTTTTCCAGAAGACACGATGGCGTAAACAACAACGTGGCCAACTCTTATGGTGGTGGAATGGACCTTAAGTATGGTATCAGTGAAAGTTTTACCCTGGATATGAGTTTAATCCCTGATTTTAGTCAGGTACAATCCGATAATGTGGTACTCAACCTTGGGCCATTTGAGGTATTTTTTCAGGAAAACCGCCCCTTCTTTACCGAAGGAACGGAGTTGTTTAACAAAGGAGGGTTATTTTATTCCCGTAGGGTGGGGCAAAGCTCGTATGACTTAAAAGAGGATTTAAGGGAAAACGAAGAGGTGGATAAATGGCCAGGCGAAACCCAGTTGATCAATGCCACCAAAATCTCGGGTAGAACCAAAGGAGGCCTAGGTGTTGGGGTGTTCAATGCGGTGACGCAAGCGTCTTATGCCACAGTAAAAAACACCGAAACCGGTGAGACCCGACAGGTACTGGTAGACCCTCTGACCAACTACAGTACTTTTGTACTTGACCAAAACTTGCCCAATAACTCTAACATTAGCTTTATCAATACCAATGTGTCGCGAGCGGGTGGATTTACCCACGCCAACGTGACTGGAACCGATTTTCGTTTTCATAATAAGAAAAACACCTATCGTTTGAGAGGTTTTGCCGCGGTATCGCAGCGTTTTACCCGCGATAGTGAGTCAAAAAACTATATTCCTGATGTGGGCTATAAGTACAATGTTTCTTTTAGCAAGGTTCGTGGTAACTTCCGTTTTTGGATGAACCGAAATGTAGAAAGTGACAATTACAACCCGAACGATATGGGTTTCTTGCGAGCGCCTAATGAGGTTTCTCACAACGCGGAGGTGGGTTATATGACTTTTAAGCCTAAGGGGATTTTTAACCGAATCAGTTCCTGGACTGGAGTGTGGCACAATATGCTGTACAAGCCTTTTACCTTTACCAATATGGGGCTTTGGATGAATACCAATGTTACGTTTAAAAACTTCTGGTATTTTGGTTTCAACGTCAACGGTAACCCAAGCGAAACCTTTGATTACTTCTCACCTCGGGTAGAGGGTCGCTATTTTAAGCGTCCACAAGCACGCGAAATTAATACTTGGTGGGGCAGCGATAGCCGTAAAAAACTTAGAGTAACGGGTTATTTTGGAACTTGGGTACGCCCTGACTGGGATCAGCAAGATACCTGGTTTGGATTTAGACCTCGCTACCGTGTAAATAACAAGTTGTCGTTTACCCATGATTTGAATTATACTCATCGCTTGAACGAGCGTAACTGGGCTAGTAATGTAAGTGATGATGCTGACAATACTCACATTATTTATGGTAGACGCAATGTGCGCAATATTACCAATACTTTTACGCTGGATTATGCTTTCAATCGTTTGACAAACTTCCAGTTGAGAGTAAGACATTATTGGAGTAACGTGGTATACGACAAATTGTATTTATTGCAGGAAGATGGCTCGTTGTCGGGCAATGAAACTGCCCTACAGGCTTTGGATGTTCACGAAGAGAATGTAAGCAGACCTGTAACGCATAACCAAGACTTTAATGCTTTCAATATTGACTTTGTATTTAACTGGCAAATTGCCCCAGGTAGTTTCTTAACGCTGATATACAAAAACGCGGTTTCTAACTTTTTGGATGGCCGGGATGTACCCAACTTTGGATTTGAGCGTAACTTCCGCCAAAACGTAATCAGTGCACCTCAGGTACATACATTTTCGGCAAAGATTATTTATTTCTTAGACTACCTGTATGTAAAGAAATGGTTCAAATAATTGAGAAGCTGTAGGTGTAATTTTTCTGCGAACGACACCTTATCAACTTCTGATTATAGTCTCATATAATTCTATATTTTTCTGGAAAAGTCTGTCTCTGTTGAGGCAGGCTTTTTTTATGTAATGAGGTGTTAAGAAAACCCTATTCCTATCACTGGTTTTTCTATTGGTATCCAAAATACTTAACTTTAAACACAAAAATACTTAATCATATAAAGCCCATGCGTAAATCAATACTTTGTTTAGTCGCACTTTGTTTGGCTTTACCTACCTTGGTAACCGCCCAACAAAAGAAGCAACCCATTCCTCATAGTGTGTATGATGGCTGGAAAAATATCCGCAACCAAACTATCTCTCGTGATGGCCAATGGGTGATTTATTCACTCACTCCCCAAGAAGGTGACGCTCGCCTTATGATGCACCAACCCAAAAAAAACCGCAAAAAAGGCTTTGAAAGAGGGGTACGTGCCAAAATTTCTTATGATGATCGGTTTGTGGTTTTTAAAATCAAACCCCAGCTTGACAAAGTAAAAAACCTACGTCGTAGAAAAACCAAGAAAAATCGCTTGCCTAAAGATTCTTTGGGGATTTATGACCTTTCTAAAGACCAATTGGTGAAGGTGCCCAGAGTGCGTTCTTTTAAAATGCCCAAAAAAGCAGGCAAATGGTTGGCTTATCAACTAGAAGCTCCTAAACCCAAAAAGCGTAAAAAAGGCGTAAAAAAGAAAGGAAAAGCTTCGCCTGATAAAACTGGTGCAAAGAAAAAAGTGAATAAAAAGAGAAAAAAGAAAGCTAAGAAAAAAAGAGAAAATAAGAAGAATGGGGCCAAGTTGGTGCTAAGAAACCTACAAACTGGCAAACAGGATACTTTTGCTTTTGTAACCAGCTATCACTTTAGCGAAAACGGTGATTTGCTGACCTTTATTTCTACTGGTTCTTCTAAAGACAAGAAATTCCCTAGTGGAGTATATGTATACGATCTAAAAAAGAATCAATTGATGCCAGCTTTTCAGTTTAACAAGGCCAAGTTTGCTGGTTTGTCAATAGACAGAAAAGGAACCCAAGTAGCTTTTATGGTAGATACCGATACTACCAAGGCCAATAAAAAAGCCCAGATTAAATATTATAAATTATACCAATGGAGTAAGGTTACTAACAAAGCCCAAATAGTGGCTGATCAATCTAACCCAGCGATGCCCAGCCAGTGGATTGTCAATCGCTATGGAAAGCTTTTGTTTTCTAAAAATGGCAAAAAACTTTATTTTGGTACTTCTCCTAAGCCCTTGGTACGTGATACCTCTCTCCTACCCGAGGAAATCGTGAAAGTAGACGTTTGGAACTGGCAAGATGGCCAACTACAGCCGCAACAAAAGGTACGGTTAAAAGCTGATAAACGACGTTCTTACCAAGCGGTAATCCATTTGGATAACAACAATAAAATGGTACAATTGGCCACTCCTGAAATTCCAAACTTTAGATCTGCGCAAAAAGGGAATGCCAACGTGGGCATGTTGATGACCAATAAGCCTTATGAGAAATACATGTCTTGGATAGGGTTTCCGGCCTATAGTGATGTTTACCAGGTAGATCTAAAAACAGGTAACAAAAAGAAAGTTTACACTCGTCGTCGTAACTCTCCCATTAATTTATCTCCTACCGGGCAATACATTACCTGGTATTCGGTGCTGGATTCAGCTTGGTTTAACTATGCCATCAAAACTGGGAAAACTTATAACTTGACCAAAGGGCTTCCGGTCGTATTTTATAACGAAACCCACGATTCTCCTACTGAACCACGCCCCTACGGAATGGCAGGCTGGACTGCCAACGACCAAAAATTACTGATTTATGATCGTTTTGACATTTGGGAGTTTGACCCGGAAAACCGCCAAAAGCCTAGAAAAATCACCCAAAATGGTCGTGCCCAAAAGCTACGCTATCGCTATGTGAAAACGAATCGGGAAGAAGAATTCATCAATGTTAAGAAACCATTGCTGTTGCATACTTTTAATGAAGTAACTCGAGGAGAAGGTTTTTATGCTTTGAAAATGAATCAAGCTCCTAAAAAACTAGTGAGTTCGGCCCACAGCTATTCTGCCCGAAATGTACGCAAGGCAGCCAAAGGCGATCAGGTAATTTTTACCAAAGAAAACTTCCAGAAATTCCCGGATATTCATATGAGCGATTTATCGTTTAAAAGTGATAAAAAACTCAGCAATGCCAATCCTCAACAAAAAAATTATAGCTGGGGGACCGTAGAAATTGTGAGTTGGACTTCTACCAATGGGCAAAAACTCCAGGGACTTTTGTATAAACCAGAAGGTTTTGATGCGAAGAAAAAATACCCCATGATTACCTATTTTTACGAAAGAGTAACCGATCGTATTCACCGTCATTGGGTACCTCAGCCTAGCTGGTCTATTATTATTCCAAGTGTATACGCAAGCAATGGTTATGTAGTATTTATGCCCGATATTCCTTACTTTGACGGATACCCAGGGCACAGTGCTGAGCATGCCATTCTTTCGGGGGTGGCTAATATGGTAGATAAGGGTTTCATAGACAGGGATCGCCTTGCCATACAAGGGCAAAGTTGGGGAGGTTATCAAGTAGCCCACCTCATTACTCGCAGCAATATGTTTAGAGCTGCTATGGCAGGGGCTCCAGTGGCCAATATGACCAGTGCCTATGGGGGCATTCGTTGGGGAAGTGGCCTTAGTCGTATGTTCCAGTACGAACGTAGCCAAAGCCGTATTGGTGGCACCTTGTGGGAAAAACCACTACAATACATAGAAAACTCACCTTTATTTAGTGCCGATCGGGTGCAAACGCCGCTACTTATGATGCATAACGACAAAGATGGTGCGGTGCCTTGGTATCAGGGAATTGAGTATTTTGTGGCCTTGAGACGTTTACAAAAGCCAGTCTGGATGCTTACTTATAATGGAGAAGCTCACAATTTGCGTAAACGCCAAAACCGTAAGGATTTGACCATTCGTATGATGCAGTTTTTTGATCATTACCTCAAAGGAAAACCCGCGCCAGTATGGATGACTCGCGGTATACCTGCCGTAGAAAAAGGCATTAACAAAGGGTATAAGTTAAGTAATGAGAACAGTGTAGAACAAAAAAATCGCACCCAACTCCGGAATAAGAAATAGTGAAAGTAAACTACAGCCTTTGGCTTTGAGCGATTAGCTTTTGGCCAAAGGCTGTTTTTAGTTATTGGCTTTTTCGGCTGTTTCGCTGCTAGCCTTAGTTTAGCATAGCGGCAACTAAGGCTTTGATAATGAACGGTCAGTTTGCAACTGACTTTGCGTAGCAACCTAATAGCAGATTGCGAAGTTTGGCCAAGCCAGGACAGTTACAAACTGTCCAACATTTATCCTTCTTAGTGATCGCTTCACTGAAACTAAGAAGAGCTAGATTTTTGTTATAGAGATTCATTCACTCAACAACCAACTGTGGGCTTGAGCCGGATCATGAAAATACTGGGTGATCAAATGTACTTCCTGGCTTTCCCTAAATGTTTGCTCAATGAAGTGCTGACTCAAGTAGGCTTCGCTCATCACTACCGCTATTCGCCTCCCTCCCATTTTTATCAATTTATTAAAAATATGGTCTTTTTGCCAACGTTGGGTTTCTTCAGGGATGACATACAGAAAAAAACGATTATCCAGTAAATATTTCTGAAATTGATATTCTTTTTCGTTGGCTTCTTTTATTAACAAACCAGTCAATTCTGAAACTAACTGCCGATACTCCTCATCTGTCATTTCTTCGGTAGTAATGTTCCAATTCATGAGCAAGAGTTTTTCACCAGGGTTGTAATAAACCTCCGCATATTTGCTTGTGTGTACAGATATTGTTCGCATCTCTTTTTTGGGGGATATTCTCATACTTGCACCGTTCGTTGATTTGATGTAAGTCGGTAAAGTTGTTGGATAACTAGACTTACGCCTTTATTTTTCTAAAAGTTTTTCAATAACAAATGGGCCTATGAAGCCCAACCCGTTACTTTTTCAACTCTTTACGATATCAAAGGTTCATTTTTTTTCAACAGGATGGCCCAGTATCTTTCACAGTGCTACAAATGCCCCTACCTAATCACTTAATAATCAGCAATTTATTTTTTATAAATAGAATGGGAGTAATTATTAAATATAAAAAAAATCGGCTTCTCTAAATTAAGTCAGAGAAGCCGATTGTCAAGTTTGATCTACAGATTATCAACAAGCAGCACTTACTACAAGTACTACTTTGGGTGGTTTATCAAATCTCAATAAATGTTCCTCCCGAACGGGTCAAACCTGGGCTGCCTGATAAGCCTGGAATTGTTCCGGTTTGGTTTCCAGAACTTAGATTAAAATCATACGCCAATAAATAAGCCCCTGATCCGGCAGCTTGCTCGCCATTATTCATGTCCTGGGTTATTTCGGCTTCCGTTTTGGCATAATCTACCACTGAGAAATTGCGTAATTTTGCTTGCGCATAATTAGTTCCTCCTGTCCAACTATAGCCTCGCCCTAAGGTAAAGCTGGTGGTTTGTGGTATTTCTAAGGCCCCCAATTTGTTGTTGTCTTGCTTTACTGGTGCCGAAAGCCCATTCAGGTACAAGCTAAACCCATCGGTCAAGCCATTACCGTTGTATACCAAGGCGATGTGGGTCACCAACGAAAGTTGCAGGTCAAATGGAGGAATAAGGAAATACCTGGAGTTGAATTTGGAAGAATTTGCCTGCAGCGAAACCATAAACTCTTGGTTATTATAAGCCAAATGCAGACCTCCTCCGCTTCCATTGGGAAGACTGCAAAACAACGGGTTCAGAAAAAAGCCACTTCCCCCAGTGTTCACCAAATCTTTGACAAAAAACTGCATCGTAAACGGCTGAGATTTTCCCCACTGAACAAACCCTGGTTGTGACTCCAGATAGTCGCTGGTACCATTCAATGCCAAGGCATATTGGGGAAGTTCTCCTTGAAAATACACCGTCAGAATTTTCTCTTCGGTGCTTAACATACCCGCGGTATTTTCGGCTACCACTTTGAAATGATGATAAATCAACTCGTTGTCGTTGTTAAGCAATGGAAGACGGTCAGTATTCTGGTCAGTAGCTTGCAGGGGTACTTCCAAAGAGGTGCTATTTGCCTCATTGGCCAATTCATAAATTTTAACCCAGTTGCCCCTGGCATTCATCTTATACACGTGGTACTTCCCTTTGTAACAGGTCTTGTCCCAATGTAGCACTACTTGAGGCATTACTCCTTGGCTATCAGGCGTTCCCGCAGTATAAGTGAGATTTGGGGTAGCAGGGCTTTTCACTTCTACCATCATAGACGCCAAAATTCGGGAGGCCTTAGAAGGCGCATATTCCGTTACCACATTTTGCTCATCTCCCCTGTGGGCATAAGCCACTTCGCGCGCCGCCGTTACCCGATAAAACAATCCTTCCCCGTAGGGTATTTCGGTCAAATCGGCAAAAGTATCGGCTATCTTCCAGGTACTTTGATCCACTATGGCATTGTCTTTCAAGTCGATGCTTTCTACCAGTTGCATTGTGCGTACCGATCGTGCTTCCAGCATACTAAAGGCTCGGTATACATTCAGTTTTTTGATGTTTTGCACCTCAGGATAGGCATTGACTTCCAGCTCAATTGCGGGAGGAATATCTAGCACCACATCTTCTAAGCGAGGCATAATACTTTTCACTTCGGGCGCCTCAGGAGGGTTGGTATTTACCAATTTCACCGGCCCTAAAAAGTCGCTAAACGCACCCATTTTCATTTGAGCATTTGTCTCTCTTACCCCATAAAAATAAAGGTTATCGCTGGTACCATCCAGGCTAAAGTCAGTAAATTGGGTTTGATGAGGACTGGTACCCACAATTTTCATCATAGGGGCCATATCAAAGGCATCATCGGTAGTCGATAACAAATGCCCATTGCGATCTCTCATTACTTGTGGCTTATCTACTGGCTCATAGTCAGGGAAATACGCTGGAGTCCCCTTGATGTATTGGTAGGTAATGGGCAGTCTGGTCAAAGGCACAAACACGCTGTAGATGGCTCCCTCTACAAACCGAATGAGCCTGGGATCACCTACCTTAATCGTACCTCGTTCGGCATCGCTAAAAGTAGGTAGCCCCACATTGGTCAAAATACCATTGGCCCATTCAAACATCTCTTTGTTATCCGGATTCGGAAAACGATACCCTTCAAATTCCTGGTAATCCTGGCTGGGATCATTGGTCAACTCGTTAAAATTGAGAAAGTTTTGCCAACGGTTACTCACGTAGGTTTCCTGGTTGCCTCCTAGCGCTTTTAGGTCGGCTTTAATCGCTTGTACTGTAGCAGGCTCGTACAAGGCATGCAACAATAAGCTTTCACTGGCTCTATAAAACAATAGGCCATGAGGGCGATGTTGGTATTGGGTAGTAAAAGTATAAGTAGCTCTCCCGAAAAAATCAGGTCGGGTGGCATACAATGCCCCCAGAGGTTTTTCGGGTATTTTAGGCTCAATGATTTCCTGCGCAAACATAAGACTGGGAATACTTATCGCCGACACATATTGAGGCGTGTTCAATTTCTTACTATACAAGCCAAAAATGCTATAGCGAATGTCTTCGCCTGGGTCGGGCAAAGTATGAGCCTCGGTTAACTGATGGCTGCTTTCGGTGTATAGGTAGACCTTGTAGCCGGGGTAAAAGTTTACCGAAATACCACTTCCGGTCTGGATGGAATCGTACCCTACCTCGCTCGAAAACGACGCATCTTGTACATACACGACCAAGTCGTTGTTGGTATCTACATTGTCAATCTTTACCACTTCTAGCACTTTACGGGTTTTGTTAGGCAAATCGGCAGTCAGGCTCCCTTGGGTAAACACCCTTACGACTCCTTGAAACCATTCTACTGATACTTGGGCATCTTCCTGTTGAGAGTGCTTGGGCAGTTTTAACCCCTGAAAAGTAATCTTATACAAACCTCGATGTTCGGTGGTAGTCACTACTTCTCCGTTAGCATCCAATTCCACCTGCCCTTGAGCATCGAGTTGCTCTACCAATTCTGGTTCAGGTACAATGGTGGCATTTTCGGTCCAAATGCCCCTGGTTTTTTCTACTTCACGCGAAATACTCCCATCCGCTTCTACAGTTCCAATCACTTCCCGGTGTACTCCCCAGGAAACATCCCCAATTTCCACTTTCAAAGGTAGCTCCCCAGAAGTTCCCCAGTTGGCCGCATTTTGCATGTTTTCTACCACCATAAAAACGCCATCTCCTATCATCTCAAGGGCTTTTGCCTGATCAGGATTGGTGGCAGGAGTATTAGTAGTTACGCCCTGTTGCACGGCATTTTTGTGTAAAGTAAAGACTGGTTTGCCTGCTTCTATGGTAATGGCTTGTACAATGTGCTGTTGTTTGTCCAATACCAAGGTGCTTCCTATATAATGAGACTCATGGCCGGATGTAATCACTGGTGAAAGTACTTCGCTGGTGCTAGCGATGGTATAATCGCCCACCTTTACAATGGATAGTAATGGATTAACCGGATGATCTTCTACTGAGATTACCTGCCCCTGAATATTTTGAGGAGGTTTGTCTCGATAAAAAATCTCTACTTTGTCCGCAAATATTTCCTGGTCATCAGGATATAAAGCCTTACTATCTAATAATTTCTCGTTGCTTAAAGAGGAACCAACGGGTACCTGGCGGGTAATCAACTCCTGCTGATGGTGATAATTAAACGTTAAACGCACCAAAGTCTTATCCCCATTTGTAATCCTCGCCAAGCGTTCTTGTTCTTCTTCAGAGGTAAGCAAAAGTTGCGGCTTTTCTTCTCGAATCAACAAGGTCTGCACATTGACAGGAGCCTTCAAAGGGTTGCTTGGTGTAAGCTGGGTTTCAATAGATTGCGCGGGATTGTCGGAAGCAGCCATACGCGAAAACCAGTTGATCCCATAGGTACTGTAATAATAGGTAACACTCTTGGTTTGGCGATGTACATACAAAGCCTGTCCAGGTGCGGGCAATAAGATGGGACGAGTCTCATAATGAGAGGCTGTGCCGTTGGCCAGTATGTTTTGATAAGCCAAATCATGAGAAAGCTCTGGTTTTTCCCAGGCACCTTGTGCATTCGTTTTGTATTCCAATCCAGCGTATATCGGATAGGTATAGTCTGCCGCAGAAAATGCTTCGCTACTTTGGTAAAATGGAGCCTCTAGTAAATCGGGAGGCAGTTCCTCGGCATACAA
>DMXI01000023.1 GCA_003483885.1 Microscillaceae bacterium
CTGTTCCCATAGATGGAACCTCGACCAAGATAAAAATTTATGAAAGAGATCGTGTAGACAAGAGCGATTACAGCGAAGGCCGTGGTGAGCTTATGTTGGGAGGTAAGAAGAAAGTGCGAGTGATTTATGAAAAAATCAACGAAAAGAAGTACCCTGATAACCTTGATTTTTTGGTAAAAAGCCTGGAACAAGGCAAAGCAAAAGACAAGATGAAAATTACTGAAAAGCACAAGTTGCCAAATGGAGTATTTGGGATCACTTATATCAACAACGACAAGCCTGAGAAGAAACATTATGTGTTTTATTCTAAAAAAGGTAGTGAGTACATTCGCTTTACCAACAACGAATACTATAACACAGATTTAAAGCATTTTGATTATATAAAGTCAGTGATGGCGAGTATTCAGTAATTGAAGTGACTGAAACTAAATGAAAGAAGGCCGTAGTCGAGGAGATGACTATGGCCTTTTAACGCTAAAAATGATATCCAAATCACGGTATTTGTTATGATCAGAAAATGACCTATAAAACGCTATTATTATATTATTTATAAATGGGAGCATACGACCATATCCTAAAAGCTAACATCCACGAAATTTTTCCAGACTTGTGCCGAATTCAATTAGGAATAGCTTATGCCAAAGGAGAAGATATCAAAGACAAGCTGCAAGCTACAGTAGAACGAGAGGCTGATTTTTTACAAAAGGTTACCACTGCCAATGGTGAGCAATTGATTGTACACCTTGAGTTTCAAGCCACTGACGATGCTACGATGATCGATCGTATGCATTTTTATTGGATGTTGTTGCAGCAAAAATATAAAATGGAAATCCGACAATATGTACTTTATATAGGAAATGGAACGCCCAAAATGACTACTATATTACCTCCCGAAAAACAATATAAGGGCTTTCAACTATTAAATTTAGGAGTATTGGATTACCAGCCATTGCTCAATTCTAATAATCCAGAAGAGGTTGTTTGGGCAGTTTTATATAAAATGGATCCAAGTGAAGTTCCCATAGCTTTAGAAGCGATTATTGCGCGTTTATACAAACTAACTACCCCTAAAGCTACGTTTTATAAATACTTGCGACAAGTAATGAGTTTTGGTCGTCTGCGAAATTTTAGTCATATTATACAAGAAATATTAGAAAATATGGATATCGTGTACAATGTAAAAGAAGATGCATTTTATCAACAAGGGGAGGCCAAGGGTGAAGCCAAAGGCAGACTTGCTGAAAAAAAAGCACAAGCACTCAAGATGAAACAAAAAAACTATCCAATAGAGGAAATCGTTGATATTACAGGCTTAACTCGTGAGCAAATAGAGCAGTTATAAAACTGCTCTTAAGTTAGGCGTTAGTAAGGTTTTTAGGTGGTTTTACAATAAAATGTCACACTCAAGCCATACTTCAAGTTGTTGGAGGTCTTCTATAGGGTTTCCTCTTATATCTAAGGTGTATAGGTTTTCAAGTTGTCTAATCTCTTCTGGTAAGCTAGTTAATTGATTATCTGATAGACAAAGGTGATTTAACCGTCGTAACTGCCCAATTTCTCTTGGTAGGCTAGTTAATTGATTACCGCTTATATCTAAGGTGTATAGGTTTTCAAGTTGTCTAATCTCTTCTGGTAAGCTAGTTAACTGATTATTTGATAGATTAAGGTAACCTAACTGTCGTAACTGCCCAATTTCTTTTAGCAAACTAGTTAATTGGTTGCCCCTCAAATCTAATTTTTGTAATTGCCATAGTTGTCCAATTTCTGGAGGGACCAGATTTAACTGATTGTTATATAAGTCTAAAGAATGTAGGCTTTGAAGTTGCCCAATTTCTCTTGGTAGGTTGCTCAATTGCTGATCCCATATAGTTAATTCTTGCAAGTGTTTTAACCTTTTAATTGCAGGAGGCAGATGCTTTATTTTTTTCCGGTTAAAATGAGAGGGTTCAAAGCATAATGCCTGTTGGTTTAATGCTGTTACCTCGGTAGCATCGAATTTACCCTCAAAAAAACAGTCACAAAGGTCATAATAATCATCTCCCCATTCTATAAGATCTTCGGGAGTGTATACTAGAGCATTGAGTATTTCTAGCCCTAAAGCTACCTGTTCTTTTTCTTTGGATTCTAGTAGCTGTAAAAGTTGTGAGATTTCTTCCATCAGTCTGGATACAAAAATGATTGAGTTTTAGGGATTAATAACTCAAGCTCTCAAATAGGAAAGCCTGACTCATAAGGGTATAATGGGTCAGGCTGAATTTGTAATTAGAAGAAGTTAAAAGAAAAACTAGACTTACCGCACAAATACCAACTCGCCTGGCTTCACACTATGCTGCTCACTAAAACTATAGCCATCGTAGTTAAAGCCTTTCAACTCTTCTACAGTTTCGGCACCCGTATCTATAATGTAGCGCACCATCATTCCTCGGGCTTTTTTGGCAAAAAAGCTCACGATTTTAAGCTTTTCGCCTTTCCATTCTTTAAACTGAGGCGTAATTACGGGTACTTTGAGTGCTTTGGCATCTACTGCGCTGAAGTATTCGTTACTGGCCAGGTTTACAAATAACTCATCATTGGCCAATTCTTCGTTGAGCTGTTTGGTAATCTCCTTTTTCCAAAACTCATACAAGTTGCTTTTGCGTCCTATTTTGAGCTGGGTACCCATCTCTAGACGGTAAGGTTGGATCAGGTCCAGTGGCTTGAGCAAACCATACAAGCCCGATAAAATACGTAGTTTTTCCTCCAAGGCAGGGAGCTTATCTTCGGGAATGGTATAAGCATCTAATCCAGTATATACATCTCCATTGAAGGCATATACCGCTGGACGGGCATTTTCCTGGGTAAAAGGTGTCTGCCAATCCTGGTTACGTTGCCAGTTTAGCTTGGCCAAATTATCGCTGATGCTCATCAACTCCGAGAGCTTTTTAGGTGTTTTCTTTTTAAGCGCGGTATTTAGCTTTTCGGCTTGAGTAATAAAAGCAGGTTCAGTGTATTTGTCGGTAGGGAGGGCCGTATCAAAATCCAATGATTTGGCCGGCGATATAACTATTTTCATAAACTTTGATTCTTTTCCTTTTAAGGTTCCAAAATTACGTTTGCACCGGGACAAATAGAACAATGTGCAATTTTTCTTATTGATACCCGATTGAAAAAACCTATAGAGAGGTTTATTTGTTCCTAAAAATCTGTGGAATGCATGCTATTTTGCAAAAAAATAAAAGAACTTGATTGGTGCGTATGAATAGATTTGGCCCAAATATAAAAAAAGGGGAAAAAATAAAGTTTTGCTTCAAGTGCTTTGAAAAACAACCCCACAAATTTCATCATAAGAAAATAGAATGGAAAATGTACGATGATTATAGCTCCGAACAAGTAAAAGTGAGATGGTACAAATGCAAAGTATGTGGCGAGTTGGCAGTGGAGTCCAGCAACGTTTAAAAAGTGACAACTCTTCGAATGTATCAAGCGACGCCTGGTTTTAGAGGAGGACCAGGTAAATACTTAACAAATCATTGCTATGACAAGTGCAAGAAAAGTAGATCAACAAATGGCTAACCTGTGGCAAAAGTATGAGATGGCTAAACCCAACGATAAATTTTGGAAGGCTTATGAAAAAGCGGTACAAAAAGCCAGAAAACATCGCCAAGTGCCTACACGACCCATTTATACAACCTCCGAAGAAGCTTATGCTCACTTACCCAGGAAAGAGTTTTACCTTGCCCTAAAAATAGACGGGATAGACTTGAAGATGGGTGGTAATTTGATAGAATTACTGTTAAGCCCAATAGAACTTGCCCTGTCAATTATTATCTACATACTTGCAGTTCTCTATAACTTGACCACTTTTTTTTATCAAAGGTTTTTTAAGATCATTGGCGCAAAAATTCCTATGGAGCGAGCGACTGTAAAAATTGAGCCAGATCATATCTTTTTTACCGAAAGCAGCCAAAAGCGAAAGGTGCAGTTTCAATATATAACAGGCGTCATAAAAAATAGAAATAGTTTAACGATCCAGGCAAATTTTCCAAATAGTAGCGAGAGGATTTACCCTATGCTTTTATTGGATGAATGGGGAAAACCAATTCCAGAAGCTCAAACTATTTATGACTTATTGCAATTGGTTGTAAAAGAAAATAAAGCCAAATTACCACAGGCTGTTAAGACTCCTTAGCTTAGCTCAGTTTTTTCCAAAATACTACCTTATCTTCTCCTTTTTGATAAAACTCCCGAATGATGGCTTCCTGCGTATAGTTGTTTTGGAGGTAAAACTTTCGGGTAAGCTCAAATTCTGCATTGCCTGAAGTTTCTACCAAGAGTATACGTTGCCCTTGTTCACGGAGTAGTTCTTCCAGATATTGAATCATCTCTCTACCAATACCTTGGCCTTGGTATTGAGCGTGTACCGCAATCAGGTAAAGATTATAAGTGCCTTCGGTCAGGTATTCGGGGGCACAATATACCACAGTGGCAGGTTTGCCATCTATTTCTTGGGTAAGCCAAATATGCTGTGAAGAAGGATTATTGAAATAATCACTCATCATTTCATCTAGCATTTCTGAAGGAAAGAGTTTTGCGGAATCTATTACTACTTTCAAAGCTGGGATGTCTTGCTTGCGTACTTTTCTAATGTGTTGTTTCATTGCTTTATTCTACTGTATTCTGTTGTTTTATTTGGATGCAAAGAAACTACTCAGAAGGGAAAAGAAATTGTAAGGTTCTGCTATTATATGCCTTAGAGGGGGTGATACCCAAATGTTTTTTGAAGGCACGCGTAAAGTGGGCCTGATCATAAAAGCCTGCCTGAAGCGAAGATTGGGTAAGGTTGGCTTCGGCTTGCAACAAATAAGCAATTGTTTTTTTTAATTTGGTCCAAACCAGGTATTTTTTGAGAGATACGCCTACATATTCCTTAAAAAGGTGAGACAGTCTACTTTCTGAAAGAAAAGTAACTGCCTGGAGCGATGCAATCATTTGATGGTATTCCAAGTCTTGATTCCTAAAAGCCTGTAAACAAGTATTGACTCGTTGATCAGGGGTTATCTGCAAAGACTGCTCGTTACCAAAATCCAAAAGCTGTTGATAAACCTCCATTTGGGTAGTAGTAGCGATATACACCCCGTCGGTAAACAGCATCCCTAATTGCTTTAGCAAGTCAGGCAACAAGGTATTGTAGCTCTCCAATAGCAATATTTTTATCCGACTGTGATCAGCCTTGATTTGGTGCAATGCCTGAGAATCAATGATGGCAAAACGTACTTGAGTATTATAGGTATGCGGCGTTTGTAAACTAAATGATCCCTCTTCGGCCATCAAAATTTCTACCGCTGGATGAGCGTGAAGCGCTGTGTCTAAATGTTCAGTTTCGAATTGATAAATGCCTTCTTGAATATCAAATCTGTTTACCTGCATATTCCTTTTACGAATTGTTATCTAAAATAGAGGGGAACTTCACCCTAATAAATTGTATTGATTGAGTTCTTTTGTCAACCTCTTCTTTGTTCAAAAACGTCTAATACTCTGGGTACTAAGTAAATGGCACATTAATTCGAGCTTACTCTGTTCTCTGATGATCTTCAAAAATTGAGCATAGCCTAAGCTACGTAATATTTTTTAAGAGAAATCAGGGGGCAAAGGAAGCCGAAGGATGTGTTAGGTATTCAGTACCCAGAGTACTAGTATTATAATAAAGAACCTAAAACGATCAATGTTTTGCGAACCGATAATGAAAAACTAATCAAGCTACTCGAAAGCACTGACCAAGCGAATGTTTTGATAGCTTTTCAGATATGTCAGAACTTTTCGTACAATAGAGAAGTAGGAAAGATGTTGCAAAAGTACCCTTTACTTTGTATAGAACATTTGCTAGAGCGTGATTATTTGACTGAATTAGATCTATCGAATACGCAATGCGCAAAACTGCCAGATAATATTACACATTTTAAAAAACTCCAAAAGCTAAACCTATCATACAATGGTCTCAAAGAGCTGCCCGAAGAAATAGGCAAGCTGAAGGACCTTAAGGAACTCAAGTTGGATAACAATCAACTAACTGGCTTACCCGAAAGTATTGGCCAACTGTCACAGCTTGAGAAGCTTAATTTGGGTTATAATACTCTAGTAAGTTTGCCCATTGCGGTGGGGCATTTAGCAAAACTCCAGCAATTAGACCTTGCCTGCAATGGTTTGAAGACTTTGTCGCGGGGTATTCTACGGCTATATGATTTAGAAACACTCGATGTGAGTAGTAATCAACTGCAAGTTTTGCCTGATGTATTGAGCGGTCTGAAAAACTTGCAAAGACTTCGGGCACAGCATAATCATTTGCGTGGTTTGCCTGATAATATAGGAAATCTAAGCAGTTTACAGGAGTTACGATTGAGTGGTAATTTGATTGTGAACTTACCCCAAAGCATTACTAAACTGCAAAACCTGCAAACGTTTGAATTGAATCAGTCATTAAGTAGAATGAATTCACGCGGCTTCTTGTCGTTACCTCAAAACCTAGGCGATTTGATTCACCTTAAGGTGTTGGAGTTATCAGGTAACCAACTAGAAGTTTTACCAGAAAGCATAAGAGCGATGAAAAATCTTCAGAAATTAAATTTAGGAGGTAATCGCCTAAAAACCTTGCCCGAAAGCTTGGGTGAGCTAATGCAACTGCAAGAGTTTAGCCTAAAAGATAACCGGACTGCGTGCTTTCCTGAAATGCTGTCAAAGATACCTACCCTGACTAAACTGGACTTGGGAGGAAACTTATACGAAACCTTACCACCAAGCATAGGAGAATTTAAAAGCTTGAAGGATTTGAATTTGTGGGGAAATAATCTACGTTCTTTGCCTGCTGAAATTGGAGCTTTAACTGCATTAGAAAGCTTAGATTTAGAGTGTAATTTTCTAAACACTTTACCTGATGAAATGGGAGAGTTGCAAAGTTTACAGCACTTGTGTTTGATAGATAATCAAATGAGCACTTTACCCAAAAGTATGACAAAACTTACCAAACTTGTAAAGTTACGTTTGAGTGAAAACCCGCTCAAAAACCTAACAGCTATTCGGGCGATGTATCCCCATTCTTATACTGAAATAGAGTTTAAAGAACAGCGAGGTTTGATTGGAAGAATACGTAATATTATAAGAAGAAGTGTGTAGCCTTAAAAGGGTGAGGAGGACTTAACCCCCTCATTACCAAGCTTGTATATATCCACAAAAGGACTATATTATCAACTTTCTAATAAATTGTTCTGGTTCAAAATCTTCAGTACTACATTTTTGTAGTTACGCCCAATCGGAATCTCCTTGCCGTTGATCTCAATGAGGGTTGCTGAAAAAGCTTCTACTTTGTCAATGGCTACAATAAAAGATCGATGTACCCGCAAAAATTTGTTTTCGGGTAGTTTTTCTTCCAGATAACTTATTTTTTGATAAGCTACGACCTCTTTGTGTGCTGTTTTTACCCGTACGTAGTCTTTCAGACTCTCGATATAGAGAATATCCTTGAGCAAAAACTTGATCATTTTTTTATCGGCTTTCAAATAAATAAAAGCCTGATCGTATCCCGAACTGGATGATTCAGCCATGATCGGAATTGGGGTGACTTGAGCGGGGCTATTCATTTGCGATACTTTGTTTACAGCACGCAGAAACCGTTCAAACGAAATAGGCTTGAGCAAGTAATCCACAGCATCTAACTCATAGCCTTCCAGGGCGTAGTCGCGGTAAGCCGTGGTGAATACTACACGTGGGGGATTATTGATATTTTTCAAAAAATCAATCCCAGTAAGTTTGGGCATTTGAATGTCCAGAAACAATAAATCTATGTCTTTTTGCTGAATCAGGTTAAATGCCTCAATGGCATTATTGCATCGAGCTACCAGTTCCAGGCTATCTATTCTATTGATATAGGTTTCCAGAATGTCTAATGCCAGTGGTTCATCGTCCACAATTAAACATTTCAAATTGGGCATACTATTCTTTTTTGGCCATCAATACACCAATGTGTGCTAGTTTGAAAACTTGTCGTGTGTATTGGGCATGTTATTAGATTGAAACTATTGTTATTGTAATAAACATGACCACGATTCATTTTACTCAGCAGTAATCGGGCAGTGTGCTCACAGCCCAAGGCAATGAGACCATCACTACGACCGATTTATGAATTCAATCGTGATAATGTTTAATGATATTATTAATCATTCATCAAGCTTGCTTGCGCTGGATTAGGCGATTCGGTAAGCTGAATACTTTCTAATAGCTGGTTTGAAGACGCAAGCGTTAGTTTAAGCACCACCAAATAACTGGTGGGCTCCTCATCAAATATTTTTAACTCGTATTGATCCTTATATAATAAATCCAAACGTCTTTGCACATTGGCCAGTCCTATGCCACTGGCATACTCTCGCTGAGTGCGTTTTACATATTCCAGGCTTTTGCTGTTTTCTACTTTCAAAGTCATCGCATTGCCTTGAATCAACAAATCAATTGTAATCCAGGCATTCTCTATTTCACCACTTACTCCGTGTTTAAAACTGTTTTCTACAAAAGGTAAAATGAGCATAGGAGCAATTTTATTTCCCGCAATTTGCCCAGCGATATTAAACGAAATATCTACTCGGTTGCCGTAGCGAATTTTTTCCAGTGCAATGTAATTTTTGATATAGTTGATTTCTTTCTCAATGTCTATATAAGGTGTATTGGTATCATACAACATATAGTTCATCAAATCGGATAGCTTTAGCACGATTTCAGGAGCGTGCTCGTCTTTTTTTAAGGTAAGGGCGTACAGGTTGTTCAAGGTATTGAACAAAAAGTGAGGGTGAATTTGCCCTTTCAAAAACTTAAGTTCAGCTTCCAGTTTCTCTTTCTCGAGTTGCTTGGTAGTTTGCTTATCCCGATACCAAATCTTGAGCAATTTTAAACCAGTAGTGAGCAATATCACGGTATTGAGGCTAATGGCATACTTTATAATTTTATGAAATAGCCAAGGGTTGGATACATAGTCTGGGATTTCATAAGTAACCATTGTCTCGGTAGTTTGAGAAACTATCTTGACAAAACCAGGATTATAAATTGGGAAATAAAAGTAAAAGCTTAATAAGCGAAATTGAGCACCAATCAGGACTGAAGTAGGGATAAGCCACAATACATACAATAAGTATTTTCTTTGTAACAAATAACGAGGAACCAAAAAATACAGCCCCAGATAAACAATCATCATTCTACCAGGCAGAAACAGCATTTGCATTTTGAATTCTGGCCAGTATTCATCGTCGTGACTTCCCCACAGAATCGTAAAGAATAAGACATAACTTATCCAAAACAAAGCGTGTAACCCGATGCGCTGAGATTTTGACTGATATTGTTTTAATAGATTGATTGGCATAGTTTAAATTTGATTCCAGCAAAAATTTGGAATGTCGTTCTTAACAAAATTAATCGTTTTTTAAGAAAAAGGTTCCTGTAAAAGTTCTTTTTTAGACCAACTGTTAAAAATCAGTTCTCATTAACCTTTTGGACGCTATTAAAGGTAAAACCAGTAAAAATGGCGTCATTGGAGATCATAAGAGTGCTTGGAGTTTTGCTCAAAGATGATAGCTTTGCAAGATGCAGCGGGTTTATCAAAATACCAGGTACTTTTTCTTGATGGGATATTGGATTTTTCTGATGGGGTGCAGCAATGATGCCTCTTCTCCTAAGAGCCAGAACTTACCCAAAACTTATCAAGGGTTAAAGAAAATGGTATTGATTGCTCCAGTACAAGATTCTCCTGCTTTTTACGTAGATGTAGACCCCGTTACTTATCAAGATTTTAAAGCTTATGTAGAGGCCGGAGGCACGATTGGGGCTTACTGGGACGAAGCCACCTATAATATTGATGATCAGCCAATTACTGGAGTTAACTGGTATCATGCCATAGACTATTGCAATTGGCGAAGCAAACAGGAAGGTCTAAGCCCTGCTTATATAGCTACGGGTCAAGCCGATAACTGGGGCTATCCTGGCTGGAAGCTCAACCCCCAGGCCAATGGTTATCGTCTACCTTCAGCGGCGGAGTTTATGAGGGCAGCCCGAGGCGGAAAACCTGATATTCGTTATCCTTGGGGAAACGATTTTAACCCAACATTGGCCAATTTTGATAATGAACTAGGGGTGAAAAAAGGAAAGTGGTGGCGTTTGGCCAAGGTACAAGAACTGCCATTGAATAATGCGGGAGTACGAGGAATGAGTGGCAACATTTGGCATTGGTGCAACGATTGGTATCTCCCAAACCGCACCAAGATGTTGAAAGGAGGAGGCTGGGGCAGTATTGATCCGGCTTTTCTGCAAATTGACTACAAGACATTTTCAGCACCCAGCAATTATAACTTTGACGTTGGTTTTCGTTGTGTATTACCAGCCCAATCAATACTGGCGCAAGATACCACTGCCTCCAAAAAGATTAAACACGCTTTTTACCATTACCAAACCTCCAACTATCAACAATCTACCAGCATTGATTATTACAGCCCCGCATTTGCCCAACGTTTGGCAGCTTTTTTAGGAGACTATTTCCCTCAATCTTTGTATTTTTTAACAATGGTAGACCAACAGCCGAAGCTTACACCATTGCAAATGGCCCAGGAGATTATCGCAGTTACTAAAGCTTATCAAATCAATCCCCTGTTTTTGACTGCGATTATGGTGAGTGAAAGCGGTTTGGGAAGTTGTTCGTTCCCTCGCTGGTATAATAACCCGATGGCGTTTCACTGGCAAAATAAGCTGATGTCGAGAGGATTGCCGGTATACAATGCGCGCCCAGGGTGGCGTAATCGAAAGTACAAGACTTTGAAAGAAGCCTATCATGCGTTTTGTAAAGGCATTCGCCGAGATTTGTATTTTCGGGCAGCACGAGAAAATTTATACGACTTCCATACAGTTTATGTAGGGTATGAGAGTGATACTTGGCTTTATACCATTGCTCGAGTGTTTAAAGATGTAGCAGGTATACGATTCGAGGCCGATGAACCTATCCAAAATGCGGGTAAGTTCATTTATCTGGATTGGGAGCAAGTGACACAAGAAAAAACAAAAACGATTGTTCAAACGCAACAGGCTCAAAAACCTACAATAACTCAAACCCCTCAAGCAAAAAAAGCCTTTCCGCATTATTTTCTTATTGCAGGGAGCTACACTAGCAAACAAGTAGCACAACGCAAGGTACAGTTTCTCAAACAAGAAGGATTTCCCAATGCTCAACTATTACAAAGTGCCAGACGCTTCAGAGTTGCATTTGATCGGGGATACCAAGCGCGAGCATCGGCACAAGTGGCTAAAAGAGCACTTAAAGGAGCTTATCCAGATGTGTGGATTTGGCGACGGAGGTGACTTTAAAACCTCCACTTCGGTTTTTTGAGTTTAGAATTTGGCCTTACAGGAAAAATAGGATCATTGAGAGGCTGTTGTTTTAAAGCCAGGCTTCGGTTATATTTTATAATATCTTCACTTATACTACCTTCTGAGGTAAACTTGAGGCATTCGTCATATTGAGCAATTGCTTCTTGTATAAACACAGGGCGTTGCTGATCCATTCCTAAGATCATATTAATGAGCGCTAAACCACTCCATTTTTGTATAGGGTGGGTAGTTTCTAAAAATAACTCTTTGCTTTTTTGTAATAATTCAAGGTCGTTTTGATCAAGTTCCAGAGGTAGATCAAATATGTTATTAGTATCAGGAGAAAAGTCTTGATACCTTAATGAAATACCTCGAGCCTTATCCATACTTATTTTTACCAACAAACAAATGGCTTTACTGTAAATGAAATTAGTTTTTTGCTCACTAGTTTCACACAAACCAATTCCCAAATCGAGCGTATTTAATGCTCCTTCTATGTGTTTCCTGACATTTGGAGCAAACTGATATTTCTTTTGCAATGAAGCATAAGAGTATAATAATCGAGCTGCTGCGTATTTTTCTTCTTTATCTAATAGTTGTGCAATATCTATTTCGTAAGTAAAGAGGGTTTGAAAAAATGAAATAGTGTGCTTTTTCTCAGCAGCGATAATCATTGCTTCTATATCCTCTACCGAAGGGCGTTTGTTTAAGGCACCTGGGTTTTGTTCAGGAAAATCTAAACCGCTCAGCATTTGTGTTTTGCTTTTGAGTGAATCCCTTTCTTGTTGAATTACTTGAACTATTGATGCATAATCGGCTTGGGAAAGTTGATTGATGAGTATAGTATGGTCTTGATGTAAGCAAACGTTGATAAATGGAGATACCAGGCTATCCAGCTCGTAGTCGTCTTCTTGCTCGCAAAACGTTTGTAATGTTGTGGCGAATAAATCTCTGGTAGTGATGAAAATAAGCGTGACATTAGGAAGTGATAAGGGCACCACCAACAAATCAGGTAACCAAGTAAGATCAGGTGTAGGGGGATCACTATCCTCTGCCATCCAATCACAGGTGGTGATAAAGTGAGTGCTTGGGATGTCATATTTTTCAGCGATAATAGTAGCGGTTGATAGAGCGTATACATCGGTAAACTTAGCAGTTTGGTCAAGCAAACCTTGAACTGTTGCCTGATCAGTTGTTCGATACAACTCTTCTATAATAAATGGAAGAACCTGACTAAAACTATTGACATCCATCCAGCGATTATTTGCTCGATCAATTTGGACAAAATGACTACTCAATCCTTCATAACGATCAAATAAAACTGTTTCTGCTGAGGTTTTCTGATAACTGTATAAATCGCCAGAAGGAAAGACAGTCAAGTATTTTTTGTTAGTAACAAAAATTGTTTCGGCTAAGCTTGTCCAGTTCATATTTGTTTATTTTTAGTGTTGATCCCTATTTTATTTAATGGATTCTAAAATAGCTAAAATACCTTTTTAATTCAAGGGTTGAAGTACAGAAGCAAAGCACAAAAAAGCCCTCTTGAGTTATCAAAAGGGCTTAGATTAACAAATAGCAGTGATACAAAATTAAGCTGGAACCAAGGTGAAGGATAATGTTACTTGACCTGTCTTTCCAACTTCATCAGCAGTATATTTCAATTGATTGGTACCAATGCTCACCCCAGCAAGGGAGATCGTAGCCCCACCAGTTACATCGAGTGTGATTTTGGTCTCGTCGGTAGAAATACTCCAGGTTCCAGTAGTACTGACACCTTGCCGATCTACCAAAATAAACGTTTTGTTGCTACCCGATTCACTAAAAGTAATGCGGTAATTGCTAAACTCACTGGTAATATCCAGGTTACCTTCCAATACAGCAGATGCTTTCCAGGTTTTAAGTAGGGTTGGGTTGGTAGTGCTTCCTTGTGGTCCAGGGTCATTATTTCCCTTGTTGCAAGCCTGGGCAAAAACCAGAGCCAGGGCAATTGATAAGTATAAAACAGTTTTTTTCATTTTTAAATAAATAATTTGATCCATGTGAGGTAAGTTAAAGTTTGACAACTCGGCGCAAAATAGTGCCATCACCAGTACTGATTTTGATCAGGTACCTTCCTGCCGCTAATTTTTTCAGAGGAAGTGTTAAACGACCATTAACCAACACTTGTTTAGTAACTAATACTTCTTCTCCTTGGCTATTGAACACCACAACTTCTAACTGCGAATGCTTGACTTTCCCTTTGATCTCTATTGTCAGGTCATTGCTGAATGGATTGGGGAATAAAATGAACTTGGCTTCTTGGAGGTCTTGAGGTAATGCAGTTACCTCAGAAGTAGATACTATAAAATCGGTAGCGCTCGTTGCTGTTTCGAAATTTACTTCCACTGTAATTTTTCCAGTGGTAGCCCCTAATGGCACCGAAGTTTTAATTTCCGTAGCAGTCGCTGATATAATTGTCGCAAGAGCCCCATTAAATTTTACAACATTCGCCAATGTGTTGCTACTAAAATTGTTTCCAGTAATGGTAACATTGGTACCCTCGACTCCTCGATCAGGCGTAAAACCAGTGATGGTAGGAGCCGTAGGCGATGACGAAGTCACCACAAAGTCGGTAGCGCTCGTTGCTGTTTCGAAATTTACTTCCACTGTAATTTTTCCAGTGGTAGCCCCTGAGGGCACTGAAGTTTTGATTTCAGTAGCAGTAGCGGATGTAATTCTCGCAAGAGCCCCATTAAATTTTACAACATTCGCCAATGAGTTACTACTAAAGTTGGTTCCAGTAATAGTAACATTGGTGCCCTCGCCTCCTCTATCGGGCGTAAAACCTGTAATGGTAGGAGATGATGAAGTCACCACAAAGTCGGTGGCACTGGTAGCGGTATTACCAAAAGCCTCCACCGTTATTTTTCCGGTAGTAGCTCCCGTTGGAACAGTAGTCCGAATAGAAGTTCTGGTGGACCGTATTATGGTAGCTTCTACCCCATTAAACTTCACCTTATTGAGTCTGTTAAAATTGGTTCCCTCAATGGTTACTGCGGTACCTACTTTAGCTTGTTTTGGAGTAAAACTAGTGATGGTAGGAGGGGGAGGCACTACGTCAAACTGATTGGTACTTACGGCAGTTTCATCATTTACTTCCACCGTTATTTTTCCATCAGAGGCTAGAGCAGGTACTGTCACTTTTAGCTCTGTAGTAGTGGCTGAAGTCACTTGCGCCTTACTTCCATTGAATTTAACCGTATTGTTAGACGCAGTTGCACTAAAATTAGTCCCTTTGATCGTTACCTCAATACCTATAGAGCCACTAGCAGGACTGAAGCTCGTAATTTTGGGAGCATTGGCTGATAGAACTACAGTAAAATCGGTGCTACTGGTAGCAGTACCTCCATTTACTTCCACGGTAATTTTTCCAGTAGTGGCTCCTACCGGTACCGCCACCTGTAATTCGGTATCCTTGGCCGAGGTAACAGTAGCCGTTTTTCCATTGAATTTGACCGTATTATCAGCTGCAGTTGCACTAAAATTAGTCCCTTTGATTGTCACTTGAGAACGAATTGCTCCTTGATTGGGTGTAAAACTTGTAATTGTAGCGGGAAAAACCACTGTAAAGTCAGTAGCACTTGTAGCAGTTTCGCCATTCGTTTCTACTGTAATTTTTCCAGTAGTAGCCCCTGAAGGCACTTTTACACGTAGTTCAGTAGTGGTAGATGAAGCCACGACAGCCTCCGTTCCGTTGAACTTGACGGTATTACTGGTGGCAGTTGTACTGAAGTTATTTCCCGAAATAGTGACGTTAGCCCCTTCCAGGCCACGGGCAGGGGTAAAACTCGTAATGGTAGGTGGAAGAATAAAATCGTTTGTACTGGTAGCCGTTTCGTCATTTACTTCTACGGTGATTTTGCCAGTAGTAGCCCCTACTGGCACTGTCACTTGTAATTCTGTAGCAGTAGCCGAATTGACGGTAGCCGTTGTTCCATTGAACTTCACAGTATTATTGGCTGCCGTGGTACTGAAGTTACTTCCCGAAATAACAACGTTGGTTCCTGCCAGACCGCTGGTAGGGGTAAAACTCGTGATTTTAGGAGCATTGGCTGATAATACAACAGTGAAATCGGTGGCACTAGTGGCAGTTCCGTTACTAGCTTCTACGGTGATTTTGCCAGTAGTAGCACCCACGGGTACCATCACTTGTAATTCGGTAGTGGTAGCCGAATTGACAGTAGCCGTTTTTCCATTGAATTTGACTGTATTATTGGCTATAGTAGGATTAAAATTGTTCCCGCTGATGGTCACAGTACTACGTATTGAGCCTTGGTTTGGGGTAAAACTCGTGATGGTAGGCGGAGCAACGACTATAAAATCATTACTACTGGTAGCCGTTTCACTATTGACATCTATCGTGATTTTTCCAGTGGTAGCGCCTGAGGGTACAGTTACTTTAAGTTCGGTAGTGGTAGCCGAAGTAATAGTCGCTTTCACCCCATTAAACTTAACTTCATTATTGGATGCAGTCGCACTAAAACCACTCCCTTGGATGGTAACCGCAGTGCCCTCGTTACCCTGGGCTGGACTAAAACTTGTAATAACGAAAGGAGGAGGAGGGGCAAAGGCATAAACTTGTCCAGAAGTAGGACGTGCGGAGATATCGTTTTCTTCTACCAATGAACTGATGGTGGGAGAACTGCTGGTATTTTGCAAGGACAAAAAGCTTTGTACCCCAGTATTTTCATTCGTAATTCCAATAGAAGCGTCTGGACTCCTGAGAAAGCCACTCTCTCGTCGATAGATAAATTCAATTTTCCCATCGGCTTCATATAATTTTACCTGAAAGCTAATAACTACGCTACTGCTGTAATCCCATTGAGCGTTTAGCCATTCTACTGTTAAAATCCGACTACCTGCAGTGCCTTCAGTTTTGTAGGAAACTAGACCATTGAACATATTCAGGTCGTCCCATAACGGGGCGATGATTGGACGCCTTCCTCCGATTCCGTCTCTGAGGCTATTTACCTGATATGAGCCGTTCAAACTAGTAATTCCCAGCCCCAAGGTCATAAAACCGTTGGAGGAAATGGCAAATTTATCATATGTTTTTCCTACATAATTAAAGGTAAAACCTATAGGCAATCCATTGGTATACTTACTGTCAGCGCTAAGTCCTGGGATAGAAGTAGCATTGATGAGAGGAGTAAAAGTCCCTTGATAAGCACTGAACTGATAATTGGTGATTTTTTGGGCTTGTAGCAGGCCTGTATAGCAGGTCAGGAGCCATAACAAAAGAATACATTGTTTTTTCATATTTTGTATTGTAGTTAAAGTTCAAATTTTAAATGATCATTACTTTCGAAAGTGAGTGATGATTGACAAGCCGTGTAGGCCTGATGGTGATTAAATTGGTACCTGATAAATTATGCTATTGCTTCAGTCATAAATGATTCGTGAAAAGATGCAGGAACTAACCAAAAAAATTAAGCCTCTTCATTTCCTGCAACAGTTCTTTTGGGAGTATCACACCTGTTTTTATCTGAAAATCAAGGACTTCGCCTTTGTCATTCTGCTGGATTTCAAAAAAATCCATGAGTACTTCTTTGAGTTTTTTTCTGGCTCGTTGGATGCGTGATTTGGTTGCAGGTAAACTTAGATTTAAGATGTGTCCGACTATCTTTTGAGGGATTTCCTCTATGTCGCCCAAGTATAAGGGAGTACCATATTCTTGTGGCAAATAGGTTTGAATGATAAAGCCAAGTAAGTCGTTGATATCTGGATTAACAATTTCATAATCAGCATCTTCTGCCGATATATCTGCTTTTAGGTAAGAACGCTTTTGTTCTTGACGGTAAAAATCTACCATCGTATTTTTAGCTACTTGAAAAAGCCAGGTTTGATAATTCCTGATAGGTTGTTGTTCTTTTAGTGCCAGATATAGTTTGATGCCTACTTCTTGTAAAATATCATGAATCATTGCCTTGTCGCGTGTGCCTGTTTTAATAAAGCTTAATAATTCAGGTTGGTGTCTTTTCCAAATGATTTCAAATGTCATGAGAATCTATATTTATTTTAAGTCAGGGAACTTATTCAAGTCGTATTTGTCATAGAAAAAGGTGCAAACCTTGTTTGGTGTTTACCAATTGCTTGTTAGTTCGTGTTGTGTTTAAATAACTGTTAATCAGTTGCTTAACTTTGGTGGTCTTTGATAAGAAACTATAAAAACAATTCGCTGGTATGCAATCATTGGGATGCAACTTCAAGTCACATTCAAGTACTCCATAGGAGGTATTTGAGTAATGTTAAAGAAAACAGTCTTACACTCTTATCTGGTGAAAATGTACCCTCCTGTTCACCCTACCTTATTCGTTCGGTAATTCAAACAATTAATAATGAGCGTTTGGAGTGTGTTTACACAGAAAAGTCCATGGATACATCATTTAATGCTTAAGCAGATGAGTATCTGGCTTTACTTGAAATTATGTGATGATGTGTTTTGACGAGTAATTGCCTACCAAAGGAGTTTTAGGATATGCCAACTGTTTCAGAAATAATTGTATGTTGTTTCCTTTAAATGGCAACTCAGAAAGTTGAGCGAATGATGGGAGTGATGCCCTGAACAATTTGGGAAAAGCTTTGGGACTATTAGAGAAAGTATAGGGTGTTAATGGATGGTAGTATTGTGTCATGATTTTGATTGTTTTGAGTAAATATTTTGTTGATCCTCTTTACGCCATACAATTAGAATCATCTGACATTTTTATAGAAGTGAATGTCTTATGGGTGTAGATAGGTAGATTGCATAAAATCTGGGATTGATACTTTATCTAAATAACTTGGTATAATAAATAGAACACTTGTTATTTGTTGGGTAGCGAATTTGGACTTTTCTTAGTAGAAGCGGGCAGAAAAAGCAAAGAATAATCATAAAAACCTGTCTGCCAACACATTACATAAATGCCATTATTTTTTCAACAAATATTAAAAAGTAACCTACACTCAGTGCACTTCAATGAATGGTTTATACTAAAATTAACCGCTCAAGTCTTTTATTTATTCTCATCTCCACATCAAGATCAAAGTTATATCAGGTAAAAAGTATGAATAATAGATACCAAATGCTAAAATTAGAAGTCGGGATGATTTCTTAATGGAAGGGCAAAAAAGTGCTCAAAGGGGCTGATCCAGAGGTATGAATTTGGCGTAAATAAAGAAGCTCTTTTGAAAACTTCAAAAGAGCTTGCTTAAGACCTAATTGATATTCATTATAGTAGGGGCAACAGGAGAAATTCTTAGTTTTTGAGCCCAGGATTTGATGGCACTTCCAATCTCGTGCGGTACATCTTCCTGAATGTAGTGTTTGCCTTTACCCACGTAAACAGCCTCCAGCTTTTTATAACTCTTTTTGATACGCTCAACCTCTTTTTTCTTCAATATCATCCCAGGCTTGGCATATAATAATAACTTAGGAACAGTGGTTTTTTCTAACCATTGAGCGTAGCCATTGATAGAGGCCCAATTGCTTTGAGAAGGGCCATCAAAAGGAATTTCTTTGGGCCATACTCTAATGGGCTTACGGCTTTCTATAGTCGGGTAAGGGGCTGCATAATGCGCTTTTTCTTCTTCGGTGAGCTTTCGTTTAGTACCTAACTTGAAAAGAAACTGCTTGATAAAAAAGTTATTGACTGCGATCATTTTATGACCTTTTTTTTCGTTTCTGAATCTTCTAAACAAAATACGTTCTAAGAAACTGGCATCTTTCCAGGATAGCGCCTTAGTAACAGCCTCCATAAATGCAATACCTACAATATTTTCTTCGTTTTGAGCGGCATAAAGAAAGCCCAAGGCAGAACCCCAATCATGAATTACTAATACTATATTTTTGAGATTCTTTTGTTGAATAAATTCATTGAGATAACGGAAGTGATCTTGAAAAGTATAGTTAATGGCTGGTTTATCAGATTTACCCATACCAATCAAGTCAGGTGCAATAGCCCTGCCTAGCCCCTCTACATAAGGTATGATATTTCGCCATAGATAAGAGGAGGTAGGATTACCATGAATAAAAAGAAAGGTAAGTTGGTCGGGATTAGATGCGTCAGCGTATTCTTCGACATAATGCATATCAGACCCGAAAATATTTAGATACTTGGATTCGTAAGGGAAATTAGGTGAAATGTTGCGTACCATAATGATCAATTTATAAAAGGTTAAAAAATAAGCTGCCAGAGGAAGTAAAAGACTTCTGTCAAGCGATGCTTATGATGAATCGTTTAACTGATGGTACAAATGTAGGCGTTAGCGAGTGCTTGGATTTTACAGTTTAGTCCAAATACTGTGCAGTTTGGCTCAACACAAATTCAATAGGCGTTTATTTATAAATATGAAGGTGATGATGTTAAAATATTTTTCAATTTTATTAAAAACTCCCACACTTCTCAAAAACCTGTTAATTTGCGAGAATACAATCCTCTATACAGTATGGGCAATTAGTCATAACTTGCTTAATTTGCATCTTGAACAAATCTTATCTAAAAACAACAATGAAAAAAAACTACTCCGAAGCGTTCCATTCAAATATAAAAGGATGGATTGCACTCATGGTATTATTGGCTATACAAGCTTGTGGGGGAGGGGGAGAAACCAATCAAACCTCAACTACTCAAGATACCACCAATACTACTCAAGACTCCACTAAAACAAATACGCCACAGCCACAAGCCCCTCAGGTAGATGTCAAGCTCACGGCGCATGCGTACTTATTTGCAGGGCTTACTCCAGACGATAAGGCGGGAATGGATAGCGTATTTAACCAATCAGGGGCGAAAAACCATATGAATGCCTTTGGGCAACAATGGGGGAAGTTAGAAAATGCTCGTTTGAAAAAAATGCGTACCTGGCGTGGTACCGAGCTGGCCAAACTCAATGGGGAGTCTCACAATTTGTTTTACCCTTTTAGTGGGCCAGACTTTATCAACGCTTATGAGTTTTTCCCAAACTGTGACAACTACCTCATGTTTGGTTTAGAGAAAGTGGGGAACTTACCCGATTTTTCTCAAGAAAAAGCAGGGTTTGTGACCAACTATTTGGGTAGTGTACGCAATGCTTTGGGGGAAATTTTTCAACGAAATTACTTCATTACCACCATTATGGGCAGCGAACTTAACTCCAATGTACAAGGAGTAGTACCGTTGATGTTTACTTTTTTGGCTCGAACCAATAACCAAATTGTGAAAGTAGAGAAAATTCAACTTCAGCCTGATGGTACCCCAAAATCATTTCCATTGTCAGAAAAACTAAATCCAAAAAAATCAGTGGTAGGGTTGATGGTAGAGTTTTTGGGCAAAGGCAAGACCAAATCACAAAAAATCTACTATTTCGGTACCGACGTGCGCGATGCTGAAATGCCTAAGAAAATGGAGCTAACCAAATTTATCAAAAGCTTTCCAAACAAAGTTTCTTTTGTGAAATCTTGCCAGTATACCCTGCACGAGTCACAGTTTAAAGTAATGCGTGACTTGGTGTTGCAAGATACCGAAGCTGTACTGCAAGACGATACTGGAGTACGTTATGAGGTGCTCAAAGACCAAGGTTGGAAGGTACAACTCTATGGTAAGTACAATTGGCCCATTGCCGATTTTGGTAAATACACCTACCAGCCCAAGCTCAAAAAGGCTTTTGCTGAAGACTCTACCATAAAACCTTTGAACTTTACCTATGGATATCATTGGAATACGGATAATACCAGCGTAATTTTGGCCTTTAAACAAAAATAATTTTTTTCAAATCGATGAAACTACTACAAAAGTATATCGCCCTGGGGCTACTGGTTGGTACGCTCGGGTTTACGGCTTGCGATAGCAAACAAGGTGGGAACGAAACTGGTACAGATACCGCAAATACTACCAAAACAGATACAACCAAAACTGATAGTACAGCTAAAAGTGAGGTGCCCTCAGATATAAAGCCAGATGCAGCATTGACTGCCAAAGCTTACTTGATGGCAGGGTTAGATATTGAAGATAAAGGAGGAATGGGTGATTTATTTGCCAGCCCCGAAGGACAAGAGCATATTAAATTATTGAGCGAAAGCTGGAATCAATTAGACCAAAGTCGTTTGAGCAAAATTCGCCCTTGGCGTGATCAGGAAATAGGACATTTAAATAAAGAACAACATAACTTGTTTTACCCTTTTAGTGGGCCTGATTTCCTTAATGCGTTTTTGTACTTCCCTAACTGTGACAACTACCTCATGTTTGGCCTGGAGCCTATTGGCGAACTGCCTACTTTCAAGGCTGATGATAAAAAGTTTATGAAACAATATTTTTATCGTTCTCGGGAAGCTTTGGCAGAGTTGCTCAAAAGGAACTATTTTATTACAAGTTTTATGAGTGGTGATTTAAACACAGCCTCATTGAAGGGAGTACTACCGTTGATGTCTATATTTTTGGCCAGAACCGGAAGCAAAATTGTAAAAGTAGAACGCATTGTATTTGACACTGAGGGTAACCGAAAAGTAGTACCTATTACCGTACCTACCGATAAAGATCGTACTTTATTGCATATCGAGTTTATTGGTAAGGGCAAAACCAAATCTCAAAATATCTACTATTTTGGTTCGGATATTCAAGAGAAGTTTGTTGAGAAGAAAAAGCACTTTATTAACTTTATCAAAAGCTTTGATAAAAAAATTGCTTTGATCAAATCAGCTTCTTATTTGCCTCATTACGAGATTTTTACAACCATTCGTAATATCATTTTGGATGAAACTACGGCTGTATTGCAAGACGATACTGGTGTGCCTTACAGTTATTATAAGAAGCAAGGGTGGAATGTACAATTGTATGGTAAGTATGCGGCCCCTGTATCCGATTTTAAGAGTGGCTATCAGGCCGATTTGAGAGATGCTTTTAAAACAGATAAGACGGTGAAGCAACTCGACTTTACTTATGGCTATCATTGGAAGACGGACAATACTAGTTTGTTATTTTGCCAAAAGCCTAAAAAATAACCTAATGTTTGATGATTAATGTTTGATGAATAGTCAAACATTAATCATCAATAATTTAAAGCCCTAGTTTCTCTAAAATATCCCGCACATCAATAATAATCTTGTTATCGGCGTATCCTACTACATAAGGCTGGTGCTGTTCTTTGTCTTTATTCATTACCTTGGCTATGTATTTTTTGAAGTACAAAGCTTCCCAATAGCTAGTAAAATAGCCTAGGCAATAACGATAATAGGTTTTATTGTCATTGGGGTTTACATAAGGTTCAATGATAAAGTTTTTGTGCTTGTTGGCAAATTCGCTGAAATTTTTGGAAGTGTAAGAACCAATAATCACCTTAAAAGTGGTATCCGATACCGTAATTTTGGTGCGCTGGGGAGTAGCATTCACTTCCTTTTGTTTTTTACGCAATTCGTTAATTTCATCCTGTAATTGTTGTACCAGCAATTTTTTATCACGCAACTCTTTTTGCTTTTTGTCTACCTCTGAACGTTTATCTGTGATCAATACCGTCTTTTCTTTGATTTGCTTGTCTAAAGTAGACTCGGCAGACAACATCAAACGAAACTTTTCTAAGTTACTATTCAGTTTTCTGACCTCTACTTTCAAGGCTTTTTTCTCTGCTTTAGAGAGTTTTTGTGCGTACAATTGTGAAGAACCCCAAAGAATGGCCAAAACAATTAACATGGAGCGAAGTTGATGAAGTGTCATAATTAGGTGATTTTGTAAGGGTTAATCAATTCTTTTACCATCCGTATAGGTAACAACCTTAGCAGCTTTGATAAACAACTCGTTCAGTATTTTAACAAACTTTTCGGCTTCGGCCTTATCGTTAAAATAACCCAAGGTATATTTTTTTAGGCCATCATTATCCAAATCTCCTGTAAAAACCGCTTTCTTCTCTCCCTGAACAATTTCTTTGTACAAGTCATTGTCTGTAATCTCTACCTGTACTTTGTAAATAGTACCCTGCTCATTGGTCTCTTTCTTAATGACCTTTTTAGTTTCTGTCTTTTCATTTTTTAGACGTTCTATCTCGGCTCGCAAGGTTTGTTCTTCCTTGGTTTTGGCAGCTATCTCGGCATCAATCTTATCAGTATTAATGGGCGTTTGAAGTTGCTTGTCAAGGTCGGCTAGCTTGGCTTCTTTATCCTCTATTTTTTGCTTGAATTCCTTAAAGCTTGCCGGGTTTTTATAGTAGCGTTTCAAAGCACGACGTAACTGCTTCTTAGACATCTTGGCTGGGTCTTGATTTTTTTGGGCCAGTGTAGGTACTGTCAATCCCATCAAGAGCAAAACAACCAAGATAGAAAATACACGATTCATCATAATGAAGTTCTTTTATAAATGATTATTTGCCTCCGTCGGTGTTTACTTCCTCATTTTTAGGGGTATCAGAACCAGCACCTCCCAATGCTTCTTTGATGCTAATGCGATTACCGTCTTTGAAAGCAACTACCCAGGCTCCTTTGATGCCCAAGCGTTCCAGGTGACTAGCAAAAGACTTGGCGGGTTGATATTGTTTAAAAGACCCTAATAAATGCTTGTTGTAACCATCTGCGCTTTCGTTGGTATAATCAGAACCACCGTTGCCTGTTCCAATATTACCACCTTTATAGGCACCCACTTGTACTTTAAATACAACACCTGCTACAGTGCCAGTAGGGGTAGTTGGATTGGCAGCGGCTACTGGTTTACGATTTTCTAATTCTTTGATTTTATCGTTGGCTCTTTTTAAGCGAGCACTCATGCTATCAATCGTACTCAACATCACCGATTCTCTTTGCTCAAAGTCGTGCTGAGCCGCTTTCAGCTTCAAGATTTCCTGTTTGTTTTTATTCAACTCTTCATTGGCCTTATCTTTCGCATCTTTTAAAATCTTTAGTTTAGCAGGGTTTTTATACAAATCCTTTGCTTCCTTCTTCAATGCCTTTTTTTCAGCTTTTGAGAGCTCCTGAGCTTGAGTATTCACCACCACTAGTCCGATGAGCATACTCAATAGTATACATTTGGTCATAAACTTCATGAGATCAATTCTAATTAGTTTTATAATATCAACAACGAGGAAGTTAAGTGGTTAACTTCCTCGTTTGTAAGGACATAACGTTAAAAGTAAGCCCAAATTTTAATAAACTTACTTCTTGATGCTGCCAATCATATTTTCTGGAACCACCCACTCATCAAATTGCTCACTGGTAAGTAGTCCTAAATCGATGGCTGCCTGACGCAACGTGCTATTCTCGTTATAAGCCTTTTTAGCAATTTTGGCTGCGTTTTCATAACCAATGTGGGTATTCAAGGCCGTAACCAGCATCAAAGAGTTTTCTAAATTCTCCTTGATGTTCTGATGATTTGGCTCAATACCTACGGCGCAATTACGATCAAACGAGTCACAAGCGTCTCCCAAAATACGGGCAGAATGTAACAAGTTATAAATCATCATTGGCTTGAAAACATTTAACTCAAAATGTCCGGTAGCACCACCTACCGAAACCGCCACGTCGTTACCCATTACCTGAGCACAAACCATTGTCAAGGCTTCGCACTGGGTAGGGTTTACTTTTCCTGGCATAATTGAAGATCCAGGCTCATTGGCTGGGATAATGATTTCACCAATACCACAACGAGGCCCAGAGCTCAACATGCGAATATCATTTCCTATCTTCATCAAACTTACTGCCAATTGCTTAAGTGCACCTGAGGTTTCCACAATAGCATCGTGGGCTGCAAGTGCTTCAAACTTGTTCGGCGCAGTCTGAAAAGGTAAATTGGTAAGCTCCGCAATTTTATTAGCAACCATTTCGGCATAACCTTCTGGCGTGTTTAGCCCAGTACCCACTGCAGTACCACCCAAGGCCAAAAAACTCAAATGCTCAAGTGTATTTTTGATCGCTTTGATGGCAAAATCTATTTGGGCTACATACCCGGAAAATTCTTGCCCTAAAGTAAGGGGAGTAGCATCCATAAAGTGGGTACGACCAATTTTCACTACATCTTTAAAAGCAATAGCCTTTTGCTGAAGCGTATTACGCAATTGTTGTACTTTGGGCAACAAATGACGCTCTACCATTTTATAGGCCGCAATGTGCATAGCCGTGGGGAAGGTGTCATTAGATGATTGTGACTTATTTACATCATCATTTGGGTGAACAAACTTGTCTTGATCAGTCAATTGTCCACCTTTGAGTACATGAGCACGATTAGCAACTACCTCGTTTACATTCATGTTCGATTGAGTACCCGAACCAGTTTGCCATACTACCAATGGAAACTGATTATCCAACTCACCATTAGATATTTCATCGCATACTTTAGCAATGTATTCGGCTTTTTCTCCTGCCAAAACTCCAAGTTCACTATTGGTAAGCGCTGCTGCTTTTTTCAAAACGGCAAAAGCACGGATAACTTCCATAGGCATGCGGTTGTCACCAATAGCAAAGTTTTCACGAGAACGCTGTGTTTGAGCGCCCCAATATTTAT